>JBKPFJ010000020.1:0-5826 GCA_046728795.1 Actinomycetota bacterium | reverse complement strand
GGTGCGGCCCGCGGCCGCGCCCGGCTCGGGCCGGTCCTCCGAGCGGTCGGGCTCGCGGCCCAGCGGGCCCTGGCCGCCGCCGGTGGCGGCGGGGCCCTTCTGCTCGGTCGTCAGGTTGCGGCCGTCGTCGGGATCGAACAGGTGGATCTTGGTCGCGTCCACCCAGAGCTCGCTCTCCTCGCCCTCGCGGGCCTTCGAGGCGGCGTCGAGGCGCGCCACGATGCGGCCCTCCTCGCCGCTCGAGGGCACCTCGCCGGCGCCCGCGTCCTCGGCCAGCTCCTGGAGCTCCTGGGACTCGATCTGCTGGTCGGTGGAGACCGAGAAGTGCGCGTACAGCTCGGAGCCCATCGACTCCAGCACCTCGATCTGGGCCCGGAAGGTCCTGCCGCGGTCACGCGCCTCGCCCACGAGCGCGACGTCCTCGAAGTCCTCGGGCCGGACGCCGGCGATCAGGGTCCGGCCGCCGTCGACGCGACCGAGGCGCTCGCGCAGCCCCTGCGGGAGGCGCACGTCGCCGATCGGCAACCGGACGGTGTCGCCCTCGACGGTGGCCGGCATGAAGTTCATTGCCGGCGAGCCGATGAAGCCCGCCACGAACAGGTTCAGCGGGTTGTTGTAGAGGTCCATCGGGGTGCCCACCTGCTGGAGCATGCCGGTGCGCATCACCGCCACCCGATCGCCGAGCGTCATGGCCTCGGTCTGGTCGTGGGTGACGTAGATCGTTGTCGTGCCGAGGCGCTGCTGGATGCGCGACACCTCCGTGCGCATCTGCACGCGCAGCTTGGCATCGAGGTTCGAGAGCGGCTCGTCCATCAGGAAGGCCGCCGGGTCGCGCACGATCGCGCGGCCCATCGCCACGCGCTGGCGCTGGCCGCCCGACAGCTGCGACGGCTTCCGGTCGAGGTGCTGCATCAGGTCGAGGATGCGAGCCGCCTCCTCGACCTTGCGGTTGACCTCCTCCTTGTCCGTGCGCTTCAGCTTGAGCGCGAAGCCCATGTTGTCGCGCACGGTCATGTGCGGGTAGAGCGCGTAGTTCTGGAACACCATGGCGACGTCGCGATCCTTGGGGGCCTTCTGGTTGACCACATCGCCGCCGATCTTCAGCTCGCCCTCGGTGATGTCCTCGAGCCCGGCCACCATGCGCAGCGCGGTGGACTTGCCGCAGCCGGAGGGCCCCACGAGGATGACGAACTCGCCGTCGTGGATCTGGAGGCTCATGTCCCGCACGGCCTCGTAGCCGTCCGCGTAGCGCTTCGTGACGTTCTCGAGTGCGATGTCGGCCATAGCTAGCTCACCCCTTGACTGCGCCGGCCGTTAGCCCGGCCACGATACGGCGCTGGAAGATCAGGACCATGATCACGATGGGGACCGTGACGACCACCGCCGCCGCCGAGATCGCCCCGATGGGCTGCTCGAACTGCGACTCGCCCGTGAAGAAGGCGAGCGCGGGCGGCACGGTGCGGGCGTTGTTGGTCGAAGTCAGAACGTTGGCGAAGATGAAGTCGTTCCAGGCGAAGATGAACACTAGTATCGCCGCTGTGAACACCCCCGGCGCGGCGAGCGGCACGATCACCTTCCGGAAGGCCTGGAACGGCGTGGCGCCGTCCACCTGCGCCGCCTGCTCGAGCTCCCACGGGATCTCGCGGAAGAACGCCGACAGCACGTAGATCGCCAGCGGCAGCGTGAAGGTCATGTACGGGATGATCAGGCCCGGCAACGTGTCGTAGAGGCCGATGTCGCGCCAGATGTCGAACAGGGAGCCGACGATCGAGATCGGCGGGAACATGGCCACCGCGAGGGCGGTCGAGAGGATCAACGTCTTGCCGCGGAACTCGAGCCGCGACAGCGCGTAGGCGGCCATCGCGGCGAGCGCGATTGCGATCAGCGTGGAGACGCCCGCCACGACGAGCGAGTTCACGAGCGGCCTGGTGAAGAGCGAGCCCGAGAAGATCGCGTCGTAGTTGGCGAAGTCGGGGTGGAAGATGCCGTAGAAGAAACCCCGCTCTGTGCTGAGCGTCTCCGCCGGCTTGAGTGACAGCGAGATCATCCAGACGACGGGGACCAGCGCGTAGAAGAGAACCAGGACTATGGCGAGGAGCCAGAAGCTGATCTGGCGCGGGCTGTGCTGCACGACTACACCTCCCCCCTCTGCTGCGCGGTGCTCGTACCCAGGCCCTTGACGAAGACGAACGCGATCAGCAGCACGAAGATGAAGATGAGCACCGACACGGCCGACCCGAGCCCGATGTTCACGCGGTTGATCAGGACGTTGTAGCTCAAGAGCGACACCGTCTCGGTCCCGTTCGCCCCCGCGGTCTGGATGAAGACCGTGTCGAAGATCCGGAAAGCGTCGAGCGTGCGGAAGAGCAGCGCCACGAGGATGGCCGGCTTCATCAGCGGCAGCGTGATGCGGACGAAGCGCTGCCAGACGTTCGCGCCGTCCACCTTCGCCGCCTCGTGAAGCTCGTCGGGGACGAGCGCAAGCCCCGCCAGCAGCAGCAGGGCCATGAAGGGCGTCGTCTTCCAGACCTCCGTCAGGATGATCACGATCAGCGATCCGCTGCGCTGGGTGAGCGGCGCGGCGGTGTCGGAGATGAGCGGAAGGCCCTGGACGAAGCCGCTCGCCGGGTCGAAGGCGTAGCGCCAGGCGAAGGCGGCGACCACCGTCACGATCCCGTACGGGATCAGGATCGCCGCACGCACCGGGCCCCGGCCGAAGATCGCCCGGTGCATGACGAGCGCGATCGCCATGCCGAGGATCAGCTCGATCCCGACCGAGAAGAAGGTGATGAGGAACGTGGTCCAGACGTCCGACCACCACGTGGTCGAGGTGAGCACGTCACCGTAGTTCGAGAGCCCGACGAACTCCTTCTCGTCGGGGAAGCGCAGGTCGTTCCTCAGCAGCGAGAGGTAGATCGCGTAGCCGATCGGGAAGCCCGTCACCAGGAGCATCACGATCACCGCCGGCGCGCACAGCATCCAGGCGAGCTTGCGCTCCTCGCGGGCGCGCTCGGTCACGCGCGGGCGCGGAGGAGCCTCGACCGGGCTGGGAGCCGTCGCTGCCTCCATCAGAAGATCTTCCCTTCCGCCGCCTTGTCGAGGCGGTCCTTGAGCTTGCTTACCACGTCGTCCGGGTTGATGTCGCCGGGCGGGTGGAACGTCTTCTGGATCGCCAGCGAGATGTCGGCATAGGCGGCTGTGACGGGGCGCGGCGCGGCGGTCTCGATCGACTTGCGCAACTCGTCCGCGAAGGGGAAGGCCTTCTTCACCTTCGGATCGTTGTAAACGGCCTGCGTCGTCGGCGGCAGTCCGCCCAGCTCCGACGCGATCGCCTGGTGCTTGTCGCTGGCGAGGCAGCGCGCGGCCGCGTAGGCGAGCCCCGCGTGCTTCGTGTAGGCGCCGACGCCGATATTGATCCCACCGAGCGGGGGGCGGCTCGGCTTGTCCGCCACGGTGCGCGGGTAGCGCGCCCAGCCGATCTTGTCCTGGAAGCCCTTGATCGCCGCGGCGCTCGGCCAGATGAAGGTGTAGTTCAGCTGGTAGACCGAGCGCTCGGCCTCGAAGCCGAGCCGAGCCTCGTTCTCGGTGTTGGTGTTGAGCCCGGCCGGGGCCGCCTTCGTGGTGGCGAGCCTCTTCATGATCTCGGCGGCCTTCCTGATCGAGGCGTCGGTCGCCGTGACCTTGCCGGCCTGGCTCACGAGCGGGGTGCCGCCGCCCGCCACCAGCGCGTTCACCCAAACCGTGAGCCCCTCGTACTGCTTGCCCTGCTCCTCGATCGCCTTGCCCTTCTGGATCGCCGTGTTGATGATCTGGTCCCAGGTCGCGTCCTCGCCCGGGTTCGGCACCTCGTCCTTGCGGTACCAGAGCAGCTGCGTGTTGCTCGTGAAGGGGAGGGCCCAGATCTGGCCCTTGTACTCGACCGTCTTCAGGGGGCCCGCGAGCTTGTCCTTCATGGCTACGGCCCGGTTGGCCCCGGTCCACGGCTTGATCCAGCCCGCCCCCGCGAACTCTGCGGTCCAGATCACGTCCATGCCGGCCAGGTCCACGCTCGAGTCCTTGGCGGCGAGGCGCCGGACGAGCAGCTCGCGCTGCTGGTTGGCGTCCGTGGGCAGCGCCTGGTACTTGATCTCGTAGCGGCCGTTCGCCTGCTGGTTGCACTCGGCAACCGCCTTGTCGTAGGCGCCGCCCGGCTCCTTGAAGACATACCAGTTGAGCGTCGGCGTGCCGCCCCCACCACCGCCGCCCCCGCAGCCCAGCGCGGTGAGCGACGCGACTAGCGCGAGTCCCGTGATCGAGGCGAGCCGGCTCTTAACTCCTGGCAATCTCCCCTCCTCCGCCCCAGAGATACCCTCGGCGCGCCTTCTCTAACCCAGCCGCACCACCCCGGTGTGCGCGGCCAGCTCGCCCCGGCGCAGCGCGCCCGGCTCGGTCTCGACGAGGACCTCTCCGGCGGCCGGCGCGGGGCGCGGCTCGGCCGCCGCATTCACGGCCACGACGTGCTCGCCGCGGGCGTAGGCGATCACGCCGTCCGCCGCCACGAGCACGCGAAAGCCGTCGGCGAGCTCCGCCCTCAGCGCGATCAACCGCCGCACCAGCGACAGCATGGAGCCGGGGTCCTCGCGCTGGGCCGCGACGCTGCGCGTCTCCGGGTCCACCAGCGGAAGCCAGGGCTCGCCCGTGGTGAAGCCGCCGAGCGGCTCGGGCTCCCACTGCATGGGGTGGCGGTAGGCGTCGCGGCCGGCCCGGTCGCGCGGTGGCCGCGCGCCCGGCCCCGCGCCGAGGCCGATCTCGTCGCCCTGGTAGAGGAAGGCCGGCCCGGGCAGGGTAAGCAGCAGCATCGCCGCCGAGCGCTCGTTCTCGCGGCCGAAGCGGCTCGGCAGCCGCCCGAAGTCGTGGTTCGACATCACCCACGCCGGGCCGCCGGTGGCCACGGCGCCCTCGATCGCCCGCCGCAGGAGCCCCGCGTCCCACGGCGAGTGGAGCAGCTCGAAGGCGAAGGCGGCGTCGAGCTGCTCGAGGTAGGGCTGCCACTTCACGCTCGGCAGGTAGACCTCGCCCACGAGGAACGCGTCGCCGCATGCCTCGCGGATGCTCGCCAGCGCCTCCGGCGTGTCCGGCGCGTTGCGCGAGCGCGACAGCGCCAGCCTGCCCTCGTCCTCGCGCAGCGGCAGCCCGAACGGCTCGCTGGCGGGCGGATCGTCGCGCAGCTCTGGATCCTTCAGCAGCCGGTCGATGGCGTCGATCCGGTAGCCGTCGGTGCCGCGCTCGAGCCAGAAGCGGAGCACCCCCTGCATCGCCTCCACGACCTCGGGGTTGCGCCAGTCGAGGTCGGGCTGCTCGGGGTAGAACGAGTGCAGGTAGTAGCGCCCGTCGCGCGCCGCCCAGGCCGACCCCCCGAAGGTCGAGAGCCAGTTGTTCGGCCGGTCCGTCCAGATGTACCAGTCCGGGTGCTCGCGGAACCACGGGTGCTCGATCGAGGTGTGGCAGGGGACCAGGTCCATCAGCACCCGCAGGTCGCGGGCGTGGGCCTCGGCGACGAGGTGGTCGAAGTCCTCGAAGCCTCCGAAGACGTGGTCGATGGCCGTGTAGTCGGAGACGTCGTAGCCGAAGTCGGCAAGCGGGGAAGGGTAGATCGGCGACAGCCACAGGGCGTCCACCCCAAGCTCGATGAGATGGTCGAGGCGCGCGGCGATCCCGCGGAGGTCACCCACCCCGTCGCCGTCCGAGTCCTGGAACGAGCGTGGGTAGATCTGGTAGACGACGGCGTCCTTCCACCACATGGGCGGTGGAGGCTACGAAACGCGGAAGGGGCGCCCGAGGGCGCCC
>JBKPFJ010000199.1:0-10223 GCA_046728795.1 Actinomycetota bacterium | reverse complement strand
CTCGGGCTGCGGCCCCGCCTGATCGACGCGCTCGGCGCCCTCGCCGGCCGCGCGCCGTCGCCGGCGCGCCTCGTCGCGGCGCTGCGGGGCGACCCCCGGGTGGGCCAAGTGGCGCCGGGCCACCCGCGGGGGGTGAGCGCGGAGCCCTTCGACGCCGTCGACCCGGACATCGGCAGGCCGTACACATGGGCCTACGGCGCCGTGAACGCCGGGCCCGCCATCGCCGCGGCCGGCGGCGGCTCGGCGCGGCTGGTCGCGGTGATCGACACCGGCGCGGACGAGACCCACCCGGACCTCGCCGCCAACCTTGTTCCCGGGATCGACTCGCGCGATGGCAGCGCGGACGTGCGGGACTTCCTCGGCCACGGGACCTTCGTGGCCGGCTTGGTCTCCGCGGTGGACGGCAACAGCATCGGCACGAAGGGAGTGGCCGGTCGCACCCGCGTGCTCCCGATCCGCGGTTCCGAGAACGGGGCCTTCAGCCTCGCCGCGGTGATCAACGGGATCGTGGCGGCCCTCGGCAGCGGCGCGGACATCGTCAACCTGAGCCTCGCCGGGGGCGGCTTCAGCCCGACTCAGGCCCGCGCCTTCAACCTCGCTTATTTCGCGAACGTCCTGCCGGTCGCGGCCTCGGGCAATCACGGCGACCAGGGCAACCCCCTCGAGTTCCCCGCCGCCCAGCTCGGTGGCGTGGACGGAGGCGTCGGACTCGGGCTCTCCGTCGCGGCGGTCACGCCCACCGGCGCCCCCGCCTTCTTCTCGACCCACAACCGCTTCGTGAGCCTGGGGGCGCCGGGGGCCGCCGAGGACCCAAGCGATCCGGCACACGGGGTGTTCTCGACTATCCCCCGCGGCCCGGGCACGTTCTGGGACGACCCGGACAACCAATCGAGGGTGTTCAACAGGGGGAAGGACGGCCGCTACGCGTACGCGGAGGGCACGAGCTTCGCCACGCCGATCGTGTCGGGGATCGCCGCGCTCGCCTGGCAGGTCGAGCGCCGCCTCAACTCAGACCAGGTGGCGGACGTTCTCCAGCGAAGCGCCCGGCAGACCTTCCACGGCACCGGCTGGAACCAGTTCACGGGCTGGGGCGTCGTCGACGGGGCGGGCGCTGTCCAGGAGGCCCGGGTCTACGACGTGACGCCCCCGAAGCCGAGGGCCCGCGCGAGGCGCCGCGGCCCGGCGCGTGTCTCCGTCCGCCTGCTGCGCTCGCGCGACCGCACCCGGAGCGGCGACCACAAGGCGGGCCACGTGCGCTACGCGCTGCTCGTCTCACGGAACGGCGGCCGCACGTTTCGCTTCGTAGTGCGCCCCCGCCGCCGGCCGTTCCGCCGGTCGGTGCGCCTCAAGGGCCGCCGCCGCAACGTGCTCTCGGCTGTCTTCTGCGACGGCAACTTCAACTGCGCCGCGAAGCGCTTCCGCTTCCGCCGCCGCCGCTAAACGCCCGGCTAGAGGTACCCCATCGGGTTCACCGGCGAACCGCCCAACCGCACCTCGAAGTGGAGGTGCGAGCCCGTCGAGTTCCCGGTGCTACCGACGTAGCCGATCACCTGACCCTGTCGCACCGAGGCCCCGTTAGAGGTGCCGAAGCGGGACTGGTGCCCGTAGCAGGTGGACATGCTCGCGGTGTGCTGAATGCAGGTGTAGTTGCCGTACCCGCCGACCCAGCCCATCAGCGCCACGCGACCGGAGTCGGCGGCGCGGATCGGCGTGCCGGTCGGCGCGGAGATGTCGACACCGGCGTGCATGTGGCCCGGGCGGGCCTCGCCGAACACCCCCGTGATCGGGCCGTTGACCGGCCAGATCAGCTGGCCGGAACCGGACCGGATGGGGGCGGCGACCCCGCCGCTCGCTCCCCGGAGCGCCGCCTGCACGCGGGCCTGCTCGGCCTCGAGCGCGTCGAGATCCTCCTGGATCTGCGCGTGACGGCTGCGCACGCTGCGCAGCGCGGCAGCCCTGTCGTTGCGCGCCCCGCGAAGGTCGGAGCGCGACGCGACGAGCTGATCACGCGCGCCCGCGATCTGGTCGCGGCGCTGCAGGATCGCCTCGGCGGCCACCTGGGCCCGGCGCTCGAGCGCCGCCAGCCGTTCCGTCTGGCGCTGCACCTGGGCCTTCAGGATCCTCACGCGGTCCACGGTCGTGCGGTCCTGGTCCGAGATGCGGTCCAGGTACTCGGTCCGCTCGAGCAGGTCGGCGAAGCCGTCGGCCTCGAGCACGACGGTCAGGGCGTCGGGCGCGTCCGACTTGTAGATCTCGACGAGTCGCGCGGCCAGCACCTCGCGGGCGGTGGCGAGCTCGCTGCGGACCCGCTCGAGCCGGTCCCGGGCGACCTCCAGCCGGTCGCGTACCCGGACGAGCTCGGCGCGCTTCGCGTCGAGGTCGCGTTCCACGACGCCGAGCTGGTGCTGCGTGGCGGCGATCTGGCCCTGGAGCGCCTCGATCCGGTTGTTGTACGAGGAGATCGTGGTGGTGAGGACGCCCTCCCGACGCTTCACCCCCTCGACCTGCGCGCGCTTCTCCTGGATGCGCTCCTGGAGCGGCTTCGCCCCACCCGGAAGCGGCAGCAGGACGAAGGCCATCAGGCCCAGGGTTATGGAGACCCAGAACGCTCGCTTCATCGCCGTCGGCCCGGAATCGCGCTTACGGAGTTAGCTGTCGGGCTCGCGCGGAGTGCCGCGCTACGACGCGCTCGAGGCGACGATTCGCCCCTGGCCGGTCGGCCTATGGGTCCCCCGTTTCCCCTCGTTATGCAGGGGAATTCAGCGCACCGGACGGCGGCACCCTAGCACAGCAGGCCGCTCTCTATATTTCGCTGCATGGCTGATCCCAGGGCTGCTTTCAAACGCGATCCCGGCCTTCAGGCCCGCATGCTCCTCACACTCTTCCTGCTCGGGCTGGCGTATGTCGTCCTGATCGGGGTGCTGCTGGCCGCCGGCGCGGGGCTGATCACGGTGGTGATCGTGATGGCGGCCCTGTCCATCGGACAGCTCTTCCTGTCGGACAAGATCGGGCTCGCGGCGATGGGTGCCAAGGAGGTCTCCCCGGAGGAGGCGCCCGGGTTCCACGCGATGATCGAGCGCCTTTGCATCCAGGCCGACCTACCGAAGCCGCGAATCGCGATCGCGGACACGCATGTACCGAACGCCTTCGCCATGGGACGCTCCCAGAAGAAGGCCACCGTGTGCGCCACCACCGGGATCATGAGCGTGCTCTCGCCATCCGAGCTCGAGGGCGTGATGGCGCACGAGCTCACGCACGTGAAGAACCGCGACGTGCTGATCATGACCGACGCCAGCTTCTTCGCCAGCGTGGCGGCGATGATCATGCAGTTCGGGTTCTTCTTCGGCGGCGGTGACGACGACGAGGGGCCGGGCATCCTCGTGATCCTGCTCGTCTCGACGCTCGTCTACTTCCTCTCCTTCTTCCTGACGCTCGCGCTCTCCCGTTATCGCGAGTTCGCGGCGGACCGCGGAGCGGCGCTCATCACGGGGCGCCCCAGCGCGCTCGCGTCAGCGCTTCAGAAGATCTCGGGCGCGATGGCGGCCGTCCCCACCCAGGACCTGCGTCAGGCCGAGCGGATGAACGCCTTCTTCATCGTGCCCACGAGCATCAGGGGCGCGGTCCAGACGCTGTTCGCCACGCATCCGCCAATGGAGAAGCGGATCGAGCGGCTGATGCAGCTCGAGGCACAGCTTCAGGGCACGGCCGTCTAGGCAGGCGTGGGCTTCCTCGACACGCTGCTCGGCGGGCGGCGCAAGCTGAAGGGCCCGGCGACCGACCGCCTGTTCGCGATGTCGACCGCCTACGTCTCGCTCGAGACCGGGCTCGGCATCACGCCCACCGGCTCCGCGGGGATCGTCTTCCAGCCGATCGCCACCGCCGACTTCGACTCGATTGTGAAGGACACGGAGGAGTTGCTGCGGAGCGCCGCCGAGGAGACCGAGACGAAGATCGAGACGGCGGACGACGAGTTCGGCTTCCGCTGGATAGTGCTGCGGGACCAGGACTTCGAGGACCTCGTGGTGTCGCTCAACACGGTCTCCTCCCAGCTCCAGGGCGGCGGCTACGGCGACCGCCTGCTCGCCTGCGTCTTCCCCTTCGAGGAGAAGTCCAAGCGCCTCTACTTCATCTACAACTTCAAGCGCGGCGCCTTCTACCCGTTCGTGCCGGCGCCGGGCGAGAAGGCGCGTGACACCGAGCGCGAGCTGCGGCTGAAGGCCCAGGTCGGCGCCGACCTCCCCATCGAGGAGGACACGACGCGCTGGTTCCCGCTCTGGGAGATCCCTCTGTAGCGCCTCACCTCGGTGCGTCGCCGGACGACGAAAGGACCGCGGTGATCATCGGCACGATGAAAGACCGGCCGGGCTATCGGATCGACGAGGTGGTGGGAAGTCTTCGGACTCACGGTCCGCTCCCGCAACGTGGGCTCGTAGGTGGGTGCCGGGTTGAAGTCGATGGTCGGGGGTGAGCTCTGTGCGTATGGGACCGCGGTGCGCGCGAGCCCTCCCTGATCTCTCGCTCGCGGCGTTCGCATCGGTGGGGGCGCGGCTAGGGTTGGGCGCGACCCGCCCCGAGACCGCAAGGAGGCTCGCCATGCTGTCCCGCTCGCGCCTCGCGGTGCTAGCCGGCGCCGCGCTTCTGTCCGTCGCCGCAGCCGCGAGCTACGCCGCGGGCGTGGCCCACCAGGGGGCCGCGCAGGCCACCCGCACTGCCCTGGCGCAGGCCGTCAACCCCGCCGGGGCAAAGGGGCGGACGCTGGGTCTCTCGCGGGCGGCGATCCCCGCGCACACGAGGCTTGGGCTCCACCGCCATCCCGGGACCCAGATCGCCTACGTCCGGAGGGGCACCCTGACATACACGGTGCGCACCGGCATGGTGAACGTCTATCGCGGGCCGGCCGACGAGGACCCGAGGATCGTGCGCCGCGTGCGGGCCGGGCACACCGGCAAGGTGCACGCGGGCGAGTGGGTGATCGAGCGGCCGCGGGTCGTTCACTTCGGCGCGAACAACGGCGATCGGCCCGTGGTGATCCTGCTCGCGACCCTGTTCAGGAACGGGAGGCCCGCCTCGATCCCGGTCCCGGACTAGGACGCGAGCGTGACGGCGTCGCCGCGCCGGATCGTGCCGCCCGCGATCACGTCGGCATAGACCCCGACGTTCGCCTGGTTGTGCTCGGCCGCCGCCCGGAGGATGCCGGGATCCTTCGGTAGGTCGCCCTGCGGCAGCGTCGTCATCACGCACCGGGAACATGGGCCTGTGATCCGCAAGCGGACCTCGTCGCCAATCGCGACCGTTCGGCCGACCCAGCCGTTCTCCACGAAGCCCTGCGCATCCGGTTCAGTCGAGACGACGATGTTCGGCCGAAAGCGCCGAGCCTCGAATCGTCCCTCCGGGTAGAGCGCGCGCAGGCGGTCGATGGTCGCCGTCGTGAGGACGTGGACGACCGCCGCGTCGAAAAAGGTCCCGCGCGGCAGCTCCCACTCGGTCACGGTGTTCCGGTGCTCGAGACCGCCCATATCGGGCCAGTACTCCTCGGCGGTCGCGCCCGCCGACTCTCCATGCGCCTCGGCGAACGCCACGTCGCGGCCGAGTGCCCTGGAGAGGGCCTGCGCCAGATCCGCCCGGTCGCTCGTCACGACCGTGCCATCGGGGAGGGTCACGCGCACGGGGGGCAGCCCGGAGCGGCTCCGCGGGGGCTCGACATAGGAGGCGCGAAAGTCGAAGAAGTTCCCCCACTTGCGCGGGTTCTTCGCGCCCGCGACCGTGCCCGTATAGGCGTCGACGACCGCGAACCGACGATCCCCGACGAGGCCGCGTTCCGTGACCTCGGAGGCGTTCAACTCCTCCCCGAGCATCGACTTCACCGGGTAGCGCCAGAGCGCGGCGACGGAGCCCTCGGCCTCGGCGGAGGGTGAGGGCGACGGATCCGGCTCCGATCCCCGCACCGGCGAGCCCAGTCCAGCTCGGCTAGTCCGGGACCAGGCCCTCGCCCGTGAACTCCGCCTGGGCCTCCGCGAATGAGATGTCGCGTGGCGGGAGGATCACGTCGGACTCCACGAGCTCGTCGTCGTCGAGGGCGTTGCCGTCCGCCGCCACCAGCTCGAGCATCTGATTCCACAGCTCGCGGAAGCCCGTCTCGTCGCCCGACTCGACCGCGCTCACGGCGCGGTTGTCGAGCTCGTTCAGGCGACCGGCGTCCTCGTCGGGGAGGTTGAACTGGCCCTCGCCCGAGATCCGCACGATCACTGGCCGCCCTCCCCGAGCTGCTTGGCATCGCCGCCGCCGGAGCCCGTGCCCAGCTCCGCCTTCATCTTCGCCAGCTCGTCGTCCACCTGGCCCGCGGTGCCCAGCTGCGCCAGCTCGCGATCGATCTGATCCTGGCCGGAGCCCAGCTGGGTCAGATCCTCGAAGGTGCCCGCGGCCTCGAGCTCCTCGACCGCGCCTGCGCGGGCCCGCATCTGCTCGGTCTTGTCCTCCGCGCGCTGGATTGCCAGGCCGACGTCGGCCATCTGCTCGCCGACCCCGTGTGCGGCCTCGCCGATCTTGACCTGGGCCTCGGCCGCCGAGTACTGCGCCTTGATGACCTCCTTCTTGGTGCGGAAGGCCTCGACCTTCTGGCGCAGCTTGAGCTCGTTCTCGGTGAGCTGCTCCTGCTGGCCCTCGAGCTCCTTCACCTGCTGGTCGAGCGACTGGAGTTCGGTCTGGATCACCGTCTTGCGCTCGAGGGCCGCGCGGGCCAGGTCCTCGCGGTTCTGCGAGAGCGCCTGGCGCGCCTGGGTGTCGAGCTTCACCACCTGCTGCTCGAGCTTCTGGGACTGCATCTGCAGGCGCTTCTTCGAGGTCACCACGTCGGCGATCCCCTTCTTCACGTTCTGCAGCAGCTCGACCTGCTTCTGGTAGCCGTAGTCGAGCGTCTCGCCCGGGTCCTCGGCCCGGTCGAGCATTCTCGAGATCTTCGACTTGATGACCGTTGACATGCGCCCGGCGAGGCCTGGCATGGACGCTTCCTCCTTGCGTGGGATGGCTCGCTCGTAGACTAGCCTGCCCCGGCGTGGACGCCAGACCGCCCTCCGCCTCGCGCTCGGAGCTGACGCACTGGATGGGCATCGGCGACGCCAACACGGCGGGCAACGTCCACGGTGGCGCGATCATGCAGCTGTGCGACGAGGTGGCCGGGATCGCCGCGGTCCGCCACTCGGGCCGTCGGGTGGTCACCGCGGGGATGGACCGGTTGACCTTCCTCAATCCGGTCTTCGTCGGCAACCTCGTGACCGTCAAGGCGAGCGTGAACGCCGCCTGGCGAACGTCCATGGAGGTGGGCGTGCGCGTGGAGTCGGAGGACGTGCGTACGGGCCACGTGGAGCACACCTCGACCGCCTACCTGACGATGGTCGCGCTCGACGACGACGGCAACCCCGCGCCGGTTCCGCCGGTGGCAGTCGAGACGCCGGACGAGGAGCGCCGCGCCCGCGAGGCCCAGCTGCGGCGCGACTATCGCCTCGCGGAGCGCGAGCAGATCCGCGCCGCCCGGGGGCCGTAGGTGCGCATTCAGTCGCGGCGGCCTCGGCGCGGGCGGCCCGGCGTCCGGCCGCTACACGACGTCGCCCGGCGCCGGCTGACCCTGCGGCAGCTGGCGCCATTCCTTGAACTTGCCGTGCTCGATCCGGAAGCGCACGCGGACGGGCCGATCGCAGTTCTCCGGGCTCGCGAAGGGGCCGGGACGAAGCGAGAAGGTGGCGACCGTGGTGCGCCCCTCGTCCACGGTCTTCGTGACCCTGCCCCTACACGGCAGGCTTCTGTTGAAGGCGATCGCCTCGGAGCGGGTGTGCAGGCGGTAGATGGTCTGCTGCTGCACCAGCGCGTCGGGCGCGAAGTACGAAGCCGCGCTCACGTAGTCGGCGACGTTGAGCGCGGCCACCCACCCCCGGATCACGTGGGCGTCCGAGAGATGGCCGGGCTGTATCGCGCTGGAGTCCGACCCACCGCCGCAGCCCGCGAGCGCGGCTACGGCGAGGAGCGCGGCCGCCCACTTCATCCCGTCGCCGCGGCGGCGCGCTCGGCCCTATCGTGCTCCTCGGCCGAGCGCCAAAAGAAGAAGCCCAGCGAGAAGAGCATCACGGCGAGGTCCAGGCCCATCATCATCCCGCCGGCGATCTGCTGGTCGGTGATGGGGGACAGGTCGTAGTCGCGCGCGCGGTCGCCGTAGTAGGCCGCGTAGGCAGGCGAGGTCAGGAGGATCAGGGCCATCCCCAGAAACATGCCGGGCAGCCGCGCCCCGATCAGGTACGGCACCTTCCACAGGTCTCCCGGCGTCCGGCGCCGCTTGGGCTCGATAACGCACCACCAGACGAGCGCTGCGGCGAACACGAACGACAGGTGCTGGAAGACGTGGAGCAGCGGGTGCTCGAGAGCGGCGTCGAACGCGAACGAGAAGTGCCACGTGTACAGGATCACGATCCAGACGGGGATCGCCACGACCGGTCGGCGCAGCACCCGGAAGACGTGCCGCAGGCGCCTCCGCCGGGCGAGCGTCACGAGCGCCGGCCGCGGAAGAAGGAAGGCGTAGACGGGCGAGCGGATCCCGATCAGGAGGAAGGGCGCGGCGAGGTCCGCGATCAGGAGGTGCTGGCCCATGTGGGCGAGCACCAGGTCCTCGGACAGGGCGTCGACGGGCCCGGTGAGGCCGGCGGCCGTGAGCGCCACTCCCACCCACCACGCCGCCTGCTGGACCGCCGGGACGCGGTACCCGCGCACCCGCAACACGCGCACCGCGCGGACGTAGAGCCCCGCGAGCAGGGCGATGAAGGCGACGGCCCCTGGTTCGAGGGCGAAGGGCACCGCCCCTGATTGTGGCGCTTACGCTGCGGCCGCGGCGGCGCTCGACGGCGGCTCGAGCAGCTCGGCGGCCTGCTTCAGCCGATCTTGGTACGCGCGGCGCTGCATGCGCGAGATCACGAGCCGCTGGACCTGGGCCGTGCCCTCGAAGATCTGGTAGATCTTCCGGGCTCCCGCTCGTGGTGCGGGATTCCGCTCGCTAAAGCGGATCTTTGACCGCTGGGGAACCGCTCAGGACCGCCCCCACGGGCATCCGACTGCAGCGCAACTGCAGCGCACCCGCCGATGTAAGGGCCGTACTAGCACCGTCGTGAGACAGGAGTATCCGGCGCGACCGTCCGCACCGTTTGCACCGTCCGCCTTGGCTCTAGCAAGCGGAATCTGAGCGGAGCCCCCGTCCGCCCACCGTCCGCATCGTCCGCCTACCGTCCGCCTGAATTCGGCTCTAGAAAGCCAAAGCGGACGGTGCAAACGGTGCGGACGTACTGCCGGGAACTCCCTTCTTTCGTTGACACGCCGTTTTGGGACGCTTGTTGCGTGGAGGCACAACAGGAGGACCCCGAACGAACGTGGGGATGAGGCCGGGAGCGAGTGAGCGGCACCAGCCGACGCCGTCATGCGACACCTCCCCCGGTTCTGCTCGAAGGGTTGCGCCTAGGCGTGCTCGCGGAGGCCCGCATAGATGCCGGTCATCGTCGACGTTCAGAGCCGCTACTACCACGCTCAAGGGAAGCCCAGCGAAGGCCGGGCGCAACCTTGAGTTTCACTCGGGAGTGGACTCGTCCTTGACGATAAGTCGAGGTAGCGGCGGCGGTCACCGCCCCCCGTACCGCCTCCGCACATTCTGCGGTGAAAGCAGCTCAGTCCCGTAGCCCCACGGCTTCAAGGGCCTCGGCGACCTCCGCATACATCTCCATCCGAGTCAGCTGTCCCTGCCGCACGGTCCACACTTGGGCGAACTCCATATCGACCACCAAGCCGGTCGCCTTCGAGCGTCCTCGCTGGTGAACGATGGCGACAACTTGTCGTCGGCATCGAGCAGAGCCTCGACCCCGAGCTCCCAGTCGTCCCAGGCGCCGGTCCACTCGGCGACGAACTCGCGGACCCCCGCGAGGCCGAGATAGGTCTGCTGCTCGGGCCAGTCCCTGAACTTCGACATGTCCCAGACGAAGTCGGGATGAACGGTCTCGGCGCGAAAGTCTCTGGTGGCGCCGAAATGCTCGTAACCGCGCGCGACGACCTCGACGTTCTCCTGCGACATCGCCTAGTCCCGCAGCCCGGCGGCTTCGAGGGCTTGAGCGCGCTCCCAATACTCCCGCCCTCTCATGATCTTGCCGTCGCGGATCGTGTAGACGACGGCGTACCGGAGTTCCGTCTCGATGCCGCTC
>JBKPFJ010000218.1:0-2749 GCA_046728795.1 Actinomycetota bacterium | reverse complement strand
CGAGCTCGTCCACGGCGTACTGATCGGCCTCGAAGATCGAGAGCTCCACGATCTGATCGCCGCGCACCCGGTAGACGTTGGCGCGCCGGATCTCCACGGGCAACCCGTCGCCGTGGAAGCGCTCCCGAAGGAGCAGCGCGACCCGATCGTCGCTGGTGAGCATGTCGACCAACTCGAGCTCGATGTTGCCATGCCGATAGTGCTCGCGGATCGCCTGTATGTAGCCGACCGCGGCTGCCTTGCCCACGCGGTCGCCGGCGAACGCGGATCGCCCGGGGATGTGCACGACGATGTCCTCGGCGAAGTACCCGAACGCCGTCTCCCAGTCGTCGCTCCTGGCGGCCGCGAGGTACTCCGTCATGAGCTCGCGAGGCGTCATGGCCGAGGCAGCCTACGGCTCCGTGGGAGCGCGTGCGGCCACCAGTAAGGTGGTGCACCCGTGTCCCTGAGCTCGCTGCCATCGACGCCCACCGTCTCCGGCACGCCCCCGATCCTCGAGCGGTTCCATCCAGCGGTGCGCGTGTGGTTCGAGCGGCGGTTCCCCGACGGACCGACGGAGGCCCAGGCCGGGGGCTGGCCGGCAATCGTCGCCGGCCAACACACGCTGGTCTGCGCCCCCACCGGGTCCGGCAAGACCCTCGCCGGGTTCCTCGCCGCCATCGACGCCCACTACAAGGCACATGAGCGCGGCGAGGCCATCGAGGGCGTCACTCGGGTGGTCTACCTGAGCCCGCTGAAGGCCCTGGCCGTCGACGTCCACACCAACCTCGAAGAGCCTCTAGCCGAGATCGCCGAGGTGGCTCGTGAGCTCGGCCAGGAGCCGGCGCCCATAAGCGTCGCCGTGCGCACCGGTGATTCCACGTCGTGGGAGCGGCAGCTGATGGTCCGGCGGCCTCCGAACCTCCTCGTCACGACGCCGGAGTCCCTGTACCTCTACCTGACCGCCGAGCGGTCGCGGGCGACCCTGGCGACGGTCGACACCGTCATCGTCGACGAGATCCACGCCCTGGCCCGGGACAAGCGGGGCTCCCACCTGACCCTGTCGCTCGAGCGGCTCCGGGCCGTCACCGAGCGGGCGCCCGTCCGCGTTGGCCTCTCGGCGACGGTGAGGCCGGTCGAGACCGCGGCCCGCCTCCTCGTGGGAAGGGACGGGCCACTCCCAACCGTCGTCGACAGCGGCCACCGGCGCCGCCTCGACCTGTCGCTCGAGCTACCGGACGGCGAGCTCGAGGCGGCGATCTCCGGCGATCAGTGGGGCGAGATCTACGAGCGCATCGCCGCCCACGTTGCAAATCACCGAACCACGTTGGTATTCGTCAATACAAGGAAGCTGTCGGAGCGCGTGGCCCATCAGCTGGGGGAGCGGCTGGGGCAGGATCAGGTGGCCGCCCATCACGGATCGCTCTCGCGGGAGCGGCGTCAGCGCGTCGAGCACCGCCTGCGGGCCGGCGACCTGCGGGCCCTGGTAGCCACCGCCTCGCTCGAGCTCGGCATCGACGTTGGGCCGGTCGAGCTGGTGTGCCAGATCGGCTCGCCGCACAGCATCGCGACCTTCCTCCAGCGGGTGGGGCGCGCGAACCACCAGCGCGCCGGTGTACCGCGGGGGATCATGTACCCGACCACCCGGGACGAGCTGGTCGAGTGCGTCGCGCTACTGGCCGCCGTCGGGCGGGGGCGCCTCGACGCTCTCCATCCCCCCGAGCAGCCCCTGGACATCCTCGCCCAGCAGATCGTGGCCGAGGCGGCGGCGAGGGGCGACGGCGGCGTGGCGGAGGACGAGCTGTTCGAGCTGATCACCCGGGCCTGGCCATACCGGCGAATCAGCCGGTCGGAGTTCGAGGAGGTCGTCGATCTAGTCGCGGCAGGCATCGAGACGGGGCGCGGCCGGCGGATGGCCTACCTCCATCGGGATCGGGTGAACGGGCGGCTCCGCGGTCGGCGCGGTGCCCGGCTGGCCTCTCTCACCTCGGGCGGCGCGATCCCCGAGACCGGCGACTATCGGGTGCTGATGGAGCCGGGCGACGTGTTCGTCGGCACCGTGAACGAGGACTTTGCCATCGAGTCCTTCCAGGGCGACGTGTTCCTCCTGGGCACCCATCCGTGGCAGGTGGTGCAGGTGACGAATGGCGTCATGCGCGTGCGCGACGCCACCGGCAAGCACCCCACGATCCCGTTCTGGCTGGGCGAGGCCCCTGGGCGCACCGACGAGCTGTCCGAGGAGGTCTCCCGGCTGCGGAGCGCTGTGGCGGAGCGGCTCGACGCCGGGGGGCGTGAGGCCGGCGTGGACTTCGTGCTGGCGGTCTCCGGTGTCGACGCCGTCGCCGCCGCCCTGGTCGTCGACTATCTGCGCGCCGGGCGGGCCGCGCTCTGCGGCGTGCTTCCCACACACGACGACATCGTGTTCGAGCGGTTCTTCGACGAGAGCGGTGGGATGCAGCTCATCGTGCACGCCCCGTTGGGCGCCAGGGTCAATCGGGCGCTCGGCCTCGGGCTGCGCAAGAAGTTCTGCCTGACCTTCGACTTCGAGCTCCAGGCGGCCGCCAGCAACGACGCCGTGCTGCTGTCGCTCGGCCCCCAGCACTCGTTCCCGCTCGAGGACGTGCCCTCCTTCCTTCGCTCGCACAGCGTCCAGGACGCCGTCTCCCAGGCGGTGCTCCGCAGCCCGATGTTCATCGCCCGCTGGCGCTGGAACCTCAACCGGTCGCTCGCCGTGCTGCGCCGCAAGGGCGGCCGCCTCAACCCGTTCAAC
>JBKPFJ010000234.1:0-14289 GCA_046728795.1 Actinomycetota bacterium | reverse complement strand
TCGAGGACGTTCACTGGGCCGACGAGGCCACGCTCGATGTGCTGCGGTTGCTGGCGCGCCGGGTGGAAGCCACTCCCGCGCTGGTGCTCGCCAGCTACCGCGACGACGAGCTCGACCGCGACCATGCGCTGCGGCTCGTCCTGGGAGAGCTCGCCACCCGCGCGACGGTCGACCGGCTGAAGGTCGAGCCGCTGTCGCCGGCTGCGGTCGCGGCACTCGCGCAGCCCCACGGGGTCGATGCGGTCGAGCTCTACCGCACGACCGGGGGCAACCCGTTCTTCGTGACCGAGGTGCTCGCCACGGCCGGCGAGCGGATACCCGCCACGGTCCGCGACGCCGTGCTCGCCCGGGTCCTCCGTCTGAGCTCTCCGGCCAGACAGCTGCTGGAAGCGGTCGCGGTCTGCCCCGGGCAGGCGGAGCCGTGGCTGGTCGAGGCGATGGCCGGTGACGCGGCGGGCGCCCTCGACGAATGCGTGGGCTCCGGGATGCTCACGGCCGATCCCGGTGGGGCGAGGTTTCGGCACGAGCTCGCTCGTCTCGCAGTCGAGGAGACGCTCGCCCCGAACCGCCGCGTCGCGCTCCACGCCGCGGCCCTGTGGGCGCTGGCCGACCCACCGTCGGGTGCTCCCGACCCGGTCCGGCTCGCCGACCACGCGGATGCGGCAGGGGACGGTGAGGCGGTGATTCGCTTTGCGCCGGCGGCGGCGGCGCGCGCCTCGTCGCTCGGGGCGCATCGCGAGGCCGCCGCTCAGGCTGCCCGGGCGCTGCGCTTCCGTGAAGGTCTCTCGTCGGAACGCCGCGCCGAGCTGCTCGAGTCACGCGCCTACGAGTGCTATCTGAGCGACGAGCTCGACGCCGCCATCGAGGCGCAGGAGAGGGCCCTGGCTTGCCGGCGGGAGCTCGGGGATGCCCGCAAGGAGGGAGATGCCCTTCGCGCCCTGGGACGCCTCTTGGGCTTCGGGGGACGAACCCAGGAAGCCGCCGACGCTTGCCGGGAGGCGGTTGCGCTGCTCGAACAGCGACCGCCCGGGCGCGAGCTCGCGATGGCGTACGGCACTCTCGCGCAGCGCTGCTTGAACTGGGAGGACGCTGAGGGTGCGATCGACTGGGGCACGCGCGCGATCGACTTGGCGCGGCGTTTGGATGACACCGAGATCCTCGTCTATGCGCTGACGACGGTCGGGGCGGCGGAGTCCCGCGGCGAGGAGCGACGAGGGAGGGAGAAGCTCGAGCAAAGCCTCGACCTCGCCAGGAGCGCAGGCCTCGAGGACGAGGTCGGCCGAGCCTTCGCGAACCTTGCCTGGCTCCCCGCTCGTCAGCGTTCGTACGCCATCGCCGAGCGCCATCTGCAGGCGGGGCTCGACTACTGCGAGGAACGGGGTCTCGACTACTGGGGTCTGTTGCTGCTTGCCTGCCGCGCCCGCATGGAGCTCGACCAGGGTCGCTGGACCGAGGCCGCGGATTCGGCCGGGCTGGTGCTTCGCAACCCACGAAGCGCGCCCGTCCCCCGGGTGCTCGCTCGCGTGGTTCAGGGACTGGTCCGCGCGCGACGCGGCGAGCCCGAGGCCTGGCCGCCCCTGGACGCCGCGCTCTCGCAAGCGGAGCCGACGGAGGAGCTCCAGCAGATCGTCCCGGCGGCGGCGGCCAGGGCCGAGGCTGCATGGCTCGAGGGTCGCCACCGCGAGGCAATCGAGGCGACCGAGCCAGCTCTCGAGCGCGCGCTTCGACGGGGGTCCGCCTGGGAGGTCGGGGAGCTCGCCTGGTGGCGGCGGCGTGCCGGCAGCGAGGAGGAGCTCCCGCCGGGCGCCGCCCGCCCCTATGCGCTCCAGGCCTCGGGCGATTGGACAGAGGCGGCTGCTCTGTGGGCGGAGATGGGCTGTCCGTATGAGAGCGCGCTGGCGCTGGGCGACGCCGACGACGAGGAGGGGCTGCGGCGGTCACTCCGCGAGCTGCAGGAGATGGGCGCTGCGCCCGCGGCGGCGATCGTCGCGCGCCGCCTGCGCGAGCGTGGAGCGCGGGGGCTGCCACGCGGACCGCGTACCGCGACGCGTGAGAACCCGGCGGGCCTCACTCCGCGCGAAGTCGAGGTGGTCAAGCTGGTCGCTGAGGGACTTCGCAACCAGGAGATCGCCGAGCGCCTGTTCGTGTCGAGGAGGACCGTCGACCACCACGTCTCGGCGGTGCTGCGCAAGCTCGGCGTGCAAACGCGCGGCGAGGCGGGCGCCGAGGCCGCACGCCTCGGGCTCGGCGCCCAAGATCGGTAGCGCTCCGGCGCAACATAGGCATCTCCACCGATGCGGCGCGAGCTCGGCTGAGCGAGCCTCCTGGCGTCAAGCAAAGGAGGCCGAATGTCCGCCATTCCGAACACCGCCCAAGCAGGTTCACTGACCCGCTTCCGGCTCCCGCGCCCGTTCGTGGCGCTCGTCCTAGCAGCGACGCTCGCTGCAACAACGCTGGCGATCGTGCTGCTGACGGCCGGGGGCGCGGGCTCGGACAGCCAGAGCTCGCCGGCGCCGGCGGCAGCCGCGCAGCAGCGGGATCACTTCGGCGGCCACGCAGAGGGCATGGGCAGCGTGCAGGCGCCCTCGCCGGAGGTTGCTGCCAACGACGGGAGCGACCGCTTCGGCGCGCGTCCGTAGTAGCGGACCGCTCCCGAGCGGGAACGGCCCGGTTCGCGCGGGGCCGGGCCGTTCGGCTTGGAAACGGGTCTTCAGCGCTCTACGACCGGGCGCACCTCTACCGCGCCGCCCATACGCGCCGCCGGGATGCGGGATGCCAGCTCGATCGCGGTGTCGAGGTCGTCCGCGTCGAACAGGTAGTAGCCGCCGAGCGCCTCCTTGGTCTCGGCAAACGGGCCGTCCGTCGTGAGCGTGTTGCCGTTCTCGACGCGCACGGTCGTGGCCGTGGCGGTGGGCTGGAGCTGGTTGCCGTCGACGATGCCGGGCTCGCGCGAGATCGCCATGTACTCCTCGAAGATGGCGTTCTGCTGGTCCTCGGGAAGGGCGTCGAACTCGGCCGCCGCCTCGCTCGAGTGAATCAGGAGCATGTACCTCATCGCTTCCTCCTTGTTGGGGCTGGTCGCCCTAACGACGAACGGCGGGCCGCGAAATCGACACGCCCGAGGCTAGCCGCCACGGTGTGGCGACGAGCGGCGCGCGAGACACCAGTGAGCGTAGGGTCTCCCCGTGATCGCCAACAAGGGACCGGGACGCGTCGCGCTTGTCGTTCATCCCACCCGCGACCTGGATGGGCCGCTGGCGACGCTCAGGCGTTGGTCTATGCAGCACGGGATGGACCTCGTCCAGCTCGCGGTCGATGAGGGAGCGCGCCGGGAGGTCGCCCCGCTCGGGACGCTCGAGGCCGGCGACCTCGTCGTTGCCTTGGGTGGCGACGGCACGGTGCTCTCGGCCCTGCGTGCCGCGGCCCCTAGCAACGCGCCCGTGCTGGGCGTGGCCTGTGGCAGCCTCGGCGCGCTGAGCGCCGTCTCAGCCGACGAGCTGGCGAACGCCCTGGAGCGCGTGCGGGCCGACGACTGGATGACAAGGTCGCTTCCGGCGCTGACCGTAGGGGCCGCCGACGGCACGGAGGACTGGGCCGTCAATGACTTCGTCGTGGTCCGGCGCGGTTCAGGCCAGGTCATCGTCGAGCTCGCGGTCGATGACGAGCTGTATGTGCGTCTGGCCGGCGACGGGCTGGTGGTGGCAACCCCCGCCGGCTCGAGCGGGTACTCGATGGCGGCCGGCGGTCCGCTGCTCGCCGCCGACACGCCCGCGTTCGTCTGCACTCCACTTGCCATGCACGGCGGAAGCGCCCCGCCGCTCGTGGTCCGCGCCGACGCCACCCTGACCGTCGAGGTGCATCCGGGCTACGCCGGCTTCGACGTAGAGATCGATGGGCACACCCGCGCGCTCGAAGCCCGCTCCTTCCGCTTGAGTCTCGACGAGGGGAAGGTCAACCTCGTCACGTTCTCGTCGACGGCTCAGGGCCTCGCGCGGCTGCGTGGGCGTGGACTGATCGCCGACAGCCCGCGGATCCTGGCCCGCGATCGGCGCGCGACCGCGCATCCGCACAGCCCCCGATGAAGCCGACCGCCGCCGCGGTCAGGCCGTGCGGCCCGCGCATCACGTTCTCTAGTGTCGAGGCCAATGGAACGCAAGTGGTGGACGCTGCTGGCGGTCTGCGTGGCCACGTTCATGTTGCTCCTCGACGTGACGATCGTGAACGTCGCCCTGCCCAGCATCCAGCGCGACCTGAATGCGGGCCTGACCCATCTCCAGTGGGTCGTGGACGCCTACGCCCTCATGCTCTCGGCGCTGATGCTCACCGCGGGCTCGCTCGCGGATCGGCTCGGCCGCCGGCTCTTGTTCGGGCTCGGCGTGGTGATCTTCACCGTCTCCTCGCTGTTGTGCGGCCTCGCCCCCACCGCCACGCTGCTCGACCTGGCGAGGGGGCTCCAGGGCGTCGGCGGGGCCGCGATGTTCGCCACATCGCTGGCCCTGATCGCGCAGGAGTTCCGCGGTCCGGAGTTCCGCACCGCGATCGCCGCCTGGGGATCGACCGTGGGCGCAGCAGTCGCCATCGGGCCGCTCGTGGGCGGCGCATTGACCGAGGGACTCGGTTGGGAGTGGATCTTCTTCGTCAACGTGCCCGTCGGAGCGGTGGCGCTGGCACTCGCGGTCCTGCGGATGCGCGAGTACAGCGACCCGGAAGGTCGCGGGATCGACCTCGCGGGGCTCGTCACCTCCTCGGCGGCGCTGTTCCTCCTCGTGTTCGGGCTGCTGCGCGGCAACGCGGAGGGCTGGGGCAGCGGCTTGATCCTGGCCTCGCTCGCCGGCGCCGTGCTGCTGCTCGTCCTCTTCGTCGCGATCGAGCGAAGCCAGCCACGGCCCATGCTCGACCTGTCGCTGTTCGGCCGGCCCGCGTTCGTGGGCGTGTCGCTCGCCACGGTGGCGATCGGCGCCGGGATGTTCGCGATGCTGCTCTACCTCTCGTTCTACCTCCAGGACGTGCTCGGCTACTCGCCGCTCCAGTCCGGCCTGCGCTTCCTGCCGCTCACCTTGCTCGTCTTCTTCATCCCGATCGCGAGCCGGCGGCTACCGGAGCGCGTGCCCCCACGTGTGATGCTCGGCGGAGCACTTACGCTCGTCTCGCTTGGCCTGTTCCTGATGCACGGGATCGACACGGACTCGAGCTGGACGACCCTGCTCCCCGGGCTGCTCGTCTCGGGCGCCGGCATCGGGCTCGCCAATCCGGCGATCGGCGCTACGGCGCTCGGCGTTGTCGAGCCGGCCCGCAGCGGCATGGCATCAGGCTTCAGCAACACGTGCCGGCTGGGCGGAGTGGCCATTGGAGTGGCGGCCCTGGGCGCGGTCTTCCAGCACCGGATCGAGACGAAGCTGGCCGAACTGGCCCCGGGCGCTCCCGCGGGGCTGTCCGACACGGTGGCCTCCGGCGGCACCAGGGGGGTGCCCACGAGACTGGCGGACGCCGCGCAAGAGGCCTTCATCGCCGGCCTGAACGAGATCCTGCTGGTCGGCGCGGCCACGCTGCTGCTCGGGGCGCTGGCCGCGTTCGCGCTCACGAGGTCGCAGGACTTCGCGCGCGCGCGAGGGCCGGTGGCCGCGTCCGCTGAGGCGTAGCGTAGGTTCGTGCCCATGGCTGCGGCCGGCGCCGGGGCACCCATCCGATTCGGGATCTCGCTCGTTCCGGCGACCGAGCGGCTCGACCGCATCCACGAGCTGGTACGCGCGGCCGACGAGGCCGTGCTGGACCTCGTCGGACTCCAGGACCACGGCCTAAAAGCGTCACTTCTCGACACGTGTCGTTGATCCCGACGCTGCTCGCCGAGACGAAGCGGCCCTTCGGCGACAGGTCGTACAGGCCGGCTACGACGCAGAGGCGATCTTCGCCGCCGACAAGGTGGGAGCGGCGCAGACGCTCCGGCGCGCCATCGCCGACCAGGGCGAGGCACAGGTGCGACGGCGCCCCGCGGACCCGCTCGACCAGAAGGTCGAGCACTACCGCAGCACGCTGGGCTCCTCGACGACGTCGCCGAGCCGCTGCGCCGGTTCCGCTCCTCAGCGAGGAGCTCGACGAGCTCGCGCGTCAGCGAGGCGTGTAGAGCGAGCAGCGGTCGTCCCGACACAGGAGCGATTGCGCGCCGCATCGACGACGCCGGCATTCCCTAGCGCCGAAATGAGCACTTGCTCGCCACCTCCGACGCCCGTAGCGTTCGACGCGTACGAGGTCCACTCGCAGGCGGCATTCGGATGCATGATGTTGCAGAGTTCCTGAAGGCCCACGAGCCGTTCGGCGCCCTCGACGAAACGGAACTCGATCGGCTGGCGGAGCGCGCGAAGGTCGAGTTCCACACCGCGGGCACGGTCATCTTTAGGCAGGGTGAGCCCCCTCCGGACGAGATCCGGGTCATTCGTAAGGGAGCCGTGGAGCTGGCCGAGCATGGCCGCGTGCTGGACCTGCTCGAGGAGGGCGACATGCTCGGCCAGGCGTGGATGTTCTCCGGGCTGCCGACCGGGTGGGAGGCACGAGCTCGGGAGGACACGCTCTGCTATGCGCTCGCCGCGGATGTCGTCGTGCCCTTCCTGAGTAGTCCGGCGGGCCTCCGCTTCGTGGCTCGCTCGCTGTTAGCGTTGCCGCGGCCGGGCGATGCTCCCACGGCCCGCGTCGGCGAGATCGACCCTACGCAGCAGCCTGCGGGCGCCCTGGCGCGCGAGCAGCCGGTGATCTGCGACCCCGGTATCTCGCTGCAGCAGGCTGCACTCCGCATGGCCGAGAGCGGGAGCAGTTCGGTGTTGGTGGAGCTCGAGAAGGGTGAGCTCGGGATCCTGACGGACTACGACTTGCGCACTCGGGTCGTCGCCAAGGGCCTGCCCCTCGAGACTCCGGTGCGCAACGTGCTGACCACCCCGGTCTTCACCGTACGCGCCGATCAGGCGGCCGCCGATGTGCTGCTCGCGATGCTCGATCATGGCATCCGCCATGTCCCGGTCCTCTCGGCGAGGGAGGAGGTGCTCGGCGTCGTCACCGACATCGATCTGCTGGCCGCTCAGGCGAGGAGGTCGTTCGTGCTTCGCCGGGCGATCGCCGAAGCGGGGAGCGCCGAGGAGCTACGCGATGTGGGGGCGCGCCTGATGCCCACGGTGGTCGCGCTGCATCAAGGGGGCCTGGCTGCCGAGCAGCTCGGCGCGATCATCTCCGTGGTAGTCGAAGCGCTGGTACGTCGGATGGTCCAGCTCGTCGAGCAGGCCGCCGGGCCGCCCCCGGCCGAGTTTGCGTGGCTCTGGCTTGGAAGTCACGGCCGGCGAGAGGCCGCACCCTCCTCGGACCTCGACTCCGGGTTGGTCTGGGAGGACGGTGGAGGCGACGCTGCCACGACGTACATGCACCGGATGGCCGAACAGGTGGGCGACCTACTGGCGGCCACGGGCTTCAAGTCCGACGCACACGGAATGACCGCGGCCGGGTCGGTGATGGCCCATCCGGCGGGCGAGTGGCGCGAGACGATCCATAGCTGGCTCGACGCCGGGACGAATGAAGCCCTGATGGCGATCTCCATCCTGCTCGATGGACGCAGCGGCGACGGCCAAGGCGGGGAGTTGGGTGCGTTCTCAGCCGTGCGCGACGCGCGAAAGCGGCCGACCCTGCTCCGCCTCCTCCTGAGGCTCGCCCTGGCGAGCAAGCCCCCAACCGGGTTTCTTCGGGACATCGTCGTCGAGCAATCCGGCGAGCACCGCGGGAGCTTCGACATCAAGCAGGGGGGCGTGCTGCCGATCGTCGGGATCGCCCGTTACGCGGGGCTCGCCGCCGGGGCCACGAGCACGAGCACCGTCTCGCGGCTGCAAGCTGCGGGAGCCGAGGGGGTCTTGCCCGAATCTGACGCGACAACGCTGGAGGAGGCCTGGCGGCTGATGACGGAGTTGAGGATGGAGCACCAGGTCCGGCAGCTTGAGGCGGGGAGCTCCCCCGACGACTACGTGGATCCGAAGGCGCTCGATACGCTCACGCGCCGGAATCTGCGCGAAGCGTTTCGCCTCGTCGCGGCCACCCAGAAGGCGCTGCAGCCCGGGGTGCTCTGGAAGGGATAGCGTCCCCGAGCCTGCAGCCTTTCCGACGAGCCTTCCAGGCCTACGCGCAGACGCCGCGGCCCGACCCGTCGACTCCCTGGCGTGAGGCCGACTTCTCCGTGGTCGACATCGAGACGACCGGACTGGATCCGGGTGCGGACGAGATCATCTCGTTCGCGGCTCTTCAGATCGCGCGTGGACGACTGCGGCTCGACGACGCCCTGTACGAGCTCGTACGGCCTCGCCGCATGCCCAACCGGGACACCATCCTCATACACGGCCTGCGGAGAGCAGAGCTGGTCGACGCGCCGCCCCTGGCCGAGGCACTCGACGGCTTACTGGAGGCGCTGACCGGCAGGGTGCTGGTGGCGCATGTCGCGTCCATCGAGCAGAGGTTCCTCAGCGCAGCCCTCGCTGAGAACGGCATCAGCCTGATCAACCCGGTCGTCGACACCGCCGCCCTCGCTGCGGAGCTCTTCCGGCTGCGGGACCCTGGCTCAACCGCCCCAGTCGGTCTGACGCCGCTGGCGCAGACGCTTGGGCTGCCGGTTCACCGCCCGCACGAGGCGGACGGCGACGCCCTGACGACGGCGCAGGTCTTCCTCGCCCTGGCCAGCCACCTGGATCGCTTTTCTCCCCAGACCGTGGGCTCGCTGGAGCGGCTCAGCCGCGGTGGAAGTGGCCGGATGCCGCTGCGTCAAGCGCTGCTTCGACTACCCAGGCGGTTGGCCGGCTTGCTCGCTCGACGGTAGGGTCGCGCCGCTGCTCGACCTCACGGCACGGACACGGGGGGAGCCAGCCGGGCGCCGCGCTTCGGCTCGCGCCTGACACGATTCCCGCAGCACCGCTCCGTGTGGGTCCTGAGCGCGACGCCGCTCTTCATCGGGGTCTCATTTGCCCGAACTATCGTCGGCTCGTCGATGCCCCGGCGAGGGAGGTTGGAGATGAGGCGCAGACTTGGAGTGATCGCGCTCTTGATCGTGTTCGCGGCGGTTTCGGCCGGCGCGATCGCCGCTGCGAGTGGCGGGGGTCGCAGCGGCGAGCCTTCGGCCGACGCGGCGAAGAGCAGGCCGCTCCGGTTCGAGCAGCACGATCTCTATATCGAGTACAACGCCACGGACGGAGACGCCGGCCTGCAGCTGGGCGCCGACGCGGAGAACTGGAAGCGGTTCACGTTGCTCGACACCAAGGGGAACGTGCTCATCGATGTGCACGCCAGGGGCCGGCTGCGGCGACCGTTCGGGCTGAGCGAGCTGTTCCTTGAGGCCAGCGAGCCGTCCTTCAGGAAGGTTCCGTTCAGGACGTTCAAGGAGCGGTTCCCGAAGGGCCGCTACCGCTTCCGGGGAGTGGCGGGCAACGGCCGCAGGCTGGTCGGCTCGGACAGGCTGTCTTTCGTGGTCCCCCGCGCGCCCAATGTGACGTTCCCGACGAAGGGCGCGCTCGTCAGCCCGGACGGCTTCAAGGTGACCTGGGAGCCCGTCACGCGACCCGCCGGGGTCAAGATCGTCACTTACCAGGTGATCGTGAACCAGGGCGATCGCGAGCTGAGCATGTACCTACCGCCTAGTGCCACGAGCGCGACCATTCCCGGGGAGTTCCTCGAGCCCGGCACCAAGACAGGGGGCGAGGTGTTGGCGCGCGAGAAGAGCGGCAACCAAACGATCACGGCGCTGCCGTCGTTCAGAACGCAGTAGCGGCGAAAGCCCCCTGCATCGCAGGGCTTTCGCTCCTCCACTACCCGCCGAGATTCGCTCGCGGCAGGCTCACGCTGCGGCGGCGAGCGAGTCTCCCATTCGGGGGTAACCCAACGCCTCGAGCGCGTCGCGCATCTCCTCGAGGATCGTGGGGTCGTCGATCATGGCGGGGATCCTGTACCGCTCGCCGTCGGCGATCTTGCGCATCGTCGCGCGGAGGATCTTTCCGGAGCGGGTCTTCGGCACCCGGCCAACCACGGTCGCGGTCTTGAACGAGGCGACCGGACCGATTTGGTCGCGCACCATCTTCACGACCTCCGCGACGACGTCGCCGTTGCGCCGCTCCGCGCCTGCCTTCAACACGAGGAAGGCGACCGGCAGCTGTCCCTTGAGCTCGTCGGCGACCCCGATCACCGCGGACTCGGCCACATCGGGGTGCGAGGCGAGGACCTCCTCCATGGCCCCGGTCGAGAGACGGTGGCCGGCGACGTTGATGATGTCGCCCGTCCGGCCCATGACGAAGACGTAGCCCGCCTCGTCGATGTAGCCGGCGTCGCCCGTCTGGTAGTAGCCGGGATAGGCCGAGAGGTAGGCCTGGCGGAAGCGCTCCTCGGCTTGCCAGAGCGTCGGCGACGAGCCGGGCGGCAAGGGGAGCTTGACCGCCAGGGCCCCAGTCCGACCGGCCGGGAGCTCGTTGCCCTTGGTGTCGAGCACCCTGAGGTCCCACCCCGGGGCGGGGTGGGTAGGTGAGCCGGGAACCACCGGGAGCCGCTCGATGCCGAGCGAGTTGGCGACGATCGGCCAGCCGGTCTCGGTCTGCCACCAGTGGTCGATCACCGGCACGCCGAGCTGCTCCTCGGCCCAGCGGAGCGTGTCGGGGTCGCAGCGCTCGCCGGCCAGGAACAGCGCCCGGAAGGCGGAGAGGTCGTGGCGGCGAATGTGGTTGCCCTCGGGATCCTGCTGCCGAATGGCGCGAAAGGCCGTGGGCGCCGTGAACATCGTGGTGACCCCGTGCTCGGCGACGACCCGCCAGAAGGCGCCGGGGTCGGGGGTTCCGACGGGCTTGCCCTCGAAGAGCACCGTCGTGCAGCCGTGCAGGAGCGGCGCGTAGACGATGTACGAGTGCCCCACGACCCAGCCGACGTCCGAGGCCGCCCAGAAAACCTCGCCGGGGTCGACGTCGTAGACGTGCTTCATCGACCACTTTAGTGCCACGGCGTGGCCGCCGGTATCGCGGACGATCCCCTTCGGCTGACCGGTGGTGCCGGACGTGTAGAGGATGTAGAGCGGATCCGTGGCCTCGACCGGGACGCAGTCCGCGGGCTCGGCGCCCGCGACCGCCGTCTCCCAGTCGACGTCGCGGCCGGGATCGAGTGCGGCCTCGAGCTCCGGCCGCTGGAGGATGATGCAGTCGCTCGGGCTTGTTCTCGACGAGCTCGATCGCCGCGTCGAGCAGCGGCTTGTAGGGGACGAGGCGCCCCGGCTCGATCCCGCACGAGGCCGAGACGACCAGCTTCGGGGCCGCGTCCTCGATGCGGCCGGCCAGCTCGTTCGCGGCGAACCCGCCGAAGACCACCGAGTGGATCGCCCCGATGCGGGCGCAGGCGAGCATGGCGATCGCCGCCTCCGGGACCATCGGCATGTAGACGACGACGCGGTCGCCGCGCCCGACGCCCTGCGCCCTCAGGGCGCCGGCGAACAGCGCCACGGCGTCGCGTAGCTCGCGGTAGGTGAAGCTCGCCTTCGAATCCGTGACCGGCGAGTCGTAGATCAGCGCCGGCTGGTCCGCCCGGCCCCCCTCCACGTGGCGATCGAGCGCGTTGTAACAGGTGTTCAGACGGCCGCCGGGGAACCAGCGACAGATCGGCGCCCGAGAGTCGTCGAGCACCCGATCCCACGGCTCGTCCCAGTCGATCTCCGCAGCCGCCTCGGCCCAGAACTCCTCGGGCTGCTCGAGCGAGCGCCGGTAGATCTCCTGCAGGCGTCCGGACTGCTGAGTGGTGTGGGTGGCTGCCATCGGGGTCCTCCTTCGGCCAGTTGCGTGCGTCGAACCTAAGCCGCAGTCGCGTCCCGCGTAATGGCCCCGGCGGTGAGCCTTTCCTTTCCTTTTGGTAGGGCGGTCCTAGGATCCGGAGGAGACCGTGACCCCCGAACAGGCCAAACAGCGTCCCCCGGGGGAGCCGCCCGACCTGACCCGTCGCGAACGTGACGTGCTTGTGGCGCTATGTCGCCCGGCGCTCGAGGGTGACCTCTTCACCGAGCCCGCGTCGGTCCGGGACATCGCCGCCGCACTCGTGGTGACGGAGGCCGCCGTCAAGCAGCACCTCATCAACCTCTACTACAAGTTCGGGATCGGCGAGACCGGCGAGCGGCGACGCGTGACGCTTGCCCGCGAGGCCTTTCGCCGCGGCGCGATAACCGCGGACGAGCTCGGCGCCGCGAGCGCTCGTCTTGCGGCTCGCGCGGGCGATTCGCTGCGCGCGGGAGGGGAGGCCTTCGCTCGCAGGGACTGGGAGACGGCGGTCGAGCTGCTGTCCGCGGCCGACTCCGCCGGCGAGCTCGGCGCCGAGGACCTAGAGCGCCTCGCCGAGGCGGCGCTCTGGGCCGACCGCCACGAGGAGTCGTTCGCCGCGAATCAGCGTGCCTACCAGGAGCACATACGGGAGGGCCACCCTCGCCGTGCGGCGTTCGTCGGGCTCATGCTCGTCATCCACTACGCGGTCCGGCTCGAGCTGGCCGCCGCGGAGGGCTGGTTCGGGAAGGCGAGACGCATCCTCGAGGCGGAAGCTGAGGGGCCGGAGCACGGCTATCTGGCGCTCGTCTCGGCGCTGTTCGCGGAGGCGAACGTCGAGTGGGACGCCGTGTACGAGCGCGGGCTCGAGATGCACGAGATCGGCCGCCGGCACGACGACGCTGACCTGCAGGCGCTCGGCCTCATGTTCCAGGGGCTCGTGTTGACGCGGCGGGGAGAGATAACCGAGGGCACGCGGTTGCTCGACGAGGCGATGGCGAGCGCGACCGGGGGGGAGCTGGGGATGCTCGCGACCGGGATCGTCTACTGCCGCATGTTGGGCTCATGCGTTGAGCGGTACGACTACCGGCGAGCGGGGGAGTGGACGGACGTCGTGGAGACCTGCCGGGCGACGAACGGCATGGGTGGGTTCCCGGGGGACTGTCGAACGCACCGGGCCGCAGTCCTGTTCATGCGGGGCGCCTGGGCGGAGGGGGAGCAGGAGGCGCTGGGCGCGGTCGAGGACCTGGAGGGGTTCAACCTGCCCCACATCGGGCTCGCGTCCTACGAGCTCGGCGAGATCAGGCTGCGCCAGGGCGACCTGGACAGCGCCGAGGAGGCGTTCCTGCGGGCGCACGAGCTGGGCTTCGCCCCGCAGCCCGGGATGTCGCTGCTGCGGCTCGCGCGCACCGACACCCCGGCGGCGCTCGCGTCGATCGACACCGCGCTCGCCGACACGTCGCTCGACAGCCTCGCCCGCTCGCGGCTGCTGCCGGCCCGGGTCGAGATCGCGCTGGCCGTCGGGGACCACGGCTCCGCCCGCTCCGGGGTTGCGGAGCTCGAGGAGACCGCCGAGACCTACGGCATAGCCGCGCTGGGCGCAGCCGCAGAGCACGCCCGGGGAGGGCTCGAGCTCGCGACCGGCGACGCGGCCGAGGCGGCGAGCCGGCTCGCCTCGGCCCTCCGCCTTTGGCGGCGGGTGGAGGCCCCGTACGAGGCGGCGCGGGCCCGGGAGCTCCTAGCCGAGGCCCACCTTGCCCGCGTGGACCGCGAGTCCGGCGTGCTCGAGCTGCGCGCTGCCGGCGCGGCATTCGAGCGGCTGGGGGCCAAGCGCGACGCCGAGCGAAGCGATCGGCGCATGGCTGAGCTGGCGGCCTGATCTTCGCCGCACATTGCCAGCCCGAGCGCCGACGTGGGACCTGATCTCCGGCGTCGCACGCCGCGCCGACCGTCACGGAGCTCGCAGGCCCGGTTGCGATCGTTTTGACGCCCTCGCGCGACGCTGCTCACATCGGCAACGAAGGACGCGCGCCCCCGCGCACCCTCCGTCCTCGGCCGCGACGCCTTGAGCACGCACGAGCAGGCCCCTCAGGGCGGCGCGGGCCCACGCGCCGTCCGGGTGGGCGGCATGGTGGAACACCGGTATCGACCCTTCGGAGTGGTCTTGTGATGACGCCCCGTCGACCGGGCGTAGGGTTGTCAGGTGGGCCGGTCCGTTTCTGCCCGACGCACGGCCGGCAGCCTTACCGCTTCGAGGGCCTCTGACTGCCTCCGGTAGAACTTCGCGTGGACGATCAGCCCGTCCCGGAAGGTGAATACCATCGCGTACTTCCCCGAGGCTACGTCGATGCCCGTGTAGTGCCCGCGCATCCGCTGGCGGAAGAGCCCGACAACGCGCTCCCCGGCCTCGATCAGCTCGTACTCGACGCGGACGGCCTCCCAGGCGGCGAGCCACTCCCGCCACCACCGAAGCGTGGGCCCTATTCCCCGGTAGACCCCA
>JBKPFJ010000181.1:0-11759 GCA_046728795.1 Actinomycetota bacterium | reverse complement strand
GGGGGCCCGGGCGGCGGGCGTTACGCCCCCCCCCCGCGGGGGGGGCCCGCGCGCCCGGGGTGGGGGCGCGCGCCCCCCCCCCACGGCGGGCGGGGTCCTACTCGCCGACCTGGATCGACCAGCTGTGTGCAGGCGGCGAGCTCGTCTGGGTGGGCGCCGGCTCCCTGGGCCGCAGCTCGGGACGCGTGGCCCTGTACTTCCGCGAGGACGCGCGCTGGCTCGGCCCGCCGCCGGCGCGCGGGGAGCGCCCGGCGGAACCGCTCCACGAGTCGCTCCGGGAGCGGCTCGGGGCTGGGGCAGCGTTCTGGAGCGACCTGGTCGCGGACCTCGAGGAGGTCGAGCCGGTGGAGCTCCAAGAGGCGCTCTGGGATCTCGTCTGGGCGGGCGAGGTCACCAACGACGCTTTCGCGCCCCTGCGCGCGCCGCGCCTCTCGCTAGCCTCGCGCGAGCGTCAGGCGGGGCGCCGCTTCGCGCGCAGGCGCCGGCCGGGGGCGCCCCAGGTGCAGGGCCGCTGGTCGCTCACGTCACCGTTGTTCGCGGGCGCCCCGGCGCACGGCCCGCGGATGCGAGCCGTCTCCGAGGTGCTGCTCGAGCGCTACGGCATCGTCACCCGCGAGACCGTGCTGGCCGAGGGGATCCCCGGCGGCTTCTCCACCCTCTACGGGGAGCTCTCGAACCTCGAGACGCTCGGCACGGCACGCCGGGGCTACTTCGTGGAGGGTCTGGGCGGCGCGCAGTTCGCCCTCCCCGCCGCGGTCGAGCGGCTGCGCAGCCTGCGCTCGGACGAGCCCGCCGGTCCGCTCGTCCTCGCCACCACCGATCCCGCGAACCCCTACGGCGCCTCGCTGCCGTGGCCGCGCCGTGACGACGACTCGAACCGCCGCCCCGCGCGTGTCCCGGGCGCCTACGTGGTCACCGTCGACGCGCAGCCCGTGCTCTACGTGGACCGCGGCGGCAAGGGCCTGCTCCCGCTCGGCGATCCCGACGAGGGCGTGCTCCGCGAGGCCCTCGAGGCGCTCGCGGACGAGGTGCGCCGGGGCAGGGTGCCGCGACTCGGCGTCGAGCGCTTCGACGGCGAGCCGGTGGTGGGCTCGCCGGTAGGCGCGCTGCTGATCGAGCTCGGCTTCCGGCAGGGGCCGCGTCGCCTGACGCTGAGCGCCTAGCGCTTACAAAGGGAGGCCCTTCCAGCCGGACGACTGGCCTGCTGCTCCCATCTGCTCGCCAGACGACGCGCGAACTCCCGCCCGAGCCCGAGCGCGGCTCCGGTGATCACCGCGGTGCGGCCCTCGTGGCGGCTCACGCTTCGACCCCGCGTACACGGAACCGGCGCCACCGCGCGCTCAGGCCCTGCCCGTCGAGCGAGCGACTGCGACCATCCCGGATCGGCAGCATCGTCCAGATCCCGAACCCGATCCGAGCGCGCTCGGGGATCAAGGTGCCGTGGGCTTCGTACACCGTGTGGCCGTCGACGCGCCAGGCCGCGGTCGACCTGCTCCGGTCGAGCGTGACCTCGCAGGCGCGAGGCCTGGTGAAGTCGTCGCCGAAGTCCTCGTACGGCGACTCCACCACGTGGTAGAACGGCTCGCCCGCTCCGCCACCGCCCAAGCCCAGCTGCTCGTGCAGGGCTAGCACGCGGGTGGAGGTGCCGCAGACGGCGAACACCCGCCTGCTCAGGTCGAGGTCGAAGACGTGGAAGGCGGCCATTCCCCGGCGGTAGTCCCCCGGTTCCCCGCCGACGTTCTCGACCGCGAGGTCGACGGCGAACGTCGCGGGCCGATCCGGCGGCAGCTCGAACCGGCGGGTCGAGAAGGTGAGGTACTTGGGGCTGTCGGCGGACTGAAACCCGTGGTGCGACAGCGAGAAGCGCGGGATCGTCACTCGCACCTCGCCCTCGCCGACGGCCAGCTCCGCGTTGGGGTCCAGCGGGACGTGCTCGCCGCCCGTGGGGAGCGGCAGGCGCGCCGGGCTCCAGCGCCCGGCGTCGAGGTCCGGTCCCCCGAGCTCGTCGTAGGTGAGGAAGCCGTCGCGGGCGGCTGCCGGGGCCTGCATCTCAGGCGTCACGGTGTTTCTCCTTTCACTGGGACTGGGACTCACGCGGAGAGGCGAGATGGCGATTGACTCGCTTCCGGGGCGGGATCAGGCTTGCGTCGCTCCGCGTTGGGGGCCGGCGCGTAGGCGGTTTTGAAGCCTTCTCGCCAGCTCGGGTAGCGAGGCTGCCAGCCGAGCTCCCGCTTGGCCTTCGCGTTCGAGGCCCCGCGTGACTCGGTTCCCATCACGACGCCGGGTTCGCCGGCGAAGAGGCGTGCGAGCCAGACCGGCACGCGGCGAGGCGGCTTGGCGCCGAGCGCGTCGGCGAGCACCGGCACCCACTCGCGCGCGGGGGCGGGGTCGTCGTCGACGATGTTGTAGATCGCCGGCCCGTCGTGCTCGAGCGCGAGCACCGTCGCTGCCGCGGCGTCATCGAGGTGGACCCACGACATGAAGCCGCCGCCGTCGCCGACGATCGGGAACTGCCGCTTGCGCACCGGCTCGATGAGCCCGTCGTTGGCAGCGCCGTAGAAGACGCCGTAGCGAAGCGCGATTCCGCCGGCGGCGACGACGGCGTCGTCGAGGTAGTTCATTGCCGCCCTGCTCTCGACCGCGCCTGCCACCGGCTTGGTGTCGAGCGGATCGTCCTCGCCCTTGACCATCCCGCCCTCGCGGGTGTAGCGGTAGGTGGCATTGCTCTGCGCGACGAGGCGTGAGACGCCGGCCTCGCGCGCGGCGGCGAGCAGGTTGTCGGCGCCCTCGGTCCGCAGCCGGTTGGTCTGCGCGAACGTCCGGTCGAAGTTCCTGCCGAAGCGCGCGTTCGCGAGCGCGGTCGCCTGGTGGACGATCGCGTCGGGGGTGGCTTCGAGCACGGCTTTGCGCACGGCGCGTGCGTCGAGCAGGTCGAGCGCGACCGGCTTTGCGCCGGGCGCCCGTAGGCGTTCAGCTTTTTCGGGCGAGCGCGCGGTGCCGATCACCTCGTGCCCTCGATCGATTAGCTGCGGAACCAGCCGGGTGCCGATGGCGCCGCTCGCCCCTGCGACGAAGACTCTCATGGTGCTCTCCTTCTTCGGTTTGGTCACATCGCCCGGATTGGACGGGTCTACTGCTATGACACCGCGCGACGAAGGGATGTGACCGATGGAAGAGCGCGACTGGCTGGCGGAGCGATTCGAGGAGCACCGAACCAGGCTGCGGGCGGTCGCCTACCGGATGCTCGGGTCGCTGAGCGAGGCGGACGACGCCGTCCAGGAGGCCTGGCTGCGGCTGAGCCGCACCGACGCGGACGAGGTCGAGAACCTCGGCGGGTGGCTGACGACCGTCGTCGCTCGGATCTCCCTGAATATGCTCCGCTCGCGCAAGTCGCGGCGGGAGGAGCCGCTCGCCGGGCGGTTGCCCGATCCGCTTATCGACCGCGCGGACGGGATCGATCCCGAGCACGAGGCGCTGCTGGCCGATTCCGTCGGGCTGGCGCTGCTCGTCGTGCTCGAGACGCTGTCTCCGCCGGAGCGGCTCGCGTTCGTGCTGCACGACATCTTTGCCGTGCCCTTCGACGAGATCGCGCCGATCGTCGATCGCTCCGCTGAGGCGGCGCGCCAGCTCGCCAGCCGGGCGCGCCGGCGCGTGCGCGCCGAGAGAACCGTTCCCGACGCGGACGTCGAAACGCAGCGGGAGGTTATCGACGCGTTTCTGGCGGCCGCACGTGACGGCGACTTCGATCGGCTCGTGGCGGTGCTCGACCCGGAGGTCGTCCTGCGGCAAGATTTCGGGCCGGTCGGCGGCTCGCGGGAGGTGCGCGGCGCCGCGGCGGTCGCGGGCCAGGCGCTCGGCTACGCCCAGATCGGGCTGGACGTGCGGCCGGCGCTGATCAACGGCGTTGCCGGGGCCGTCGCCTTCCGCAACGGGCAGCCGTTCTCGATCGGCGCCGTCACGGTCAGGAACGGCAAGATCGTCGAGCTCGACTTCCTCGCCGACCAGCAGCGACTCCGGGAGCTCGACCTGACAATCCTCGACTAACTGTCTCCATCGTCCGATCGCTTCCCCGAAGCCCGAGACCGCTGCCTTGCGGGGAAGGGAGGCGCCTCCGAAGAGGCGACACCGCTAGCGCTCCGGACGATGCTCGACAGCTCCGGTGGGCTGGCACCGGCGACTGCAACCGCTGAGGGTAAGCGGGCCATACGCTGACGCGTTCGCCCATGCCGCTCCCGCTCGTGCAGAGCCGTCGCGCTTGCAGGTGGCCGTTTAGGTCGAGACCTCAGTGAACGCAATGGTGTTGCCATCGGGATCCTTGGTCCAGGCTGCCCTGAAGCGCCCGGCATCGAAGACGCCCCGCTCGTTGGTCTTGAGACCAGGCTGGTCGTACTGCTCGAAGACCACACCCCGCGACGCCAGCTCGTCCATCGTCTGGTCGAGGTCATCGACGAACCAGCCCGCTAGCGTCGCTGGCGACTTGCCGGCGTTCTCTACCGAGAGATAGACGTTGATCCCGGTCCCGTGCCCGCACGGATAGTGCACGCCCTCTTCCTCCTCCTCGCCCGGCACGAGTCCCAGCCGGTGCTCGTAGAAGCGCTTCGCCCTGTCGAGGTCGGATACGGCCAGCAACGCCTCGACCCTGCAGTCGCTCAATGCCATTTGGAGCCTCCCTGGTCGTGACGCCCGACCTCGCCGCGGACGGCCAGCCCGGCTGGAGCGCCCGGCGGGGCCACCTCGATCCAGCCGTGCTGCCCGCCGTCGGCAAAGTCGGCGCGTTCTCGAATCCGAGTTCGTCGACGAAGAACTTCAACGAGCGGCCCGTCTCGGAAACTGGGACGAACCCAGTCCCGACCTCGCTGATGCCGCCGGCCGTGGCGTCGTCGGTCATGCTCCACTCCTTCACGTGATCGCTGGGCTCTGAATCTAGACTCGCCGGGAGCTCCGGATTCATCGCCCTGAGTGGGCAACCTCGCCCACGGCAGCGCACTTGCGGGTCCGCCCCCACTTCACGCGGTCGCTCAGAGTCGCAGTCCGGAGCTGGCGGACATCATCGGCGTCCGGCGCATGTGGACCGTCGCGATGATCTCCTCGGGGCTTCTCCTTCGCGCCGGATGCGAGCTCGAGGTCGCGATCACGGCGTTTCATCGTCGCCTAGATCGAGGACGGATCCTGACCTAAGCGCGGGATAGCGTGCACCGAGCCGGCAACGAGTCGAAGGGAGCGCGCGAATGCCCGAACGTGACGGATACATCCCTGGCGTCCCCTGCTGGGTGGATGCGAGCCAGCCCGACCCGGAGGCGGCAGTCGACTTCTACGGCGGTCTCTTCGGCTGGGAGTTCGAGGACGTGATGCCGCCGAGCTCGGAGGGCAAGTACTTCATCGCCCGGGGCGAGGCGAGAGGCTCATCCATCTTTGACGTGTCGGGCAAGAGGCACAGCGGCGATGTTGCCGCCGTCCGATCGATCCCCGAGGCCGCGCCGCGGACGGCGATGTGGAACACCTACTTCTGGGTCGATAGCGCCGACGAGGCGGCGTCCAAGGTGCGCGATGCCGGCGGACGCGTCGTGGTGGAGCCCTTCGACTTCATGAACGCCTGCCGGCTGGGCGTCTTCACCGATCCCGAGGGAGCGGCGTTCTGTGTCTGGATGGCAAAGGAGCACAAGGGCGCGCAGCTGGTCAACGACCCGGGCGCGGTGGTCTTCAACGGCCTCAACACCCGTGATGTTGAAGGGGCGAGGTCGTTCTACGGATCGGTGTTCGGGTGGCAGACGCTCGCTATCGGCGGCGGGGGTCAGGGGTGGGCGCTGCCCGGCTACGGCGACTACCTCGAGCGCTACCACCCGGACCTCCGCAATCGGATGGCGGAGGCGGGGGCCCCAGAGGGGTTCGAGGACGTCGTCGCGAGCATCAATCCAATCGCGGACGATCGGCCCGACACGCCGGCGCATTGGAGCGTGACCTTCGCGACCGACGACGCCGACGCCACGGCCGCGAAGGCCACCGAGCTCGGCGGAAAGGTGGTCGTCCCGCCGTTCGATGCCCCCTGGTCCACAGGTACATACACCATCCGGCTCACCGTCCTCAGCGACCCGCAGGGCGCGACCTTCAGCGCGAGCAAGTTCACGCCAAGGGACGAGGATCTCGGCAGGCAAGCGGACGCCGCCGTCGGGTCCGGATAGTCGAGGCCACTGGGAGGCGAAGACGAGTCCGGCGGGCCTGTGCGACGCCGAGTTGCTACCGCCCGAGCGCCTTCAGCGCGTCGGCTGCTTCGGAGTACTCCGCGAAGCGAAAGACCTTGCCGTCGCGGAGCGTGAAGAGCTGGTAGAAGCGCCCCTCGATTTCGAGCCCGCTGCCCTTCCCCCGAGCACGCTGCCGCATCTTGACGAGGACACGATCACCTCGCGCGCTGAGGTCCTCCACGTCGATGGTGAACCTGTCAAACGCGTCGAACCAGTCTTCGAACGCCTCAGCCACGCCGTCGTGGCCATGGAGGATCTCGGTGCCCTCGAGGGGCCGCACCTCGCATTGCGGATGCATTCTCTCTAGCGCAGCGTTGAGATCGCGTCGATTCCAGGCGTCGATCAGGCCCTCCACGATCCCGAAGCTCTCCTGCGACATGGGGCGGGAGTATCCCCCTCTCACCTTGAAAGCACCGCCGCGGATGGCCCTCAGTCGGCCATTCGGGCCAGCCGCGGGGCGTGATCGGACGGCTTGGCCCTTACCCTCGAAGGCATGCCCGAGGGCGACACGATCCATCACGCCGCGCTCCGGATCCGCCGGGCGCTTGTCGGCGCCGAGATCGAGTCGATCGAGACGCCCCAGTCGCGGCACCGCCTCGACCGCTGGCCCGAGCGGCTGGCCGGAAGAGCGGTCCGCACCGTGGACGCGCGCGGCAAGCACCTCTTCATCCGCTTCGACGGGGACCTGACGCTGCACTCGCACCTACGCATGGGCGGGCGCTGGAGCGTGCATCGCCGCGGCGAGCGCTGGGCTCGGGCGCCGCGGCGGGCCTGGCTCGTGATCCGCACCTCCTCCCACGAGGTCGTGCAGTTCGACGGCCCCGTGCTCGAGCTGATGACCGACTCGCGAACCCGCTTCGACCAGGCTCTGGCTGGCCTCGGGCCGGACATCCTGGCGCCCGGTTTCGCGGAGGACGCGTTCCTCCACCGCCTGCGGGAGGACGATCCGACGCGCGCCGTCGGCGACGCCCTGCTCGACCAGCGCAACCTCGCCGGTGTGGGCAACCTGTGGAAGGCCGAGTCCTGCTTCGCCGCCGGCGTGAGCCCCTGGCGGCCGCTCCGGGAGCTGTCCGACGACGAGGCGCTGCGGATCGTGCGCGCCGCGAGGCCCCCCATGCTCGAGGCTGCGCGAGGCGGATTCCAGGCGCGCGAGCGCTCGGTATACGGCCGCCCCGGCCAGCCCTGCCCGCGCTGCGGCACGTCCATTCGGGCACGGGGGCAGGGCGAGGACAACCGCACCACGTATTGGTGCCCGGGCTGCCAGGCGTGAAGCGCGTCGGCCACAAGGGGGCGGACCACGTGGCGCCGGGGAACACCGTGGCCAGCTTCGAGGCCGCGCTCGGACACGGCGTGGACATGATCGAGTTCGACGTCCTGGGCACTCGGGACGGGCGGCTCGTGCTGGCTCACGACTGGGCCGACGCCGCGCGGCGCGAGTGCCTGACGCTCGACGAGGGCCTCGACCACTTCGCCGGAGAGGCGTACGCGGACGTCGAGCTCGACGTGGACCAGAAGCTGCCGGGCGACGAGAGCGAGGTCGCCGAGGGGCTGGCCGCGCGCGGTCTCAGCGAGCGCGCGCTGGTCTCGAGCCACTACCTCGAGAGCCTCGCCGAGTTGGGGCGGATCGATCCCCGCCTGCGCCGCGGCTGGTCGGTACCGAAGGTGCGCCGGGACTACATGAAGACGGCTCTCGCGCTGGCGGCCTACGGCGTGGCACGGGCGTGGCGCATCCGGCTACCCGGACGAGCGGCGCGCTTGCTGCGCACCGGAGCCGTCGAGGCGATCATGGCGCACTGGCTGCTCGTCAGCCCCCGCCTCGTCCGGGCGGTGCATCGCAACGGCGGGCAGCTCTACGTGTGGACCGTGGACGACGGGCGCCGTATCGCCGCCCTGGAGTCGCTCGGCGTAGATGGGGTGATCACGAACGACCCGCGGCTCTTCGACGCCGCGGGACCTAGCCCTGGAACAGGCAGCTTCCCTGACCCGCGGCCGAGCTCGTGACGCGGCTCGTGCTGCGAACCACCTGCTCGTCCATGACCCACTGCATCTCGGTCACGCCGCGGATGAGGAAGTTCGTGCCCGGTGCCGGCGGGTTGAAATTGAAGGTCCACCCAGCCTGACCCCACTCGTGCCTGGCCGAGCCCGCCGGTAGCCAGGGCGAGGTCGCCGCGCCTGCCACCGGCAGCCAAGCGTCCTGCTCGTGGCTGTAGTACTGGGCCGTGAAGCGGACCCGCATCTCCGCGTCGCTCCCGTCGCCCGCCATGCTCGCCCGGATGCCGGCCTCGCTCGGGTTGCAGATGTTGACGCTCGCCCAGGTGGGCCTGTCCCGGACTGGGCCGAGGCGAGGCCTACGCCGGCGAGGGCGGCGAGCACGACGGCGATCGGAAATGTGTATCGGAGCGCTTGCCTCACGAGCAAGGTCGAGCGCACTCTGCCCTCGGTATCGGGTGCGGCGGGCCCGGTCTTGAGCCTGCGCCGCGGCTGACCGGGCTAGGCCTCGCGCTCGACGCGCACCGAGAAGCCCTCGCCCCGGACGGCCTCCGCGATCTCGCGGCCGTGACCCGGCCCGCGCGTCTGGAGCACGAGCTGAACCGCGGTCTCGCGCACGTGGAGGTCGAGCCCCTCGCGCAGGTGCTCCACGTCCACGATGTTCGCTCCGGCGTCGGCCACCACGCGTAGCAGCCCGGCCAGGGCGCCGGGGCGATCCGGGACCACCGTGGCGAGCACCATCCGGCGGCCGGCCGCGGTCTCCCCCATGCGGATGCACTCGGAGAGAAGCGAGGCGTCTACGTTTCCGCCCGACAGCACGGCGCAGACCTCGCCCTCGACCGCTATCCGGCCGTGCATCAGCGCCGCCACCCCCACCGCGCCGGCGCCCTCCACCACGAGCTTGGAGCGCTCGAGCAGCAGCACCATGGCCTGGGCGACCTCATCGTCGGAGACCGTCACGATCTCGTCGAGGTAGCGCTCCACGAGCGGCAGCGTGAAGTCGCCGGGGCGCTTCACGGCGATCCCGTCGCAGATCGTGTTGGCCGAGCGGGCGCCCACCGGGTGGTGCGCCGCGATCGAGGCCGGGTAGGGCGCGCACGCCTCCGCCTGGACTCCGACCACGCGCACGCCGCGCGAGGCGAGCGCGACCGCCACGCCACCCGCGAGGCCCCCGCCGCCGAGCGGAACCACGACGGTGCGGGCCTCAGGCGCCTGCTCCGCGATCTCGAGCCCGATCGTGCCCTGACCGGCGGCGACCTCGGGCATGTCGAACGGGTGCACGAGCGGCCGGCCCTCCTCGGCCGCGAGCGCGGCGGCGGCCGCGCCTGCGTCGTCGTACGAGCCCTCCACGAGGCGCACCTCTCCGCCGTACTGACGCACCGCCGCCACCTTGGCGAGCGGCGCGTTCTCGGGCATCAGAAGCGTCGATCGTGCGCCGGACGCCCGGGCCGCGAAGGCCACGGCCTGCGCGTGATTTCCGGCGCTGGCGGCCACGACGCCCGCCTCAAGCGCCTCGCCGGGCAACCGGGAGATCATGTTGTAGGCGCCGCGCAGCTTGAACGAGCCGGTGAGCTGGAGGTTCTCGGCCTTCAGCACCACGCGGGCCCCCACCCGCCGGGAGAGCTCGCCGGCACGCACCACCGGCGTCAGGCGCACCTTCCCCTGGATCCGCCCGGCGGCCTCGCGGACATCCGCTTCCGTGAGGGTCTGGCCCGCGACTGCCATGTCGGGGATGATTATGCGCGCAATGCCGAACGGGGAGGAGACCGCGGCGCTTCTGGCGCGTGTCGAGGTCTTCGCGGAGCTCGAGGAAAGGGAGCTGCGAGAGGTCGCTCAGGTGGCCGTTCCCCGCTCCTACGAGCGCGGTCAGGTGATCTTCCGCGAGGGCGACTCGGGTGACACCTGCTACGTGATCCGCTCGGGCGCGGTGAGCGTGATGCGCGAGCACCAGGACGGCCGAGTCATCGCGCTGGCCGAGCTGCGCGCCGGCGCGATGTTCGGCGAGCTCGCGATGTTCGGCGGCGAGACTCGCTCGGCCACGGTCGAGACGCTCGAGCCCACGAGGGCCGTCGCGTTGCTCGCGGGCGACTTCCAGCGGCTGCTTCGCTCCCATCCCAGCATTGCCGCGAAGATGCTGAACGCACTCGCCGAGCGCCTGCGACGAGCGAACGAGCGGTTGCTCCAGCAGTCGTTCCAGACCGTGGCCGGGCGCGTGGCCAGCGCGCTGCTCGCGCAGGTGATCGCCCGTCAGGCCGAGGGCGGGGGGGATCGGGACGTGCTGGTCAAGGCGACTCAGGCCGAGATCGCGCATCTTGCGGGGACCTCTCGGGAGAGCGCCAGCCGCTTCCTCGCGACGCTCGAGCGCGCCGGCGTGGTCGCGCTCGGGCGCGGGAAAGTGACGGTCCATGAGCCGGCGCGACTCCGAAACTACATTCACTGAGAGGCGCGCCCGGATGGTCGAGCGGCAGCTGCGCCGCCGCGGCATCGAGGACGAGCGGGTGCTCGCGGCCATGGAGGAGGTCCCGCGCGAGCGCTTCGTGCCTGAGGACGCCCGCTCGCGGGCCTACCGCGACGGCGCGCTCCGGATCGGCGAGGGCCAGACGATCTCCCAACCCTGGATCGTGGCCTGCATGGCCGCGCTGCTCGAGCTGGACGGCGACGAGCGGGTGCTCGAAGTGGGCACGGGCTCGGGCTACGCCGCCGCGGTGCTCTCGCGGCTGTGCCGGGAGGTCGTGACGATAGAGCGCTTCGCGAGCCTCGCCGAGGAGGCCCGGGCCGTGCTGGCGGAGCTCGGCTACGACAACGTCGAAGTGCGCGTAGGCGACGGCTCGGCCGGCGCGCCCGACCGTGCCCCGTTCGACGGAATCTCCGTGACCGCCACCGCCGCGGGCGATCCGCCCGCCGCGCTCTTCGACCAGCTCACCCCCGACGGGACGCTCGTCTGCCCGGTGGAACGCGGCGGGAGGGAGGTTCTCATGCGCTTCCGGGCGGGCACCGAGGAGGCGGTGGCGCCCGTACGCTTCGTGCCACTCGTGCCGGAGGAGGCGTGAAGCGGGAGTTCTCGGCCGGCGGCCTCGTAGTGCGCCGCTTTCGGGGGCGACCCTTCCTCGCCGTCGTGAAGGTGAAGGGAGGAACCGTCATGGCCCTGCCCAAGGGCCACCCGGACGAGGGCGAGTCGGTGAAGGAAGCCGCCGTGCGCGAGGTCCGCGAGGAGACCGGCCTCGAGACGGAGGCGCTCGACAAGGTCGGCGACGTGCGTTACTGGTACACGCTTCACGGCGAGCGGGTGCTGAAGGTCGTCTCCTTCTACCTCTGCCGCTACCTGTCGGGGAGGATTCAGGACCACGACCGCGAGGTGGACGGCGTCGAATGGGTTCCGCTCGACGAGGCTCCGGCGCGGTTGACCTACCGAGGAGAGCGGCGGATGGCCTCACAGGCGAACCAGCGGATCACATAGGCTGGCGCGAGCGTGTACGTGCTCAACTTCTACTCGCCGGTCTTCATCGACCAGCTCAAGCGCGGGCGTAAGAC
>JBKPFJ010000169.1:0-7203 GCA_046728795.1 Actinomycetota bacterium | reverse complement strand
CCGGCGAACGCCGCCACCGCCCCCGCGGGATCGCGGACCTCGGCATCCCCATAGTGCCCGCGGCGGGCCCCCCCGCGGGAGGCCCCCCCGCTTTCCGGTGCGCCTCTCAGGCCTCTTCCGACTGACGCAGCAGCGCGCCCGTGGTCTGCTCGAGGATGCGCCGCCAAGCCGCGGTCTTCTCCCGCTCCTCGGCGGACTTCCGCACCACCTTGCGCACCCGGGTGGCGCTGATCTCGATCCCGTGCTTCGCGCAGATCGCCTTCAGCCGGTCGTAGTCCTCGGCGAGCTTCAGCGTCACGGACTCGAACCCGTGGCGCGCGATCTCCACCCGCCGCGTGAAGTTGAGGATGTTCGTCTCGAACATCAGCTCGTCGTTGGGGTCGGGCTCGATCAGGATGATGTCGACGCCCGGGTACTTGTCCTCCCAGTGGCGCACGGCCTCGTGCAGGCGCTGGTGGGCGAGCAGCTTGAAGGCCTGGTATCCGATCTGCGGGAAGCCCATGTCCGCCACCCGCCGCACTCGGCTGCCGAGCATCGTCGGGATGACCTTCTGGAAGTCGTTCACGTAGGGCACCAGCGGGTTGACGACGATCACGAACTTCGCGCCGCGCTCGACCGCGATGTCGACGTTCGTGGTCGAGCGGATGCCCCCGTCGACGAGGTGGCGGCCCTTGATCTCCACGGGCTTGTAGACCATCGGTAGCGCGGTGGAGGCGGCCACCGCGGTGGCGATCGGCACGTCGTCCCAATCGGGGCCGCCGAGCACTATCCGCTCGCACGTGTCGAGGTCCGTGGCGGTCAGGAACAGCTCGTTCTCTAGCAGCCGGAAGTCGTTCGTCCGGTCGGGGTCCCCGAGCACCTGCTCGAGGTAGCGCTGGATCGCCACCCCGTCGTATAGGCCGCTCGGGAGGCCCTCTGCCACGCCCACGGCCACGTCGATCACCGAGCTCGACCGGAGCTGCCCCGCGAGGTTGCGCGCCAGGCCGAGCAGTCGCAGCGGCATCAGGGCCAGGCTCTGCGCCATCTCCAGGTAGTTGGGGCGCATGAGCGTTCCCCGATCCACGTCCCGGAACGGGGTGGGCACCTGCTGGTTGACGACCCGCATCATCTCTTCGGGCGTCACCCCGTTCGCCAGCACGCCGGCCACGAACGAGCCCGCGCTGGTGCCGACGTAGACGTCGAACTGGTTGACGGTCCGGTTCACCGCCAGCAGGTCGAGTGCCCGCAGGGCACCGATCTCGTAGACCCCGCCCGTGAACCCGCCGCCCCCCAGGACGAGGGCCGTGCGCGAGCGGCGAGGTCGCCGCCGAGGAGGCTTGCCTACGGTCTTCCGATCCTTGGCCGAGGGCTTCTGGAGCTTGACGACCTCGCCCATCTGGTGGCCATTATCGACCATGTGGCGGCCGGGCACCGCTCCCACCGACCCGGTAGCGTGTTTCCGCCTCGATGCGCCGGCTCGCGCTGACGCTCACCCTGGCCGCGGTCGCGGCCGTGCCCGCCGGTGCCGCAGCCAGGCCGCTGCGCACCGCGCTGGACGGCGCGATGGGCCAGGCCGGCCGCTATTCCGGGGCCTACGTGGTCAACGTGACCGATGGCCGCGTGGTCTACCGGCTGCACGCCACGGAGGCCCGCATCCTGGCCTCGAACACGAAGCTCTTCACGACGAGCGCCGCCATTGCGCGCTTCGGTACGCAGGGGACTTTCGGGACCGAGGTGCTCGGCGTCGGCGCGCTCGGAGACGACGGCGTCTGGCACGGCGACCTGTATCTCCGCGGCGGCGGCGACCCCACGTTCGGTTCGCGCCGCTTCACGCTCCGCCACTACGGCGGCGGCGCCACGATGCAGGAGCTCGCCGACGCGCTCGAGCAGGCCGGGATCCTCCGCGTCACCGGCCGGATCTACGGCGACGAAGCCCGCTTCGACTCGCTCCGCGGCGGCCCCGATTCCGGCTACGGGATCTCGCGCTACGTGGGCCCTCTGAGCGCGCTCGCCTACAACCGCGGGCTCGCCGGCGAGCGCGCTTCCGTGTTCCAGTCGAGGCCACCGCTGTTCGCCGCGGCCCGTCTGGAAGCCGCCCTCGGGCGCCGCGACATCCCGGTGCGCGGCAGGCCCCGCGTGGGCCGGACGCCCCATACGGCGCGGGTGCTGGCGAGCGTCGACTCACCGCCGGTGGAGCGCCTCGTGCGGCTCACCAACAAGGACTCGGACAACTTCTTCGCCGAGATGCTCGTCAAGGACCTGGCGATGCAGCGCTACGGACGAGGCACCACGGCTCGCGGTGCCCGCCTGGCGGCGAGCTTCGCCCGCCGACTCGGCAGTCGCGCCCGCCTGGTGGACGGGTCCGGACTATCGCGCGCCGACCGCGCCTCGCCGTACCGCGTGGTACGGCTGCTCACGGCACTCCTCGATCGCGACGAGTACGACGCCTTCTATCGCTCGCTCTCGGTCGCAGGCCGCGACGGGACCCTGCGCGACCGCATGCGACGCGGCCCGGCCCGAGACCGCTGCCGGGGCAAGACCGGCACCCTGTGGAACGTCAGCGCGCTGTCCGGCTACTGCCGGGCGCGCTCCGGCGACGTCTACGCCTTCTCCTTTCTGATGAACGGCGTCTATCCGTACGGCGCGCGCAAGCTCCAGGACCGGATGGCCCAGGCGATCGCGGCCCGTCGCGGCTAGGCGCCGGTCGAGCTCACACCCGCCGACGAGGCGGCGCCGGCGGCCTCGTCCAGAACCGCCTTCACCTCGTAGTAGAGCGCCCGCGCCTGCTCGCGATCGTCGCCGATCGCCGTGAGGCCGATGCGGCCCGCCACGGCCAGCGCGCTGACCATGTGGAGGACGACCCCGGTCTCGGTTTCCAAATCCCAGCCGAGCCCGCGCTCGGCGACGATGTCCAGCAGATCGTCCGGCGTCAGGGAGCGGTAGGCGGGCGAATCCAGGTGGTCGGTGGCCGCGTAGTGCTTGAGCTCGCCGGAGCCCGTGCGGTACTCGCCGGCGAGCGGGTCGTACCGTCCGTCGGTCAGCGCCGTGAGCGCGTAATGCGGGGATGTGGTCCCCCCGCAGCGCAGGTTGATCTCGAGCGCGTACGGCCGCCAGCCTTGCTCGCTCCTCACCGCGGCGAAGTCCACGGATGCGCGGCCGATCACGCCCTCCCGCCCCAGCCGCCGCCCCACCTTGAGCGCCTCCGCGGCGATGCGCTCGGCGTACTCCTGGTCTGCCGGGAAGCGGGAGCCGAAGAAGGTCTGTCCGTGCGGACCGCCGAGCACCTGGTCGTGGGTCGACACGATCTCGACCTGACCCGCGGGGCTCACGCGCAATTGCGCGCTCGGGCTGCGGAAGTCCGGGCCCTCCACGAACTGCTCTACTATGCCGCCCTCACTGTCGAGCGCAGCGAGGTAGTCGGCGAGTGTCACCTGGTCGTCCTCCAGCCTCAGGCTGCCGACCGGATCGGGCCCGGCGTCGATGTCCACGATCGCGTTACCGAGCCCGCTGATCCCGTTGTCGAGCTTCACGACGGCCCTGCGGGCAAAGGGGCTGCGCGCCCGGAGCTCGCGCAGGGCCGCGGGAAGCTCGCCCGACCCCGCCAGCTCGAAGCCCACAGGATGCGGCACCCCCGCCTCGGCAAAGGTCCTGCGGCTTCCCGTCTTCGTTCCGAGCCAGTTCAGGGCGGGGTCCGAGCCGTAGACGGGCACCCCCAGCGCCTCGCCTAACCGGCGCTCCAGGTCCGTCGTGCCGAACGGCAGTACGAAGGCGAGCTCCGGGTCCCCGATCAGGCCGCGGATGCGCCGAATGGCGCCGGGGCGGGCGAGCAGCTTGCCGCTGAGGGGCTCGTTCCGGCCGTCGACGAGCGAGACGGCGAAGAAGCGGCCGCGGGCCTCGGGGGTGTCGAGCTCGGGGACGAGCCCGAAGTAGTAGTCCAGCACCCGGGGGTGGATAGGCTGCGAGGTCACGTAGATCACGCGCGAGCGAGGCGCGCGGAGGAGGCTCAGGACCAGGCAGAGGAAGCGCTCCTCGTACGCGGGGAAGACCGGAATGAGGTGGTCCGGCACTTCCATGCTGATCGAGTGCACGACCACCACGGTCCGCTCCACTTCGCCGACGGAGCGGAGAGTCACCGTGGGCCAGAAGCGGCGGAGCTTCGCCTGAAGCGAGGCGAAGGCCGTCTCGGACACCCGCCGACGCTATCTCAGTGGACGTTATAAGTCGAGAAGGTGGCCCGGAGCTCAGCGCTTCGGCTGCCAGAAGGCGATCTCGCCTCCGGCGGGCGCGGAGACCACGCTGCGCCAGCCCGCGGGACCCTCGCGCGGCGGCAGCAGCACAGAGGCCCCCAGCCTCTGGGCGTTCCTCGTCGCCCCGCAGATCTCGGGGACCTCGACGTAGGGCAGCCATAGCGCACGCGCGAGGCCGCACTCGACGATCCCCCCGCCGAGCCGTCCTCCCATCTCGAGCGCCAGGTACGACCCGCCCGCGGAGTCGATGCGCTCGTCGCGCCAGCCGCAGAGGTCCGAGTAGTACGCGCGAGCGCGCTCGCCGTCGCCCGTGTGCAGCTCGAGGTGGACCACCGGATTCGAGAGGGCCGCGGTCATGCCGTGTCCCCTTAGACCACGGCCGGCCGCCGAATTCATCGGCCGATTAGTGTGTGTCGGGCGATGAGCGACGGGTCCACCGGCACCGCGGCGCCCGATCGCGAGCTGCTCGAGGCCGCCCGAGGCGGCGACGAGCAGGCCTTCGAGCGCCTCGTCGAGTCCCACCGCGTGGAGCTCCACGCGCACTGCTACCGGATGCTCGGCTCGGTGCACGACGCCGAGGACGCCCTCCAGGAGACGCTCCTTCGCGCCTGGCGCGGCCTTCCCAGGTTCGAGGGGCGCAGCTCGCTTCGCTCCTGGCTGTACACGATCGCGACCAACACCTCCCTGAACGCGATCGAGAAGCGGCCCAAGCGCGTCCTGCCGCTCGACTACGGCCCCCCCTCGGATCCCCACCGGGGGCCCGGTGAGCCCGTCGTCGAGTCGGTGTGGGTCGAGCCCTACCCGGACGAGAAGCTGGGACTCGAAGACGGGCTCGCGGCCCCGGAGGCCAGCTACGAGCAGCGGGAGAGCGTCGAGCTCGCCTTCGTGGCGGCGCTCCAGCATCTGCCGCCGAACCAGCGCGCCGTCTTGATCCTGCGCGAGGTGCTCGGCTTCTCCGCGCGTGAGTCCGCCGAGATGCTCGAGACCACCACCGCCTCGGTGAACAGCGCCCTTCAGCGCGCCCGGGCGACGGTCGAGGAGCGCCTTCCCGAACAGAGCCAGCAGGAGACGCTGCGGTCACTCGGGGACGACGGGCTGCGCGAGGTCGTCGAGGCCTACGTCGACGCGTGGCAGCGCGGCGACGTGGAAGCCGTCGTGGCGATGCTCACGGAGGACGCCGCGTTCGCGATGCCGCCGCTCGGGACCTGGTTCCGGGGCCGCGACCCGATCAGGGTCTTTCTCGCGCGCTGGCCGATGTCGGGTCTCTGGCGCTGGCGCCCGCTGCGGGTCCAGGCAAACGGGCAGGCCGCGCTCGCGTTCTACAGCTGGGACCCCGAGGCGGAGGCGTACCTGCCCTTCGCCCTCAACGTGCTGACGATTCGCGGCAGGCAGATCAGCGACGTCACCGCTTTCATCACACGCTCGACCGAGGTGCCGAGCCGCGAGGACCTGGCACGCCTCCCCGAGCAACCCGCCGACCCCGGCAGGCTGGCCGCGGCGTTCGAGAACTTCGGCCTGCCGGAGCGGCTGGACTGATAGCCGGCAGAGTGGCGCGCGCCACCGGCATCGGAGGGGTCTTCCTGCGAGCCGAGGACCCCGAAGGGAACCGCGTCGAGCTCTGGGAGCCCGCCGGTTAACCTGCGGCCGGTCCAATCGGAGGGAGCCGCCATGCCGCTCAGCGCCCGCAACCAGATCAGAGGCAAGGTCACGGCCGTCCAGCGGGGCCAGGCCATCGCGAACGTCGAGGTCGACGCCAACGGCGTCCGGCTCGTCGCGTCGATCACGGCGGAGGCCGCCGACGAGCTCGGGTTGAGCGAGGGAACCGAGGTCACGGCCATCATCAAGGCCTCGGACCTGATCCTCGCGACGTAGCCTCGGCATGCCTGCTCGCCGTAGGTCCCGGGGACCGCCGGCGCGCCTACGGTCGTTGCAGAGGGCGGCGAGGTCCACGCTGTACAGCGGGTGGTAGGGCTGGCAGCCCATCCGGGCCGAGAAGAAGTCGTGCGCGGTCTCGTTCGCGAACGCGGCCCAGGGTGCCTCGCGCCGGCCAGATCGACGTCGAGGCCTCCGTAGGCGATCTCGCGCCGGGGTCCGGAGAGCAGGTTGGCCGCGGCGAGCCTGCGGTTGTAGGCCGGCTCGTCGGAGTAGGAGTCGTTGATGTTGCCCTCCCGCTTGATCGAGCGGCCGTCGAACAGCATCAGGAAGTTCGCCGGGTCGGCGTAGTCCGCGTAGCGGCCTTTACCGAGCGGCAGGCGGCTCATAACCAGGCGGGCCCAGGGTCGCGGGACCGACGTCGGACTACCGGATGCAACCGCCCGCCGACCCTGCGGCAGGCAGATTGGAGAAGCAGATGTCAGCCATTCCCCACACGCCCGGCCCAGCGCTTGCCGCCAGCCGCCGCCTGTTCATCGTCGTGGCGCTGGTCGTGGCGCTCGCCGCGGCCGCCCTGACGGTCGCCATCGTCTCGCTGGCGACGGACGAGTCAAGCTCGACCAGCGCGAGCTCCGCCACGCCGGGGCGCGTCGTCCCGTCGACGCCTGAGCGACAGCGCTTCGGCGGCCACGGGGAGAGCATCCCGGTTCCCGCTCCCGCCCCCGCTAACGACGGCAGCGACCACGGCGGGGCGCGACCCTGACTACGCACCCAACCGCGAGGGCCCTCCGGTCCGGGAGGGCCCTCCGCCTTGGGCGAAGCGCCGGATCGTCACGCAAGTCACCGGCCCGTAACGGCTCGGGTGGGATAATGTGAGTGTGTTCGGCCGCCGGGCCAAACGCGAGAACGAGGCATTGCGGGGGGTTCATCTCCCAGACCACGCTGCGCGTTGAGAAGGTCGGGAGCGAGATCGTGCGGGAGGTGCGCGCGCTCCGCGCGGACATGCGAGAGGCCATGCGCGAGCTTCGGGAGGACATGCGCGAGCTGCGGGAGGAAAGCCGCGCCCAGACGCAGGCCCTTTTGCGCATCCTCGACCGGCTGGAGA
>JBKPFJ010000187.1:0-6279 GCA_046728795.1 Actinomycetota bacterium | reverse complement strand
TGCTTGGCCTGCTCGACGCGAGCGGTGGCGCCGCCCACGGCCTCCTGCGGGTAGCGCCCTGGCCCGGTTGTGGCCTCCATGTCTCTCTCCTCCCGTTAGGGGATTGGGCTGCCCGACCCGTCCCCGCCCGGCTAGGCGGGGAAACGCGCAGTCGGCGAGCGGGGCGAGCGCGCGACGAGCGGCGGCGCTGGTGCGATGAGCGGGCGTGAATGAACCTGCGCTCAAAGGGGCAAACATGAGGGCGAGGGAGGGCGAAGGTCGTGGAGATCGCGCTCGGCGCGCTACTCGGAGCAGTGATCACCGCCTCGCTGGTCGCGGGGCTCCGCTTCCTGTCGATCCCTCACGGCGTGCTCAGCGGCGAGGGCCGTGCCATGCAGGCGGCCCTGGACGCGGCGACCTCCACCCTCCCCCATCTGCGCCGGGGGCTTACGCCGGCCACCGCGCGCAGGGCTGCGCCGCACCTGCGAGCCCTCACCCAGGCCGCCGTCCTGGGCCTGGCCGACTCGCAGCGTCTGCTCGCCGTCGACGGGCCGGGTTGGGCCAGGGACCTCTCCGGCCAGCCGATGGAGGCCCTGCTGCGCCAGGACCTCTCGGCGGCCGTCGTGGCCCCGCTCGTCGTGCGCGGCGAGCGCGTGGGCACGCTCGCCGCCCTCTATCCGCGCGGGCGGCGCGTCACCCCGGAGGACACCCGGGTCGTGGCGAACGCGGCGGCGCTCGTGGCGGCGCAGGTGGAGCTGGCGCACGTGGACGAGCAGGAGGACCGCCTGGCGCAGGCCGAGCTTCGCGCCCTGCGGGCGCAGATCTCACCGCACTTCGTCTACAACGCCCTGGCCGCCGTCGCCTCGCACATCCACTCGCGGCCCGAAGAGGCACGCGAGCTGCTGACGGACTTCGCCGATTTCACGCGCTACGCGTTCCGGCGCGAGCGGCCGTACGTGACGCTCGCCGACGAGCTGCATTACGTCGAGAAGTACCTCAACCTAGAGCGCGCGCGGTTCGGCGACCGGCTCAGCGTGCGCCTCGAGGTGGCCCCGGAGATCCTGCCCGCGGTGCTGCCCGTGCTGTCGCTCCAGCCACTCGTCGAGAACGCCGTGCGGCACGGCGTCGAGGCGGGCGGCCGGGTCTCGATCGAGATCGTGGGCTCGGACCGCGACAGCGACGCCGAGGTCGTGGTGCGCGATGACGGCCAGGGGATGACGCCGGAGGCGGCGCGCGCCGCGCTCGACGGGCAGGCGGGCGGAATCGGCCTCTCGAACGTGGACCGGCGGCTGCGCTCCAGCTTCGGTCCGGAGTACGGGCTGGCGATCGACTCGCGCCCCGGCCAGGGCTGCGAGGTCAGGTTGACCGTGCCCAAGTCCCACCCGGGGGTGCGCGCGGCATGAGGACGCCGCTGCGCGTGCTCGCGGTTGACGACGAGGCCCCGGCGCTCGAGGACCTTGCCCGCCTGCTTCGCTCGTTCCCCGAGCTCGGAGAGGTGACGACGGTGACGAACGCCGCCGAGGCGCTCCGCCTGCTTGCCGAACGACGCTTCGGCGCCATCTTCCTCGACGTGCGCATGCCAGGGCTCGACGGGCTCGAGCTGGCCGCGCTGCTGCGCCGCTTCGAGGCGCCGCCTGCGCTGGTCTTCGTCAGCGCCTACGAGGACGCGGCGGTGCACGCGTTCGAGGTCAAGGCTCTCGACTACCTCGTGAAGCCCGTCAGGCGCAGCCGCCTGGCAGAGGCCATCGACCGGGTGCTCGAAGCCGTCGGCGCGGGCGCGCGGGGCGACGGAGCCGACCTCGTGCCGGTCTCCACGGCGCGCGGGGGCAGGCGGCTCGTGCCGAGGGCGTCGGTCCTCTACCTCGAGGCGCAGGGCGACTACGTCCGCCTCGTGAGCGAAGAGGGGCGCTTCCTCCTCCGCGATCGGCTCACGGAGCTCGAGCGGCGCTGGGCGCCGTTCGGCTTCGTCCGCGTGCACCGCGGCTACGTGGCCAACCTACGCAGGGCGGTGGAGGTTCGCCCGCGCCGGGGCGGAACCGCGGTGCTGGTCTTCCCGGGCGGCGCCGAGATCCCCGTGGCGCGCCGCAAGGCGGCCCGGCTGAGGGAGCTGGTGACGTGAAGGTCATCGAGGTCGAGCCGCCCGGCGTTACGCGCGAGCGCACCGCGAGGGACGAGCTCGCCGAGGCGACGGCGCACGGGGACATCTACCTCGAGCGGCTGATCCGCCGCCAGCTGCGGCTCGCCTTCCTCGCCCTCGCCGCCTTCGGGGGCCTCGTGGGCTCGCTGCCGCTGCTGTTCCTCCTCGCCCCGGGGCTCCAGCACGTTCAACTGTTGTCCGTGCCGGTCCCCGTGCTGGTCCTGGCCGTCCCGATCTTTCCCGGCATCGTCGCCATCGGGTGGCTCTACCAGCGCCGGGCGGACGCGCTGGACGCCGCCTTCCGCGAGCTGGTCTCGGACGACAGATGATCATCGCCGGCGCCGTGGTGGCCGTGATGCTCGGCGCCTTTGGCGTGGGCGTGTGGGGCGTACGGCTGGCCCGCACGACCTCCGACCTCTACGTGGCCTCGCGCGCCGTGTCGCCCTGGTGGAACGCGGCCGCGGTGTCGGGCGAGTACCTGTCGGCGGCCTCCTTCCTCGGAATCGCCGGACTGGAGATGAAGCAGGGGGCGAGCGTCCTGTGGCTCCCCGTCGGCTTCGCGGCCGGCTACCTGGCGCTGCTGTTCTTCGTGGCGGCGCCGCTGCGCCGCTTCGGCTCGTACACGATCCCGGACTTCGCCGAGGCGCGCCTCGCGAGCCCCCGCGTGCGGCTCGTCGCCGCGGCCGCGGTTCTGACGATCGGCGGCTTCTACCTCGTCCCGCAGCTGAAGGGCGCTGGGCTGACGCTCGGGAGCGTGGCCGGCACCCCCTACTGGGTGGGGGTAGTCGTCGTCGCGGGGGTGGTGGCGCTAAGCGTGGCCCTCGGCGGCATGCGCGGCGTGACCTACGTGCAGGCCTACCAGTTCTGGGTGAAGGCGTTCGGGATCGCCCTGCCCGCGTGCCTGTTGCTGATCTACCTGGGCGGGCTACCCGAGCGAGCGGCGCTGTTCGGGCGTGAGCTGCCCCGGGCGCCGGAGGGCGGCCTCGTGATACGGCTGGACTCGCCACAGAAGGTGGAGTTCCCCGAGGCCGCGCGGTTCACCGTGAACGGCCGCCCGGCGCGCGCCTCCGCCGGCGAGCGGCGCACGCTATCGGGACGGGTGGCGCTGCCGGCGGGCGCGACCGTGCCGGTGTCGGAGGGCACCGACGCCCGGCGGGGGGGCGACTGGTCCCGCCCGGTGGAGCGCTCGGGTGAGGGCTCGCCGGTGTTCGTCTACTCACTGCTGCTCGCCACCTTCCTCGGCACGATGGGCCTCCCACACATCCTGGTTCGCTTCTACACGAACCCGGACGGCCCGGCGGCCCGGCGCACCACGGTCCGCGTGCTCGGCCTACTGGGGCTCTTCTACCTCTTCCCGGCCGTGTACGGGGCGCTCGGTCGCGTGCTGACGCCCGAGCTGTATGTGAAGGGAGCGACCGACGCGGTGGTACTCGAGCTACCGAAGGTCGCCTGGCCGGGAACCGGCGGAGAGATCCTGGCGGCGCTCACGGCGGCTGGCGCCTTCGCCGCCTTCATGTCCACCGCCTCAGGCCTGCTCGTCTCGATCGCCGGGACCCTGTCCCACGACGTGCGCCGCTCGAGCCGCCACGACCGGCCAGCCGTGCGCATGCGCCGCTTCCGCCGGGCCGCCCTGGCAGGGATGCTCGTCCCGGCCGGCCTCGCCCTGTTCGCGCGCGGCCTCGACATCTCGGTGCTCGTGGGCTGGGCCTTCGCCCTCGCCGCCAGCACCTTCTGCCCGCTCTTCCTGCTCGGCATCTGGTGGCGCGGCCTGACTGCCCGCGGCGCCGTGCTCGGCATGGCCACGGGCGGCGCGCTCGCCACCATCGGGATCCTCACTACGCTGGCAGCCGGACCGATCGACGGAACCCTCGGCGCCCTGCTGGCGCAGCCGGCCGCGGTGTCGGTGCCGTTCGCGTTCCTCGCCATGGTCGGCGCCTCGCTGACCGACCCGGAGCGCCCCCGCAACCCCGAGGCCACGATGCTCGCGCTGCACGCCCCCGAGGGCCTGGGCCTGGAGGCCCTGCGGTCGCGCGCCTGAGCGCGATGAAGGAGGAGTCGCCGACCGGACTCGAACCGGTGTACGCAGCTTACTCAGCCCCCGCTTCGCGGCTGTAGCTCAGTTGGCTAGAGCGTCTGCTTGCCACGCAGAAGGTCGTGGGTTCGAGTCTCATCAGCCGCTCTTAGAGCAGCCCGCCAACGCGTGGCTTTGTCCTGTCGCCTTCGGCTCGCGCGCGACCCACACGGCCGCTAGAAGAGCATGGTCAGCTCGTGGACGCCGGCGTGCGTCTTGATGCTGAGCGAGTGATCGCCTCGCTTGAAGACGCGCATCATGGGCGTATTGCCGAGCAGCACGTCCGCGGTCAGGCCGCGAGCGCCATGCTCGCGGGCGTATTCGACCAGTCCCCCGTGGAGGATCCCCCCGAGACCCAGCCCCTGCCACTCCGGATCCACCATGTATGCAACCTCGGCCAGGCCGCTCGCGGGATTCAGGTAGTAGCAGCTGGCAGCCACGATGCGTTCGTGCGCCGACGGCCCGACCACGGCGGCGAAGGCCATCTCGTCCTCGTAGGAGACACTGCACAGGTATTGGGCGGCGGTATCGGTGAGCGAGTTGAGCTTGTGGAGGAATCGGGTCTCTCGGTCCTCATCGCTGAGTCGATAGAACAGGTCCTGCATCGCGCGGGTGTCGCTCGTGCGCGTGGGGCGCAGGCGCACCTCGCGGCCGTCGCGTAGCGGCACGTCCCGAACCTCGGCGACCGGATAAGCGGTGCGGCTGCGCAGCTGCTGCTTCGGACCGACGAGTCCCCTCTCGATGGCGGCGTCGAGCAACTCCTTGCGGAAATCGGGATGGGCGATCTCGATCAGGGCGACCGCCCGCTCGGCAAGCGAACGGCCGAACAGGTAGGCGGTGCCGTACTCGGTGATCACCCAGTGCACGTCCGCCCGCGGGATCGCCACCCCCTCATCGGGACCGAGGTCGAGCGAGATCGCGGACCGGCCCGCCGGGGTCCGCGAGGCGAGGCAGACGATCGCCATCCCCTCGGGTGAGGCGAGCGCCCCGCGGTGGAAGGCCGGCCCGGTGGAGACTCCCCCGTAGAGCGCCCCGTCGAGGCTTTCCGTCGACACCTGGCCGGTCAGGTCGATCGTGAAGGCCTGCGTTACCGAAACCATCCGCTCCCGGCTGCCGATGACCGCCGGGTCGCAGATGTACTCGATCGGATGAAAGGCGAAGCGAGGGTCGTCGTCCACCAGGTCGTAGAGGCGCCGCGATCCCATCGCCCAGCTCGTCGCGACAGGACCCGTGACGACGCCGGCGGCGACGAGGTCGACGATGGGCTCCGTGATGACGTCCGAGTGGACGGCGAGGTCGCGCCGGTTGGTCAGGCGAGCCAGCATCTCGTTTGGCACTCGGCCGAGGCCCACCTGAAGCGTGGAGCGATGGTCGATCAGCCGGGCGACGTAGCGAGCGATCTGCTCGGCCACCTCGCCCGCGGGGTCGTGGAGGTACTCCACCACGGGGGTGTCGACCTGCACGAAGCTCGCGATTCGATCGACGGGAATCCGGCTGTCGCCGGCGGTCCGAGGCATCGCCGGGTTGACCTCGGCGATCACCGTGCGTGCGGCCAGCGCCGCGGCCTTGGTCACGTCCACCGATATCCCCAGGCTGCAGGTGCCGTCCGGGTCGGGCGGCGCGACTTGCACCATCGCGACGTCGAGCGGGACCTGCCCGTGCTGGAACAACTGCGGGACGTCCCCGAGCGAGATCGGCACGTACTCCACCTGACCCGCCTCGCGCAGAGCGCGGACGTCGTGCAGGGCGCGGACGTCGCGCCCGACATAGAACACGCGATGCCGGTAGTTCGTGCGGGGCGGGTCGCCCGTGCCCACCCGGTCGGTGAGGAAATGCACGAGCACGACCCCCGGTACCGTGAGCTGCTCCAGCGCCTCCACCAGGGCCCGGGGGGTGGCGCAGGCGCTGCCGACGAACACCCTGTCGCCGGGGCGCACGACCGAGACCGCCTCTGCGGCCGATACCTGGCGATCCCGCCAGTCGAGCGCCGCGCCACCACTCATGCCGGAGCGCGCAAGGTTAGCTCGGGTCGACCGCTGCGGGGCGGCCGCGCGGCGCTGGCCGGCATGGTCGTCCCCGCCGCGCTGGCGCT
>JBKPFJ010000119.1:0-19654 GCA_046728795.1 Actinomycetota bacterium | reverse complement strand
CCGCGCCCTAGCGCCATGCCGAGCGACACCAGACCGCGAGGAGCGACAGCACAGGTGGTCTCAGCCCGGCAGTGGCTGCGACCGTGCCTCCCCGGCCGGCCCTCAGGCTCGGCCAAGATGTGTTCACGCCGCCGGCTGGGTTGGGGCGGCTGGCTTGATGCGTGCGAACAGCTCCGGGTGCTGCTTCACGACGGCGTCGGCGGCGAGGTAGCGGCGGCCGGCGTAGATGGTCATGAGCGCGATCCCGGACGGGAAGGTCAGGATGGGGCTGGCGTCGGCCTTCGCGACCACATACTCGCTCATGGGGCCAGCCTCAGGTCGAGCTCCATGTCCGCCGTCTCGACCCGGCGCTTCAGGTACCGCAGCTGGGCGTCGCGCACGAGATCGGAGAGGGCGACCCGGCGCTGCAACTCCGCGAGCGTGGCCGCCCTCCGCGACTCCGCCTCGACGATCTTGAGCCGCGTCTCTCCGTTTGCGTCCCGGTGCGTCTGGATCTTGGTGCCGGGGTTCTCGCGCAGGAACCTGCGGATCTTCTCGATCGGGAGGCGCCCGTTGCCGTTTCCGAGCGCCATCCTCATGCGCCGGCCTCCCGCTCCCCGTACAGCCACGCCTCGAGCTCTCGGCGGCTTACGCGGATGCTGCTGTGCGGCCCGCCTAGCTGGACGGCCGGAAGCTGGCCGGCGGCGATCTTCCTGCGCACGGTGGGGGCGCTGACGCCGAGCTCCATCGCCACCTCGGCGATGCTGAGGAACTCGCTCTCGGGTTTTGCAAAGGTAGACATTGATGTCCATGTTTGCACAACGAATGGACGCCTTCGGGCCCTTTCGCGCAACGAATCGACGCTTTTGGCGCTCTGAGCGCACCTTCACGCCGCGAGTCGTCCCTGCCGGCGTCGTTGCTCCCGCTCCCACCGGAGCGAGGGCCGGTAGTCGACTAGGGGGTCGGAGTCGGCGCAGCGGACACACAGCGTCACCGGGCCGTCCTTGCGGAACACCATGTCCTCGCCGAGCCTCAGCTTCGCCCCGCAGCTCGAGCACCTGCACGCCCGCTTGACCTTCGTCAGGTAGTAGCGGCTCCTCATCACGGTCACGTTCTCGCGCTTCGTGTTGGCGATGGCGGTCTTCTTCCGGCGCTTCGCTTCACGGCTCCTGTAGCTCATGGGTTCTCCTGGCCTTCGGCAAGAGACGACTGCCTCTACCGAGTTGTTCATCGACTTCATCGAAGACCTGTCGCGCTCTCCGTTCCCATACACGCCCCGCACCGAGCCGCCTACACGTTCTCGTCGGTCTCTGCGCTAGGTGAGGTGGCGGTGGTGGCTCATCACGCACATGGCGTCTGCCTTGTGTCCCACCGGCCCCGTGTAGCCACGAGGCCACCCACGGGTCGCGACAGTGATGCACCCCGGGCTACCGGGCATGGCGCGGGCTACCCGGTGGAGGCCCCCAGCATGTGGCAGCCGACCGGGGCGCATGTGGCAGTCGTGTGGCGCAGATCCTCCCGAGCTCGCGGAAGTGCCTGGAAACGGCGTTCACCCCCGTGCACCCCATTGCACGGGGCCAGGAGGGGGGTTTGCAGGGAGGAAGTTGCACGTTCACCCCTCTGCACCCCCTCCGGCCCCGATCGGGGCGACTGGATTTGAACCAGCGACCTTCCGGCCCCCAGCCGGATGCGCTACCAGACTGCGCCACGCCCCGTTACTGGGCGCAGTTTAGGGCAGGTTTCGCCGGCCGCCTTGCTTAGAACCCGACTTGGCGCGGGTAGAGCGGGCGACCGGACTCGAACCGGCACTGTGAGCTTGGAAGGCTCATGTGCAACCGTTACACCACGCCCGCGGGATGGCGCTCCGATTCTAGGCCGTCAACCAGCGCCTCGGGTTGTCGACCATCATCTGCTCGAGCTGGTCGTCGGTCATCCCCTGTTCTTTCAGCGTCGGGATCACCTCATCGAACAGGAAGGTCATGCTCCAGTTCGGGGTCGCCGCGCGGAGCTGTTCCTCGGGGAACCAGTCGATCGTCGAGCAGTAGTCCTGGCTCAGCATCATGCGGTCCGCGTGGCCGCGCTCGAGTAGCGCGATGACGGTCGCGTTTCGCCTGTCGGTCGGCAGGAAGACGTCGAGCCCGTAGCGGTCCATCCCGATCCACGGCCCGCGGTCGAGCAACTCCTCGATGTAGCCAAGGTCGTCCGTGTCGCCGGTGTGCGCGATTTGGACCTTGCTCGGGTCGACGCCTTCCTCCTCGAAGATCCGCATCTGCTCGAGCCCGGTCCGGTCGGCAGGGCGGGAGTGGGCCATGATCGGCGCGCCGGTCTGGACGCTCGCGCGCGCCGCCGCGCGGTGGACCTTTTCCACGCCGTCGACCATCCCCGGCGCGTCGCAGGCGCACTTGATGAATCCGGCCTTGAACTCCGTTCCCTGGATGCCCTCTTCGATGTCGTGGACGAAGCAGCTCGCCATGAAATCGGCGTCGCGGTTGGCGAAGAAGTGCGGCAGGTAGTCGTATGTGTAGATGCCGGTGGCGAGGACGATCTGCAGTCCCGTCTCCTGGGCCACGCTCCGGCTGAGCCCGATGTCCCGACCGCCGAACATCGCGTTCGGGTCGCCCATCGTCTTGACGCCGTGGCCCATGATGGCCCGCGCGTCCGCCAGCGCCTTCTCGAGCTGATCGTCCTGATCGTGGACGTGCGGCCACTGCGCCAGCACGGCCTCGTCCCGGAAGCACGAGTGCTCGTGGATGAGGACGAGCCCGAGCTCGCCCTCGTCGATCGGGCCCGTGACCGTCTCGACGGTCGCCACTATGCCGAGGCCGCTCGGCTGGCGCCGCGCTGGTCGATCATCTGACCAAGGACGACGCCGATCGCGGTGACGATGAGCGCGACGATGAGCCGAAGGATGACCGCCCCGTCGAGCCCGCTGTTGACGATGGCTCCGAGCGCAAGCGCGATCGGGAACAGCATCGGAAGCCACTTCGCCCAGCCCTCGACGGCGTAGCCGAACGTGAGCCCGGCGATGAAGAAGAGGATGAACGCGATGACCATGCCGGGCTTATTCCCCGCCCTGCCGCATGTCTAAGCGGGGCAGCCAGGACTCGAACCTGGAACCACCGGTTTTGGAGACCGGGACTCTGCCAATTGAGCTACTGCCCCTTAGCGCGACCATGCTAGCGCCGGTCCTAGAATCGTCGGAATGCATCGCGGATGTGGCGGAACTGGCATACGCGCCGGCTTTAGGTGCCGGTGGGCTAGCGCCCTTGGGGGTTCGAATCCCTCCATCCGCACTCAACGCGCGTAGCTGTCTGCGCCCATGAAGTGCAGCGACACGTAGGGCTCGTCGCCCACCACCCAGCTGTCGTGGCCCGGCGGCAGGTGGAACAGGTCGCCGGCCTTCATCACGCTCTCCGTGCCATCGTCCATGAGCACCGCAGCCTGGCCGGACAGCACGAGGCCCACGTGCTCGACCTGGCAGCGGTCGTCGGCGCCGGAGCCGACGTGGGTGGACCAGCGCCAGCCCGGTTGATAGGTCGCCCGGCCGATGGTCATGCCGCCGAGCGACACGAGCTCGAAGGTGCCGAGCTCGAAGCGACGCACTTCGTCGGGATCTTCGAAGCGTCTCAGGATGGCTGCGGTGGACACCCTTTGAACTGTCGCATGCCCCCCAGGGGCGGGGATACACTGCCCCGACGGATGGCCGATATGGTGCTCGTTCACCCGAATCGGGACAAGGCCGAGTCGCACGCGACGAAGGCGGTGGTGACCTTCCTGCTGCTCCTCTCGGCGGGGCTGGTTGCGATCGTGACCATCGGCGGCTGGTCGGTGCTGCAGGGCGCTCAGATCGTCTCGTTCGCCTACGTGATCGTGTATCTGCTCTTCGCCTGGTACACAGCCCGCTGGAACCGAGGCGTGCTCCCGGTGGCGGCGGCGCTCGCGATCCTGCTCGCCGTGGTGGCGGCCGTGGCCGGGCCCGCGTGGTTCGCGCGCGACAAGACGGGCTTCGACGACCCTGCGCTCGACCCGAGCATCCTCGGCCTGCTGGCGCTCATCATCGTCCCGGTCCAGATCCTGCTGATCGCCTTCGCCATGCGGGGCTTCTCCCAGCAGTGGAACGTCGAGGTCGAGGTCACACGCGAGGAGGCCGAGCGCTACCGCGACGGCGGCTCGCATCCGGGCGAGCCCTCCCCCGCCGCCCGCTAGCCGGGACTCCTAGCCGATTACCTTCACGGCGCTGCCGTAGCCCGTCCCGAGAGGCTCCTGCAGGACCATGTGCAGATATCCGAGCGCCTCGAGCTCGCGCGCTCGCGCGAGCGGACCCGTGTCGACCGGATTCAAGCCGGCGTCGGTCACGAGCTGGCTGATCGTGCGCTTGGCGTCCTCGTCATCGGAGGCGATGAAGACGTCGAGCGGCTGGCCGGAGACCTGTCCCTCGACGAGCGTGCCGGCGAAGGTGGTGTTGAACGCCTTGACGACCCTCGCCCCGGGCGCCCCCTGGGCGGTCTCCTGTGCGGAGGAGCCGGCCTCGACGCTCAGCGGGGTGAAGCTCGACGTGTCGATCGGGTTGGTGGTGTCCACCACGACCTTGCCGTCGAGCTGCCCCTCGTAACGTCGAAGGACATCGCTCACGTCGGGATACCAGACCGCGAGCACGACGACGTCTCCGGCGAGGGGATCGCTCACGGTGCCGGCGCGAACGTCTGCCGAGAGCTCATCGGCCAGCGCTTGCGCCTTCTCCGCCGCCGTCCCTAGCAGGGTGACGGTGTGCCCGCCCGCCAGCGCTCGGGTCGCGATGCCGCGAGCCATGTTGCCCGTTCCGATGATGGTGATGTCCATGGTGTTCGCCTCCTGGTCAGTCCGATGTGAAAGCGATAGCGGTCTCCCACGGGTCGCGCACGATGAACCCGCCCTCGAGGGGCTCGGCCGCCAGACCGGCCGCCTGCACACGGGTGCGGACCTCTGCGACGTCCGCCTCGCTGGGCAGCCGCACCGCCCAGCGCCGCAGGCCCACGGTGTGCGCCGGCGGGGCCCCCACGCCCTGGCCCTTCCAGACGTTGAAGCCGAGGTGGTGGTGATACCCGCCCGCCGAGACGAAGGCCGCCGTGCCAAGGTTGGCTTGGAGCTCGAAGCCGAGGACGTCGCAATAGAAGCGAATGCCCTCGCCGATATCGCCGACGTGCAGGTGGACGTGCCCCATCCGTAGGCCCTCGGCCACGCGGGCGGGGGCCTTCTCGCCGGCCGCCGCGCCCATGAGCGAGTCGAAGTCGAGCGGCGCGGGGCCGCCGTCGTACCCGAGCCCCGCGGGCCAGGCGTCGCGGGGCCGGTCGGCTGCGAGCTCGATGCCGTTGCCGTCTGGATCCGGGAGGTATATGGCCTCGTGCGTGCGGTGATCGGAGGCGCCCTGGATCGGCGTCCCGGTCGCCGCGAGGCGCAGCGCGGCTCGCGCCAACTCCGCGCGGCTCGGGTAGAGCAGCGCGTAGTGATAGAGCCCGGCGTGGCGGCCCGCCGGACGCGCCTGCGGATCCTCGTGCAGGGCGACCACGGCCTCGACGCCGTCGCCGAGCTCGGCACGCGCGGTGTCGTGCCGGTGCACGCGGAGCCCGAGCGCGCCTTGGTACCAAGCGACGGAGCGGTCTAGGTCGGCGACCGTCAGGTGGACCTCGCCGAGCCGGAGGCTCGCGGGCAGCCGCGGGGCGGATTGTGTGGTGGAACCGGTCTGGATCGAGTTCATGCCACAAGCTTGGCGCGCCCAGGACGGCACCGGTATGGCGATGCCTCGCGGATCGATGGACTTCTCAGAGGCGGCCGCGCAGGCGGGCGCGGTAGCCCGTCGGGGCCTCGCCGTAGTGGCGATTGAAGGCGCGCGAGAAGTAGAGCTGGTCGTCGTAGCCGGCACGGAAGGCGACCTCGCCCACGGTCAGGTCCGTGAACCTCAGCAGGCGCGCTGCCTCGAGCATCACCCTGTCCGTGATGAGCTCCTTGGTCGTGCGCCCCGTGACCTGGGCCAGCGCGCGGGAGAGGACGGCCGGCGGAACCGCCAGCGCGTCGGCGTAGTGCCCGGTTTCCCGGTGGCGCGCGAAGTCGCGCTCGAGAATGGCAGCGAAGCGCCGGTAGAGCTGAACCTCGGGATCGTCCGCGGCGCGCTGTTGCGTCCGCGGGGCGTCGTACCAGCGCTCGATCCACAGGAGCAGGCCGACCAGGAAGTGGCGCTGTAGGTCGATGCTGTAGGAGTCGAGCGGCCGCCCGCTCTCCGTGGCCAGCGTCTCGATGGTCGACTCGAGGCGACCCACCTCCGACGGCGGCACGCCGACGGTGCGTGAGCCCCGGGCTCCGAGCAGCCACAGGGGACTGGCCCGAGCCCCCTGCCCCTCGTGCAGGAGCTCCTCGCCGAAGCGCACCACGGCGCCGGTGAGCCCGACGGCGCGCTCGAAGACGTGCACCTGCCCCCGGCCGATCAGCGTGAGCGTGCCCGGCTCGACCGGGGAGGGCTCCCCGTCGATGAGGTGGCGTCCCGCGCCCGCCCGCGTCCAGATCAGCTCGTGGTAGTCGTGGCGGTGCGGCTCCCGCGGACCGCCGGCGGCGGTCCCGAAGCTCGCCTCCTCGACGAACACCACCTCGAGCGACGGGCCCGCGGCCGGCAGGCGGTCTACCCTCAGATCGCCGGCTGGCACACCTAGAATCTTTGCGGGATCGCGCGCGGCGGTGTCCAAACCGGTAAAGGAGGCGGACTCAAAATCCGCTGCCCGCAAGGGCTTGTGGGTTCGAATCCCACCCGCCGCATCCTCCCGGCGGGCCGGTGGCTTCCCTACCGCCCCGTCGGGCCTCCCTGCGAGGCCTCCCGCGCGTTCAGCGCCGCGAAGCCGCCGCATGCGATTCCGGCAGCCGCCGCGAGGCTCAGGAAGATCCCAGCCTTGCGGGAGAGGTCGAGCTCGAAGCCGGGCCTGCTGTCGATCGGCGCGTCGATGAGCCGGTAGATGATCAGGATCAGCGCGACGGTGCCGGCGATCGCCACGATCAGCTCGGGCGGAACTCCGGCCCCGGCTGGCTGCACGCCCGCGAGTCGCGCGGCGGTCTGCGCAACCGCGATGAGGGCGGCGGCGAACAGCACCAGGTCTATCACCGAGAACGACTGCCAGGCGTTCAGGTCGTTGAGCGACGCCGACCCGAGCCGCTGCAGCGTCACCTCCCCGCCGTACCAGGGCAGGAACGTGAACGCGAACAGCGCCAGCCCGCTCACGCCGGCCACCAGCTCGCCGGTGTTGGCGCGGAGCCGTGGCATCGGGCCGCGGACTCTAACCTGCCCGCGGTGGAGGTCCGGGAGGAGATCGAGGCGCTCGTCGCCTTCGACGGGCGCTTCGCCGGCACGGACGCCGAGCGCCGCGCGGCACGGTACCTCGCCGACAGGCTCGAGGCGCTCGGGCGAGACGCCGATGTGGAGCCAGTGGGCGTCTGGCCGGCCTTTCACGTGACGCACGCCCTCCACGCGCTGCTCGGCATCGTCGCCAGCCTGATCTCGGTGGGGAGTCCGATCGTGGGCCTGGTGCTGGCGGCCGTGGCCACCGCGTCGACCTTCGGCGACGCGGGCGGGCTCTTCTTCCTCGTGCGCCGCCTCACCGGCAGGCGCGCGTCCCAGAGCGTGGTCTCGCGCGAGCACGGCGGCAAGGGAGGCACCCTGGTCCTGTGCGCCCACGTCGATGCGGGCCGCACGGGCTATCTCTTCTCGCCGCGCATCCAGGAGCGCCTGGCGGTGGTGGGGCGCTTCCTCCGCCGCCCGTTAGGGCTGATCGAGCCTCTGCTGTGGTCGCTGCTCCTGATCCTGGTGTGCTGTGTCCTGCGGGTGCTGGGACTCGAGGGCGGGATCGTGAACGTGGTGCAGTTCGTGCCGACCGTCGCGCTGGTGCTAGCGGTGCCCCTGATCCTCGACCTCGCGCTGAGCCGCGTCGCGCCGGGCGCGAACGACGACGCCTCCGGAGTAGCCACCGCCCTCCGCCTCGCCGAGCGCTTCGGCGGCCGGCTCGAGCACTTCGACCTGTGGGTCCTGCTCACGGGCGCGCAGGAGCCCTTCGCGCTCGGCATGCGCGGCTGGCTGAAGCGGCACGGCAGACGGCTCGACCGCACGAGCACGGTCTTCCTCAACCTCGACGAGGTGGGGAGCGGCACCGTTCGATGGACGCGCCGCGAGGGGCTCCTGATGACGGTGCGCTCGCACGTCCAGCTCGTCGAGCTGTGCGGCCAGGTAGCCGAGGACTCCGACGAGGAGGCGCGCGCGATCGTGAACCGCGCGCCGAGCGACGGCTATGCGGCTCGCTCGGCGGGTTTCCCCGCCATCACCATCACCAGCCGGAACGCGCTCGACTACCTGCCCGAGCACCACCGTCTGACGGACGTTCCCGAGCGTCTCGACCCCGACGCGCTGGAGCGCAGCTACGCCTTCGCGGCGGAGGTGATCGAGCGGCTCGACGCCACCGTCGGACCCGACCTCAGCGAGGAGCCGGACTAGCCATCCCCGCGAACACGTCGAGCGCCGCGGGGTTCGCCAGCGAGTCGCGGCTGGCGGCTCCCTCCGGCTCGGCGCCCATGAGGATCTTCTTGACGGGCACCTCGAGCTTCTTCCCGCTCAGCGTGCGCGGCACCTCGGCGATCTGCATGATCTCGTCGGGCACGTGGCGCGGGGAGCAGTGCTCGCGGACCTGGCGCCGGATCGAGCCGACAAGCGCCTCGTCGAGCTGGGCGCCGTCCGCGAGGACCACGAACAGCCGCATCGAGGAGTCGACGTCCACCACCAGGCTGTCGAGCACCTCGGGCACGGCCTCCACGGCGCTGTAGATCTCGCTCGTGCCCATGCGCACCCCGCCACGGTTGATCGTCGAGTCCGAGCGCCCGTAGATGACCGCGCTGCCGCGGGAGGTGATCTTGATCCAGTCACCGTGCCTCCACACGCCGGGGTAGACGTCGAAGTAGCTCTCGCGGTAGCGCTCGCCGTCCGGGTCGTTCCAGAAGAACAGCGGCATCGACGGCATCGGCTCGGTGATCACCAGCTCGCCAACCTGATCGACCACGGAGCGCCCGTTCTCGTCCCACGCCTCGACGCTCGCGCCCAGGCAGCGGCACTGGAGCTCGCCGGCGTGGACCGGATGGAGCGGCGACCCGCCGACGATCGCCGTGCAGAGGTCGGTGCCGCCGCTCGTGGAGAACAGCCAGAGGTCCGGGCCGAGCTTCTCGTACACCCACTCGAAGCCCTCGACGGGAAGCGGCGAGCCGGTGGAGCCGACGCTCCGAAGCTCGGGCAGGCCCCGGGGTTCGGCGCCCGCGTTCATGCAGGCCGCGATGAAGCCCGCGCTCGTGCCGAAGCAGTTGATCCCGGCCTCGCGCGCGAAGTCCCACAGGCCGTGCGGATCGGGCTGCCCGTCGTACAGGACGATGGTGGAGCCGGCCAGCAGCCCCCCGACGAGGAAGTTCCACATCATCCAGCCGGTCGTCGTGAACCAGAAGAAGCGGTCGTCGGGCGAGAGGTCGAGATGGAAGCGGGCCTTCTTCAGCTGCTCGACGAGGATCCCGCCCTGCCCCTGAACGATCGCCTTGGGCAGGCCGGTAGTGCCGGACGAGTAGAGCACCCAGAGCGGGTGATCGAAGGGAACGCGCTCGAAGGAGAGCTCGTCCCGCGCGCTCGTGAGCTCGTCCCAGCCCGAGGGCAGGAGCACGGTGTGCTCGAGTGAGGGAATGCCCTCCTCGATCCGGTTCACCTGCTCGCGGCGGTCGAAGTCCTTGCCCCCCCAGCGGTAGGCCTCGATCGCCAGGAGCACCTTCGGCTCGATCTGCCTGAAGCGATCGATCACGGTGGGGACGCCGAACTCGGGCGCACAGCTGGACCAAACCGCTCCGAGCGAAGCGCAGGCGAGGAAGGCGGCGACGGTCTCCGGGGCGTTGGGCAGGTAGGCGGCGACCCGGTCGCCCCTCTCCACGCCTAGGCGCCGGAGACCGGTCGCGACGCGGGCCACGGCGTCCTCGAGCTCCGCCCAGGACCAGCTCGAGAGCTCGCGCGACTCCGAGGCGAAAACGATCGCCGGCTCGGCTGGGCGTGACATGCGGAAGACGTGCTCGGCATAGCTGAGCTCGGCGCCGAGGAACCACTCGGCGCCGGGCATCTCGCGGCGGCCGAGGACGCGCTCGAACCGCCGGCCGCGGAGGTCGAACCAGTCCCACAGGGACCCCCAGAACCCCTCGAGGTCCGAGACCGACCAGCGCCACAGCTCGTCGTAGTCGGCGAAGCCCCGCTCGCTCATGTAGCGGGCGAGCTCCGAGCGCTCCTTGGCCTCCCCGGAGGGCTCCCAGAGAAGGTCGCCTTCAGCTGCCATCCAGGGCCGATTCTACGGGCGCGCCGCGATAGCTTCCTGGGACGTGGTGCAGCACGTGGCACTCGAGACTGCGCCCGCCGACCTCGCCGCGGCGGTTGCCTTCTGGCGGTTGCTCGGCTTCGAGCCCGTCGAGCCGCCGGAGTCACTGCGGCACCGGGCGACGTGGCTCGAGCGGCGCCGGACGCAGATTCACCTACTCCACAGCGACTCCCCGGTGGCAGCGCCCGAGGGGCACGTGGCGGTCGTGGCGGACGACTACGACGCCACGCTCGAGCGGCTGCGCGTGGCCGGTCACAAACCCGAGGCGCGGCCCGAGCACTGGGGAGCGCCGCGCGCCTTCGTGCGCTCGCCGGGCGGCCACCGCGTCGAGCTGATGTCTGCGCCGCCGCCCTCACGCGAGTGAGCGTCATCCGACCCCGACTCGGGCCGAACGCGACTAAACGGGCGCGATCGGGTTGCGCTTCTCCGGCCAGGAGCGCTCGCGCGACGCATAAGCCGCGAAGCGCTTCACGAGCTCGGAGCGCAGGTCCTCGGGCTGGACCACGGCGTCGATCACGAGCTCCGAGGCCAGATGGAGGATGTCGATCTCCTCCTGGTACTCGGTCCGCAGCTCCTGGGTGCGCCGCTCGCGCTCAGCCGGGTCCTCGATCGCCTGGAGCTGGTTGTAGAAGACGGCGTTGATCGCGGCCTGCGGGCCCATCACCGCGATCTTGGCCGTGGGCAGGGCGATGCACGCATCGGGCTCGAAGGCCGGGCCGGCCATGGCGTACAGCCCCGCTCCGTAGGCCTTGCGCACGATCACCGAGAGCTTCGGGACCGTCGCCTCGGACACCGCGGAGATCATCTTCGCACCGGAGCGGATGATCCCCTGGCGCTCGACGTGCGTGCCGATCATGAAGCCCGGCACGTCGGCCAGGAACAGCAGCGGCACGTTGAAGGCGTTGCACGTCCAGATGAAGCGCGCGGCCTTGTCGGAGGAGTCGACGAACAGCACCCCGCCGCGCTGCTTCGGCTGGTTGGCCACGACTCCTATGGCGCGCCCCTCGAGCCGTGCGTAGCCGACTATCAGCTCCTTGGCCCAGCGCTCCTGGACCTCGAGGAAGGAGCGTTCGTCGACGACCGCGTCGACCAGCTCGAGCATGTCGAACGGCTTGTTCTCGTCATCCGGGATCTCGACGCCCGTGCGCGCGGGCTCGCGTGGCGGCGCCACCGGAGGCGACTCGGTCCAGTTCGAGGGGAAGTAGGAGAGGTAGCGCTTGGCCAGGTCTATCCCCTCCTCGTCCGACTGGACCAGGAAGTGGCCGCAGCCCGACACAGCCGTGTGCATGCGTGCGCCGCCCATCTCCTCGAGCGAGACCTTCTCGCCGATGACCATCTCCGCCATGCGCGGCGAGCCGAGGTACATCGAGGCGTTGCCGTCGCGCATGATCACGACGTCGCAGAAGGCCGGGATATAGGCGCCGCCCGCGGCGCTCGGCCCGAACAGCACGCAGACCTGGGGGACGGCGCCCGACAGCTGCACCTCGGTGAAGAAGATGCGACCGGCGTGGCGGCGGCCGGGGAACATGTGCACCTGCTCCGTGATGCGCGCGCCGGCGGAGTCGACGAAGTACACCATCGGCACCCGGTGCTCGAGGGCCTGCTCCTGGCTCCGGATGATCTTCTCGACGGTCTTCGGGCCCCACGAGCCCGCCTTGACCGTAGGGTCGTTCGCCATCAGGGCGATCGGCCGCCCGGCGACCGCGGCCATCCCGGTCACGACGCCGTCGGCCCCGAAGCCCTCTTGCTCCCAGTTCGCGAGCAGCGCGTCCTCGACGAACGACCCCGGGTCCACGAGCCGCTCCACCCGCTCGCGCGCCGGGAGCTTGCCCTGCTGCTCGGACTTCTCGTGATGGCGAGCGGGCCCGCCCGCGCGGGCGCGCTCGAGAGCTTCCCGCAGGTCGCTCACACCTGCTCGTTCATCACGGGCCGCTCGCCCGAGTAGTCGTAGAAGCCCATCCCGGTCTTCTTGCCGTACCAGCCGGCCGCCAGCATCTTGCGCAGCGTCGGGGGGCGCGCGAAGCGGCGCTCCCGGAACTCGTCGAACATCACGTCGCAGATCGAGCCGAGCGTGTCGAGGCCGATGAAGTCGGCGAGCGTCAGCGGGCCCATAGGATGGGCGGCGCCCGCCATCATCGCCTGGTCGATCTCCTCGATCGAGCCGACACCCTCCTCGTGGGCGCGGATGGCGTCGAGCATGTAGGGCACGAGCAGGCGGTTGACGATGAAGCCGGCCTTGTCCTTCGTGGGGATGCCGAGCTTGCCTATCCGCTCCAAGAACGCCCGTCCCGCGTCGAAGGCCTCGTCCGAGGTGGTCACGCAGCGCACGACCTCGACGAGCTTCATCACCTGCGCGGGGTTGAAGAAGTGGAGGCCGAGGAAGCGGTCGGGCCGGCTCGTAGAGGCAGCCTGATCGATTACCGGCAGCGACGACGTATTCGTCGCAAACACAGCGCCGTCCTTGACGACCCGGTCCACCTGCTTCCACATGTGGAGCTTCAGCGCGAGGTCCTCGGTGATGGCCTCGATCACGAGGTCGCAGCCGGACAGGTCTCCGTAGTCGAGCGTCCCCCGGATCCGGGCGCGCACGCCCTCGGCGTCGGCCTGCTCGATCCTGCCCTTCTCGACGGCGGGCGCGAGCTGCTGGTCGATCCGCCCGAGCCCCTTGTCGAGCCGCTCTTGGTCGACCTCCCGCAGCACGACCTCATAGCCGGCCTGGGCGCTCACCTGGGCGATGCCGTGGCCCATCAGGCCCGCGCCGAGCACGCCCACCCTGCTGATCTCCATATATTCATTCCCTCCGTCGTCGAGCGCCGGGAGCCTATATGCCACTGGTCCAGACCGAGGACCGCGAGGCGGTCCGCCACATCGTCCTGAATCGCCCCGAGAAGCGGAACGCAATGAACGGTGAGTTGATCCAGGCCCTCGGGGAAGCGATCGAAGCCGCCGCGGCGGACGACGCGGTCCGCGTGGTCGTGCTGGGCGGCGCCGGCGCCATGTTCTCCTCGGGCATGGACGTGAACGACCTACGGGCGCTGTCTGAGCGGCCCGAAGACCTCCGCCGCTACCGCCGTCCCCTCCTCGCGTGGTGGAACCTGCTCGAGGAGATGCCGAAGCCCACGGTCTGCCGCATCCACGGGGCGGCCCTCGGCGGAGCATTCGAGCTGGCCCTGGCCTGCGACTTCCGGGTGATGGCCGACGACGCGGTAGCCGGGGTCATGGAGGCGCGGGTCGGGCTACTCCCCGACGTTGGCGGCTGCTCGCGGCTGCCCGCCGTGGTGGGCCTCGGCAACGCCAAGGAGCTGATCATGACCGGCAAGGTGATCGACGCACGGGAGGCGCACCGGATCGGGTTCGCCAACCGGATCGCGCCCCCCGACGAGCTCGACACCGCGGTCGATACCTTCGCCGGCGAGCTCCTCGCGTGTGCGCCCAGGGCGGTCGGGCTGGCCAAGCGGGTGATGGACGCCGCGGCCAAGCCCGCGCTGGCGGCCACGCTCGAGCAGGAGGTGACGGCGCAGCAGCTGCTGGTCGCCAGCGACGACTTCGCCGAGGGCGCCCGGGCCTTCCTCGAGAAGCGCGAGCCGGCCTTCGCCGGGCGCTGACCCCCCGGCGCCCTCGAACGTCCCACAGTGGGTGCTATGGGGGGTAGTCCGGGACGTTCGACGGTGCCGAGGGCGCGCTGACCGGCTTCAGAAAGACGACGAGCCCGGCCGCCCCGGGCTCGTCGGGCCAAGGCGGGTCGGGGGACCCTGGAAGCCGAACCGGCCTTGGCGTGTGTTCTTTGGGGGTACCCGAGTCAGCGCGACTAAACCCCCTTTGGGTATTTCGAGCAAAGCCGAGTCAGAGAGCGTCAGGTCACCGGCTGCAGGTGCGAGACGAGCTCGCCGTCGAGCAGCGCGTGAACCGCGAAGCCCCGCGGCTCGGCGGCGAACGCGATCTCGTGAGACCCGAGCTCCAGCCGGAGCTGGACGTAGGTGCTCGGGACGGCTAGCACGGTCCGGCCGCCTATCTGACCGGTGATCGTGCGGTGCACGTGGCCGGCGACGATCCGGCTCACCTGCGGGTGGCGCTCGACTACCCGGGCGAGCCGGTCGCGATCGGCCGCGGGTAGGCCGAGGTCGTCCATCGCCGGGACTCCGGTGGTGAGCGGCGGGTGGTGCATCGCGATCAGGGTCGGCGCGTCCGGCGCGGCGGCCAGCTCGGCGTCGAGCCAGGCGAGCCTGTCCGGGTCGAGCTCACCGCGATCCTCGCCGGGGCGCGTGGTGTCCAGCACGACGAGCCGCAGCGGGCCCAGGCTCACCGAGTACTGCACCGGCTCGGCGCCCGTGCCGGGAACGTCGAAGTGGCGGCGCAGCGCCGCGCGATCGTCGTGGTTGCCCGGCAGCGCGAAGAGCGCCACGCCGAGCGGGGCGAGTAGCTCGCGCACCTGTTCGTACTCGGCGTCGGCGGCGTGATCCGCAAGGTCGCCCGAGAGCAGCACGGCGTCGGGAGCCGGCCGCAGGCAGCCCACCGACTCGACCGTCGCGGCCAGGCCGGCGACCGGGTCAGCGTCGGCCCACTCCGCACCGATGTGCGGATCGGTCAGCTGGACGAGGACGTACGGTCTGTCCACGCGCGCCTCAGAGGCGGTGCCAATCGACCGGCCCCGCGGTGAGCACGTGGCTTCCCAGCGGCCGCCCGAGCACCTGCTGGGCCTCGCGCGCGCACACGACGAGCCTCTCCAGGTCGATCCCCGTCTCGTGGCCCATCTCGTGGAGCATGGAGACGAGGTCCTCGCTCGCGATGTTGCCGGTGGCGCCGCGCGGCACCGGGCAGCCGCCCAGCTCGCCGAACGACGACTCGAACGAGCGCACACCCGCGTCGAGCGCCGCCAGCACGTTGGCGAGTCCCTGACCACGGGTGTTGTGGAAGTGCGCGGTGAGCTCGGCTTCGAGCTCCGCCTCCTCGAAGAACTCGCGCACCTGGACGGGATTCGCCATCCCGGTGGTGTCGCCGAAGGCGATCTCCTCGCAGCCCGCGTTCGCGAGCCGGCGCGCTATCGCGAACACGCGCTCGCGAGGGACCTCCCCCTCGTACGGGCAGCCGAAGGCCACGGAGATGACCCCCTCGCAGCGAAGCTCCTCCCCGCGGGCGCGCTCGATGACGCGCTCGAGACCGGCCAGCGACTCCTCGATCGAGCGGTTCACGTTCTTGCGGTTGTGAGTCTCGGAGGCCGAGAGGAAGAGGTTCACCTCCTGGAAGCGGTCGCGAAGCTCGAGAGCGTTGTCGAGCCCGCGCTCGTTCGGGATCAGCACCGACACGGCCACGCCGTCCGGCACGCTCGCCCTCCTCAGCACCTCGGGCGCGTCCGCGAGCTGCGGGATCACGTCGGCGCGAACGAAGCTCGTGACCTCGAGCCTCCGCAGCCCCGTGCGGGCCAGCATGTCGATCAGCCGCACCTTGTCGTCGGTGGCGATGACCTCGGGCTCGTTCTGGAAGCCGTCCCGGGGTCCGACCTCGCGGATCTTGACCATGCTCAAAGCATCGCAAGGCCGCCCGAGACACCGAGCGTCTCGCCAGTCACGTAGGAGGCCTCCTCTGAGGCCAGGAAGGCGATCACCGCGGCCACCTCCTCCGGCCTACCGGGGCGGCGCATCGCGGTGCCGGAGACCATGCCCTCGACGAGGCGCTTGCCGAGCTCGCCGGTGGCCGCGGTCCGCTCGAGCATCGGCGTCTCGATCGGCCCAGGGGCTACCGCGTTGCAGGTCACCCCGAAGCGTCCGGCCTCGCGCGCGATCGTCTTGGTGAAGCCGATCACGCCCGCCTTGGCGGCGGAGTAGGCGCCGGAGAGCTGCGATCCGACCCGACCGGCCTCCGAGGCCACGTTCACGATTCGCCCGTAGCCCCGGTCCTGCATGCCGCCGAGCACGGCGTGGGTCACGGACATCAGCCCGCGCAGGTTCACCGCGAGCACCGGGTCCCATTGGTTCGGTGTGGTTTGGGCGAAGAAGCCCCCCTCGCCCTCCAGGCCCGCGGCGTTCACCAGCGCGTCGATCGGCCCGAGCTCACGCTCCACGGCCTCCGCACACGCCCGCACCGAGCCGTCGTCGGTCACGTCGAGCTCGACCCCGAGGCCCTCGAAGTCAGCGGCCAGGCGGCGGGATGAGTCGCCCTGCAGGTCCGCGACGGCCACCCGCATCCCGTCGCTGGCGAGCCGGCGAGCCGTGGCGGCGCCGATGCCGCTGGCGCCGCCGGTGACCAGAGCGACCCTCATGGGCGCGGGACCCTACCCGGTACGCTCCACCGCCCGTGGAGACCGTGCCCATCATCGGCGGCACCGGCGCGCTCGGGTTTGGGCTGGCTCTCCGGCTGGCGCGTGCGGGGACTCCGGTGGTGATCGGCTCGCGGGACTCTGTGCGCGCGGAAGAGGCCGCGCGTCGCATTCACGAACGAGTTCCCGACGCGACGGTCGGCGGGCTCGAGAACCCGGAGGCCGCCCGGCGCGGCCCCGTGGTGTTCCTGTGTGTCCCCTTCCGAGCCCAGTCGGAGAACCTCACCAACCTCAAGGAGGCGCTCACCGACGGCCAGATCCTCGTGGACGCCACGGTCCCACTCGCCGCGGCCGTCTCGGGCAAGGCCACCCGCCTGCTGGGGGTGCCGCAGGGCTCGGCCGCACAGCAGGCGCAGGAAATGGTCCCGGAGGGGGTGAGCGTGGTGAGCGCGCTACACACGGTGAGCGCCCCGGTACTCGGGGAGCTCGACAGGGAGCTCGACGAGGACGTGCTCATCACCGGCGATCGCAAGGACGCGAAGCGCCACGTGGCGGAGATCGTCGCGAGGATCCCCGGGCTGCGTCCGGTGGACTGCGGCCGGCTCGAGACCGCCCGGCTCGTCGAAGGGCTCACCCCGCTCCTCATCTCCGTGAACATCCGCCACCGGAGCCACGCCGGCGTCAAGCTCACGGGCCTGCCGGAGGAGCTCTGGTAGCCCTACTCAGCGGGGGCACTGGCGGAGCGAAGCTCGCCCGCGGCCTGCTCGACGTGGCGAACGAGCTGGTGGTCGTGGCCAACACCGGCGACGACGTGGAGGTGTACGGCGTGCACGTCTCCCCCGACCCGGACCTCGTGACCTACTGGCTCGCCGACGAGATCGACGAGCGCGGCTACGGCCTGCGTGAGGACACCTGGGAGGTGATGGGCGCGCTAGAGCGGGCCGGCCGGGAGGCCTGGTTCCGGCTGGGCGACCGCGACCTGGCGATGTGCCTCCTGCGCACCGAGCGCCTGCGAGCCGGCGCGCGGTTGACGCAGGCACAGGCGGAGGTGGTGCGGGCCATGGGGGTGCCCGCGCGGGTTCTGCCGATGTGTGACGAGCCGGTGCGCACTCGCGTGCGGGCCGGCGGCGAGTGGCGGCCCTTCCAGGAGTTCATGATCGTGGACCGCGCCGCCGGGCCGGTGGATGACGTGGCCTTCGCCGGCGTCGCCGAGGCGGCCCCGACGTCCGAGGTGCTCGAGGCGCTAGCCGGCGCCGAGGCGATCGTGATCGGCCCCTCGAATCCGGTCGCCTCGATCGGCCCGATCCTCGCCCTGCCGGGGATGCGGGAGGCGCTCTCTCGGGCAGCCGCGCCGGTCGTCGCCGTGTCGCCGTTCGTGGGCGGGCGCGTCGTGAAGGGGCCCACTGAGATCTTCTGCGAGCCGGCCGGCCTCGCGGTCGGCGCGGCCGGGGCGGCGAGGGCGTACGAGGGACTGGTCGATGGCATCGTGGCCGACGAGCCCGTGGGCGGGTTGAGGGCACTCCGGATCGACACGCTCATGGACTCCGCGGACGCGCGGCGCCGGGTCGCCGCAGCGACCCTGGAGTTTGCGGCATCGCTCGCGGGCTGAGACCCCGCCCCGCGCGATTTCGGCGCTACAGTCGGACGAGGCCGACTCGCCGCCCCGATGCGGACCATCGCGATCCTTCCCGTCAAGCGCTTCGGCGCCGCCAAGCAACGCCTCTCCGAGTCGCTCGGTGGCGGCGCCCGGCGGGCCCTTGCGCTGGCCATGTTCTCGGACGTGATGGCGTCGCTGCGGCGCGTGCGGGGACTCGACGGCGTGGCCGTGGTCACGGCTGAGCGGGTGGCCGAGGACGCCGCCCTGCGCGAGGGAGCCGACGTGCTTCGCGACGAGCAAGAGGTGGGTCAGTCGGCCGCGGCGGGCATCGGCATCCGGCACGCCCTCGAGACCGGCTACGAGCGGGTGCTGCTCGTGCCGGGCGACACTCCCCTGGCCGATCCGGGCGAGATGGACCGCCTGCTGGCGCGGGACCTCGACGTCGTGGTGGTGCCTGACCGCCACGGCACCGGAACCAACGCGCTGCTCCTCCGCCCACCGGACCTGATCACCCCGAGCTTCGGGCCGGGGTCCCTCGAGCGTCACCTGGCCGCGGCCCGGGCGGCCGGCGCGAGCCACGCCGTGGACGCGGTCTCCTCGCTCCTGCTCGACGTGGACACCCCCGACGACCTCGCGCAGCTCGCCGCCCACCTCGAGGAGCGGCGCGGCAAGGCGCCCATGACCAGGGGCGCCCTGCGCCAGCTCGACCGCTCCAAGGCCCGCGGGCCGAGCGCCGAGCGCCGCGCCGTTCCTGCCTAGATAGGTGCAGCTCACCGCGCTGAGGGACCTGCCGGAGGTCGTGCCGGGCGCCGATCTGGCGAGCCTTCTCGCGCAGGCCTGTCCGGGGGATCTGGCGAGCGGCGACGTGCTCGTGGTGGCGCACAAGGTCGTCTCGAAGGCCGAAGGCCGTACGCGGCGGCTCGCTGACGTGTCCCCCGGCGAGCGCGCCATCGCACTGGCCTCCGAGCAGGGCAAGGACCCGCGGCTCGTCCAGGCCGTGCTCGACGAGTCCGCGGAGGTCGTGCGCGCGGACCACGGCGTGCTGATCTGCGAGACGCGTCACGGGCTCGTGTGCGCGAACGCCGGGGTCGACCGCTCGAACGCGCCCCGCGAGGACGAGCTGGTCCTTCTGCCCGAGGACCCCGACGCTTCGGCCCGCCGCCTGCGGGCCGGTCTGCGCGGGCGCCCCGCGGTCGTGATCACGGACTCGTTCGGGCGCGCCTGGCGGCTGGGACAGACCGACGTCGCGATCGGCGCCGCCGGCATCGTCCCCCTCGACGACTGGAGCGGCCGCCGCGACGCGCAGGGCCGCGAGCTGCGCGTGACGGCGATCGCCGTGGCCGACGCGGTGGCCGCCGCCGCTGACCTTGCGCGCACCAAGTCCTCGCGCGAGCCCGCCGTCCTCGTGCGCGGCCTCGAGCGCTTCGT
>JBKPFJ010000005.1:0-5845 GCA_046728795.1 Actinomycetota bacterium | reverse complement strand
CCCGGAGCTGCTCCGAAACCTCGAGACGGCCAACACGATCAAGCTCGGCCCCGGCTACTTCCGCACCTGCATCGCCCACGACGACCGCCGCAGCGCGTTCTGCCTGCTCGTCAACACCCATCGGAATCCAACCTCGGTGCGCGTGGATCCGAGCAGCGAGCCGAATTCCTACCGCTCGCCGCCATAAGCGGAAGGGCTGGCCCAGGAGAGAATCCGGCTACAGGGGCGACTTTTTGTCGCGGTGCGACAAAAATGCGTCCCGGTAGGCCGCGCGGAGGCACGTCGCGGCTCCCAAGACGGCGGCTCAGGCCCGCCCCACCGGCTGGGGCGGCTCAGGCCCGCCCCAGCGGCACCAGCCGGCGCCCGCGGACCTCGTAGACGCGCACGTTGTTGTCGCCGTCCCGCAGCGCCTCCTCGGGCACCAGCACCGAGAAGTTCTCGGGCCGGCGGGGGCCTAGCGCGAACGTCCGGCCGCTGCCTTGCACGCGGCCGTTCACAGCGATCACCACGTCGCGTCCGGGTCCGCCCGGCCCCGTCACGAAGCCGGCGAGCTTGACCGGCACGAGGCGCGCGCGGTGGTCGACCCGGTGCACGAGCTCGGCCTCGTAGAAGCCCCCCCGTGCGGCGCCGGGGGCGGCCACCGGGAGCTCGGCCACCGCACGGCCGAGCAGCTCGGCGTGTGGCCCGGTGCGGTAGAGCATCGCCCAAGGGTCGCCGAACAGCGCGCTGCTCTGGACGCCGGTGCCGTAGAGGCGCGCTCGGTCCAGGCGGTTCTCCCGGCGGCGCCGCTCCATCTCGGCCGCGCCGATGCGGATCGTCCGGCTGAAGTCGCGCGTCGGGATGGACACCTCGCGCCGTCTGCGCGTCACGGCCGCGAAGGCGGAGCGGCCGTCGTGGCGCCAGGGCACCCGCCAGCCGAGCAGGTCGGCGATCGTCGGGAGGATGTCGATGGTCCGGACGTAGCTCGGATTCACGCCCCCCTCGTCCTGGCCCGGTGCCTTCAGGAACAGCGGCACCGGACCGAGCTCGTCGATGCTCAGGTCGGTCACCCGCCGGCGGCCGGACACGTGCAGGTCGAACGCGTAGCCGTGGTCGGCGGTCACCACGAGCAGCGAGCGTTCGAGGAGCCCCTGCGAGCCCAGCCGCCGCAGGAGACGCCCGAGCGCGCGGTCCACGTAGCCCGCCTGGAGCACGTGGCGCGCCTCGTTGTGCTGGGTCAGCTCGAGGTCGTCGAACCCCGCGGTTCGGTTGATGCCCGGTATCGGGTCCTCGCCGGAGGGCCGCATCTGCTTGCCGGACGGCAGGTAGATCCAGGGCTCGTGCGGGAGGAGGGAGTGCTGGATGTAGAGCGCGGGGGTGGCCCGGGGCCTGATCTTGTGGATCCAGCGGGTGAGCCGGTCGGGGCGGCCGCCGCCCTTCAGGCGCGCGAGCACGCCGGGTCGCCGCGTACGTGCGCCCGGGCAGATGCGCGGGAGGCAGATGGCGGTGCCGGACTCCACGTCCTCGACGGCGTAGCCGTGGCGAGCGAAGAGCGTGTAGATGCTCCGGTGGTGGCTGCGCAGGTCGGCCGCCGTGCCCCGCCGGGGATAGACCGCATCGAGGATCATCGGCACGGCCTTGAAGGTGGAGTCGTAGAGGGTGGTGGCGTTCGGGAACCAGGTCGATATCCGCGCCAGCTCCGCGAAGTTCGGGTAGCGCTCGGCGTCGATCTGGCCGTCCGGCCTGAGCAGGTCGTCGGTCGGGAACTCGTCGAGGACGAGGAGCACCACGGGCGGCCGCGCGGGCGCGCTCGAGGACGCCTCGCCCGTGCCTCGCTCCACGAGCAGGATCCCGGCGGCGACCACCGCCGCCAGCGCGACGAGGGCGCTGATCACGCGTGCGCGCACGCGCCGGAGACTAGTTGTGGCCGAGGAGCGTGAGGCGCTGCCCCGGGGCCACGGCAAAGACGCTCACGTCGTTCCGGCCGGGGCGAAGGGCCTTCTCCGGGACCATCATCCCGAAGCCCTCGCCGGGCCTACCCTTCAGGTGGAAGCTGCGGCCGACGGCCTCGATGCGGCCGTTCACCGCCACGGCCACGTCGCGCCTCGCGCCGGGGCCGCCGCCCCGGATGAAGCCCCCGATCTGGGTCGGAAGCAGGCTCGACGACGGGTTCACCGCGCGCAGCTCTGCCGCATAGGCGAGCTCGGCGCGCAGGCGGCCCTGGACGCCCGGGTGCAGGTCGGCCACCCGCCGGCCCAGCAGATCCTGGTTCGGGCCAATGCGGTAGACGCTGGCCCAGGGATCCCCGTAGCGCGCCATGCTCTCCGCCCCGGTCGCGAAGAGCTTGCGCCAGCGCCGGCGGTTGTCCGCCCGTCGCCGCTCCATGTTGCGGGCGGAGATGCGGACGATGTAGCTGAAATCGCGCTTCGGCATAGCCACGACGTGCCGCCGCCGGGTAATGGGGCTGAAGGCGGAGTGCCCGTCCGCCCGGTAGCCCAGCCGGATGTTCATCACGTCCGCGATCGTCGGCGCGACGTCGAGGCTGCGCACGTAGGCACGGTCGACGCGGCCGCGCCGCTGCCCCGGCGCCTTGACGAACATCGGCTGCGGCGCGAGCTCGTCGATGTTGCGCGGAAACACCTGGCGCCGCCGGGCCACGCCGACCTTCCACTCGTAGCCGTGGTCGGCCGTCACCACGATCAGCGCGCGGTCGAGCATGCGCTGCTGGCGCAGCCGGCGTAGCACCTTGCCTAGCTCACGGTCGGCGAAGCCGATCTGGAGCAGCTGCCGCTGGCGGTTGTGCTGCATGAGGAAGACGTCGTAGAAGCCAGGGGGGGCGGCCATCCCCGGCACCGGGTCGGTGACCCCGGGCCGCATCAGCTTGCCCGACGGAAGGTAGATCCACGGCTGGTGCGGGAGCAGCGCATGCTTCACCCAGAGGCCCGGCCGCCTGAGCGGCCGGATCGAGTTCACCCAGTGGTCGAGACGCTCCGCGCGGCCGCGGACGAGGTGGGGGATGATCGCGGGCCGCCGCTTGCGCGCGCCCGGGCAGTAGCGGCGCGGGCAGACGGCGGTGGCTTCCTCCGAGTCCGTGATCTTGTAGCCCCGCCGCCCGAAGGCCGTGTACAGGCTATGTGCGTGGTCGCGCGTGTCCGCGGTCTCGCCCTTGAAGGGCCTCATGCCGTCGAGGATCAGCGGGACCGCCTTGGGCGTGGAGTCGTAGACGCTCATCGAGTTCGGGAACCAGGTGGCCATCCGCGCGAGCGCCGCGAAGTTGGGAAAGCGCGCGGCGTCGATGGTCCGTCCGTCCGCCGCGTAGAGGGCGTCGGTGGGGAACTCGTCCATGATGAGGAGCACCACCACCGGCTTGCGCGGCGCGGGCTTCGCCTCGGATTTCTCGTGGCCCGAGCCGCAGGCCGGGACGACCGCCACGGCCGCGAGCAGGGCGACGCTCAGTCCCTTCCGCATCGGCGGGGACTGTAGATCACTGCCATGAGCCGCCTTGTTACGAGCGGGCTAAGACCTGCTCCAGCGCCGCCGGCGGCTCGAAGCCTCGCTCGCGCATCCCGTCCTCGATCTCGCGCACGACGGTCTCCAGCACCTTCACCCGCGCCCAGCGCTTCGAGTCACCCTCCACGAGCTGCCAGCGCGCGAGCTCGTGGTCGGTGCGGGCCACCATGTCCTCCACCGCGCGTTCGTACGCAGGGCGCTTCTCGCGGTTGCGCCAGTCCTCGTCGGTCAGCTTCCAGCGCCTCAGCGGATCCTTCTCGCGGCGCTTGAAGCGCTTCAGCTGCTCCTCGTCGGACAGGTGCAGCCAGAACTTGATCAGGATCATCCCCTCGAGGCAGAGCGACTTCTCGAACTGGACGATCTCCTCGTAGGCGCGCTCCCACTGGTCCACAGTGGCAAAGCCCTCCACCCGCTCCACGAGCACTCGCCCGTACCAGGATCGGTCCAGCACAGTCATCCCGCCCCAGCCGGGCAGTACGGGCCAGAAGCGCCACAGGAAGTGATGCCGCTTCTCGTCGTAGTTGGGCGCCGCGAACTGCGCCACGCGAACGTGCCGCGGATCCATGGGCGACACGAGGCGCTTGATCGCGCCGCCCTTCCCGGAGGCGTCCCAGCCCTCGAAGAGCACGCACACGGGGGGCCCGATCCGCTGGTCGCCGAGCTTCCCCCCGAGCGCGAGCCGGAGCGCCAGCAGGCGGCGGTGCCCCGCGGCGAGGCGCTCCTCCTCCTCCGTCTTCGACAGGCTGAGCGTCAGGTCGAGCTCGTCGAGGCGTGCCACGGCTAGATCTTCTCACCCCGGGCGCGGGCCGTCAGCCGTACGCCAGCAGCGTGGCACCCAGCCGGCGCGCCAGCCCCTCGCCGCCCCAGCGCATCACCACGTCGTGGTTCCAGGCGAAGACCGGCCGCGCCAGCGGCGCCAGCACGTTCATCCAGGGCTTGGTCGTCTCGACGTTCCACTCATAGACCACAGCCGTCACGTCGCCGTCCTCGAACAGCCGCCAGCGCCCGGTGCCCTGGAGCTCGCCGGAGGCCCGCCCCACCATCTCTCGGGGCGCGTCCACCGACTCGGTGAGGAACTCGAACTGGAGCGGGTAGGGCAGGCGGCTGCGCCACTCGATCAGGTGACGCGCTCCCACGCTGTCCTCGTCACCCGCCTCCAGTTCGTCCACCCGCACGACCCCGCGCCACCACTCGGGCCAGCGCGGCGCGTCGTTCAGCTCCGCCCACGCGCGCTCGCGCGGAGCGTCGATCAGCCAGGTGGTGAGGAACCTGTAGTCGGCCATGCCCCGCTAGATGATGGCCACACCGCGGGGCCCCCGGGTCAGCCGCTGCGCGAGCGCGACCGGAATGAACGTGACGAGCAAGACCCACAGCACGACGACGTTCACCTCCGGTACCTCCTGGCCGAGACCTCGGCCGGCGGTCCCACCTGTTCGATGCGACCCGCGTTGAAGACCGCGAGGCGGTCGCTCATCGTGAGTGCCTCCTCCTGGTCGTGGGTCACGTACAGGAAGGTGATGCCCACCTCGCCCTGGATCCGCTTGAGCTCCATCTGCAACTCCTGGCGGAGCTTCAGGTCGAGGGCGCCGAGCGGCTCGTCGAGCAGCAGCACGCGGGGGCGGTTGACGAGCGCCCGGGCCAGCGCCACCCGCTGCCGCTGGCCGCCTGAAAGCTGCGCCGGCTTGCGCGGCCCATAGCCCTCGAGCCGCACGGTGGCGAGCGCCTCCTCGGCCCGCCGCCGGCGCTCCTCCTTGGTCACTTTGCGCACGCGCAGGCTGTACTCGACGTTCTCCTGAACGCCCATGTGTGGGAAAAGCGCGTAGTCCTGGAAGACCGTGTTCACGTCGCGGGCGTTGGGCGGATCGTCGGTCACGTCACGGCCGCCCAGCTCCACTCGTCCGGCGTCGGGCAGGTCGAAGCCGGCGATCAGGCGCAGGGTGGTCGTCTTGCCGGAGCCGGAGGGCCCGAGCAGCGTGAAGAACTCGCCCTGACCGATCTCGAGGTCGACGCCGTCCACCGCGGCGATGTCGCCGTAGCGCTTGGTCAGCCCGACCAGGTGGACGTCCGGCGGGCCGGCCGGACGCCCGTTCTGCGAGTCCTCTTCCATCGTCAGCTGAGGCTCGCCATCACGTGCTTGACGTTGGTGTAGTCCTCGAGCGAGTACATCGACAGGTCCTTGCCGTAGCCGGACTCCTTGTAGCCGCCGTGCGGCATCTCCGAGGCGATGGGGATGTGGTCGTTGATCCACACGCAGCCGAACCGCAGCGCCGCGGAGACCCGCAGGGCGCGGGCCACGTCGCGCGTCCAGACCGAGGCCGCGAGCCCGTACTTGGTCCCGTTCGCCCACTCGATCGCC
>JBKPFJ010000064.1:0-6458 GCA_046728795.1 Actinomycetota bacterium | reverse complement strand
CGGGTGCTGCGCGAGCCAGTCGACCTCCAGGTCGGGGTGGAGGTTGCGCAGCTCCTTGGCGATCGCCACGTCGCGCCGTGCGTGGCCGAGCCCGATCGGCGAGGAGATGTAGAGGGCGCGCTTGGGGCGCACCTTCCCCCGCGACCAGGCGCGTGGGCGCGCGCGCCCGGGATCCACGAAGTCGCGCAGGAGCAGGTTGACCTTCACCGGGTCGCGGGCGAGCGGGTTGTGGCCCGAGCCCTCCAGCGTCACGAGGGGGCAGCCGGCCATGGCGGCCAGGGCGGCACCCGAGTCGTGGGGGCGGACGGCGTCATCTCGCCCGTGGATCACGAGCGCGGGGCAGCGAAGGCGCTCCACGAGCTTTCGCACGCCGGCCTCGTCCTCGAGCCGGGGCGCGAGCTGGGTCGCCACGAGCGTCTCGGCGTCCGTGTCGAGCCCCCAGCAGACGGCGTCCTCGCGCTGCTTCGTGGAGTGGCGCTCGTTGAAGACCTGCGAGAAGAAGAACTCGAGGAACTCCTCGTAGTGGTCGACCCAGAAGTGGCGGTTCCACTTGCCCCAGCCCTCGTGCTCCTCGTGCCGCTCCTCGAACATCCGCGCGGCGTCGGCCCGCGGCGTGGACGGCGGCAGCGGCAGGGCCGGCGCGACGAAGACCATGCCGGCGACGCGCTCAGGGTGGTCGGCCCCAAGCAGCAGCGAGCGCTCCGCTCCGCGAGACAACGAGACGATGACCGCTCGCTCGGTGCCGGTCGCGTCCATCACGGCGAGCGCGTCGTCCGCGAACTCCTCCTCCACGTACGCCTCGGGCTCGGAGGGCCGATCGGACTTCCCGTTGCCTCGACCGTCGAAGGTGACGACGCGGAAGTGCCGCGCCAGGTAGGGGATCTGCATCTTCCAGAAGCGCGAGTGGATGATCGACCAGGTGGGGAGCAGCAGGACCGTGGGATCCCCGCTGCCGTACGTCTCGTAGAAGACCCGCACGCCGTCGCGCTCCACGTAGCCCTCCTCGTCCGGGTAGCGCGCGCGGCTCTGCTCTCGTCCCCGCGCCGTGAGGGGCTCGACGACGCTCATGGCGCCTCCGTCCAGACGACCTCGTGGCGGAGAAGCTCGAGCGGCGCGAGCAGCTCGAGCGCGGCGAGCTGCGTGCGGTAGGCCCGCAGTGCCTCGAGCTTGCGCTCGAACTCCTCGGGCGGGAGCTCGTGCACTTCGGCGCTGAGTTCCTCCAGACGTAGGCCGCTCCCCTCGAGCGCCGTTCGCCAGTGCTCGCCGGAAGGGTCGGGGCCGGACGAGGCCCGCGGCCGGCCGGTCACCCACTCCGGCCACCCGAGGGCCAAGGCGTGGGGCAGGTCCGCGTAGAAGCGGACCTCGTGGCCCCGCTCGCGCAGCCCCAGCGCGGCGTCGCGCACGAGCGCATGGTCGGCGTGGACCCCGAGCGCGGCGGGCGCGTAGAGCACGGCGTCCGGGGCCAGCCGGCGGCTCAGGGCGGCCAGCACGTCGGGCGCGCCACCGTTCTCCCGATACTGAGCGTCGAGAAGCCCGAGGCTGACCCCGGCCCGGCCGGCGACGGCTAAGGCGGCTCGATCCTCCTCGAGGCGTTCCATGACGCGAGCAGCCCCGGACGTGGCGCCCGTCAGCCTGTCCCAGTGGCCGACCACCCCGCTCGCCGGGATCCCCGTGAAGACGTTCACCACCTCCACCTCGCCCGGCCCCGAGAGGAGGTGCCAGCAGGACAGCGCGGCGTCGTCCAGGTGGGGCGAGAGGATCAGGGCCATGGCGCGACCCTATGCCCGCCCCAGGCGCGCTTCCACCTAATTCTGGACCGTGGCGCGCCGGGCGAGGGAGTCGACGTCGCGCACCGTCAGGCGCCGGCGGTCGGTCGTGATCCAGCCCAGTTCACGGAGGGTCCTGAGCGCGGCCGCCACCCCGGCGCGCGAGGCTCCCGTCCACGCGCCCAGCTCGTCCTGGGAGATCGGAAGGGTGATGCGGATGCCCTCGCCCGTCGGGTCGCCGTGGCTCTCGGCCAGCTCGACCAGCCGAGCGGCCACGCGCCCCACGGTGTCCGAGGCGCCGAACTCGACGCGCTTCAGGTCGGCGTCCCGGAAGCGCCGGCTGAGCATGCGCGAGAGCTCGAGCGCGATGCCCGGCATCCTCCCGAGCAGGGCGATGAAATCCCGCGCCGGCACCACGAGCACCTCCATCGGCTCCAGCGCGGTCACGCTGCTGAGCCGGGGCCGCCGATCAAGCACGGCCAGCTCGCCGACGAGCTCCCCTGGACCGCAGAATCGCAGCACGAGCTCGCGCCCCTCGCGCGTCACGTAGCTCACCTTGGCACGGCCACGGACGATCAGGACGACGCTGTCGCCCGGCTCGCCCTGCTGCAGGAGGCGCTCGCCCGCCTCCAAATCCACCCGGCGCCCGCGCTCCTCGAGCGCCCGGCGCTCGTCGTCGCCGAGCACGGCAAGGAAAGCGTCCCCCATGTCCGCCATGCGGACGCGACGCTACCTCAGCCGGGGGCTGCTGGCGCCGACGTAGAATCTCGCCGTGGAGCGGCCATCTCCCGTGTGCCCCGCCTGTGGCGCGCCCGCCCGGGAAGGCGGGCGCTTCTGCTCGGAATGCGGCTCCCCGCTGCCGGGGGCCGAGCCCCGCGAGGCCCGGCGGGTCGTGACCGCCCTGTTCGCGGACGTGGTCGGCTCGACCGCCCTGGCGGAGAGCCTCGACCCCGAGGACTTCAGCACCCTGGTCGGCGACGCCGTGGCGCGCATGGTCTCCGAGGTCGAGGACCTCGACGGACACGTGGAGCACCTCGCCGGCGACGGCCTGCTCGCGCTCTTCGGGGTACCGGTGGCCCACGAGGACGATGCCGAGCGCGCAGTCCACGCCGGTCTCCGCATCGCCTCCTCGCTCGGCGAGTACGCCACGCAGGTCGCGAGCGAGTGGAAGCTCGACGCGTTCGCCGTCAGGGTCGGAATCGAGACCGGCCTGGTCGTCTTCGGGCCCGTTGGGAGTGGGCACACCGTGGAGTTCAGCGCGATGGGCGACTCGGTGAACACCGCGGCGCGGCTGCAGGCCGAGGCTCGGCCCTGCACGGTGCTCGTCGGCGAGCGCACGCGGCGACTCGTGGAGCCGCTGTTCGAGTGGGGCCCATCGCGTGTGCTCACCCTCAAGGGCAAGTCCGAGCCGGTGACCGCGTGCGAGGCGGAACGCGCCCGAGGCGCCGCCGACCCGAGGCGTGGGCTCGCCGGGGTCGGTGTCGGCGCCGGTCTGGTGGGACGCGACGACGAGCTGGCGGCGGCCATGAGGCGCGTACGGGAGGTGCTGCACGGCTCGGGCGGAGCCCTCTTCGTGACCGGCGAGGCCGGGATTGGAAAGAGCAGGCTGCTGCGGGAGCTGCGCAACCGGTACGAGGGCTCCCCGTCCGGCGCCGGAGCACCGATGTGGCTACAGGCGCGCTGCGTCTCCTACGGACGGGCGGTGCCCTACCTCCCCTTCCGCGGTCTCCTCTCCGATTGGCTGGGCGTGCCCACCGGCCAACCGGACGAGGCGGTAGCGCGCGCCCTGCGAGCACGGCTCCGGGAGCTCGGCGGCGACGCCGCCGAGGGCTTGTACGGCTTCCTCTGCGTGCTGCTCGGCGTCGCCCCGAGCCCGGATTCACCCACCCGCCCGCTCGGCCTATCTCCGGAGCACCTGCAACGGCGCACGTTCGACGCGATGCGCGACCTGCTCCGCCGCCTCTCGGCAGACGGCCCCGTGGCGCTTGTCCTCGACGACCTTCAGTGGGCGGATGGCTCCTCGCTGCAGCTCGTTGGGCACCTGCTCCCGGCGAGCGCCGACGCCGCCATTCTCATCGTGCTCGCAGCGCGGGCCGAGCTCGACGGACCCATCCCCGGGTTGCGCCGGGCGGCCGAAGCGGCCGTCCCCAGTGCCTGGGAGGAGATCCGGCTCGAGCCGCTCGCGGGCCAGGCGGACCGGCGGCTGCTCGAGGCGCTGGTCGGCAGCGGCACGCTTCCCCCCGAGCTAGAGGGCATGGTGCTCGACCGGGCGGAGGGCAATCCCTTCTACCTCGAGGAGCTGGTGCGCTCGCTGTCGGAGTCGGGCGCTCTCGTCCGCGCGGGTGAGAGCTGGCGCTTCCAGCACGAGGTCCCGTTCGAGGTACCGGAGACGGTCGAGCGCCTGATCCTCGCCCGGATCGATCGCCTCCCCCTCGAGGCGCAGCGGCTCGTGGAGGCCGCGGCAGTGCTGGGTCGCCGGTTCAGCGTCCCCCTGCTCCGCGAGGTGGCGGAGGGAGTGCCCGACCCGCGCCCCTCGCTGCGCGAGCTGATGAAGCACGACCTGGTGCGAGAGTCGCGCCACTGGCCCGAGCCGGAGTACCGGTTCAAGCACTCGCTGATACAGGAGGCTGCCTACCGCGCGGTCCTGAAGCGCCGGCGCCCGGAGCTTCACGGGCGGGCGGCGCGTGCGCTCGAGCGGCTGCTTCCGGACAGGCACGCGCTGCTCGCGCAGCACTGGCAGGCCGCCGGCGCCCCGGAACGCGCGATGGAGCAGCACGCGCTGGCCGCCGAGGCGGCCCTTGGGGTCTATGCGCTCGAGGATGCACTCGAGCAGATCAGCGCGGCGCTCGATCTGGGAAGCGAATTGGGCCTCGGGGCCGAGGACCAGCGCATCCGCTCGGCCCTGCGGCGCCGCGGCGTCCTCAAGTCACAGTCCGGCAACCGCTCCGACGGCATGCTCGACATGGATTGCGCCCTGGTGGGAGCGCGCGCGGCGGGCGACAAGCGATTCGAGATGGAGATCCTCCAGGACCTCGGATTCTGGCGCGCCGAGGGGCTCGACAGCGCCGTCGACCGACTGAGCGAGGCGCTCGAGATAGCCGACTCGCTCGAGGACCCCGAGGCGCAGGTCAGCAGCCTGGCGCGACTCTCGATCCTCCATGCAAATCGGCTCCGGCTCGACGCGGCGCTCGCCTTCGGAGAGCGGGCGGAACGCGTCGCCGAAGCCCGCGGGAGCGAACGGCTGGTGGGCAAGGCGCTCGACGCGCTCAAGCTGGCGGCCCTCGAGCTCGGCGACCTGGCCCGCCTCGAGCAGCTCGCCGAGCGGCTCATCGACATCCACCGCCGGCATCACGACGATCTCTACCTCTCCTGGGCACTGCTCGAGTCGGCCTACGTCCCCCTCGCCGCCGGCAGGTTCGCGGAGGCCCTCGAGCGGAGCGACGAGGCCTCGGCGCTCAACGCCAAGCTCGGGGACCGCACCAGCGAGCCGCTCTTCCGGGACTTCCGCTGCTGGCTCGAGCGCAGCCGGGGCCGGCTGGGGGCGGCGCTGCGGGAGGGACAGGCCGCCCACGATCTGGCACGCGAGGTGGGCGCCGACGAGTGGGCCGCCTGGACCGCCGCCACCCTCGGCTGGGCGCTGCTCGAGGCGCGCGCGCCTGAAAGGGCCGCCGGCGTCCTCGAGCACGGGCGGGCGGCCGCGGAGCGGGCGGGGGCCGTCGCGCAGGAGATCCGCTGCACAGGGCTCCTGGCGCAAGCCGCGTGGCAGTCCAATCGCGCCACGGCCGGCGAGCACGCTGCACAGGCCGAGAGCCTCCTGAGCTCGGTCACGGTGCCGCCGGGCAGCGCGTTCCTGCACGGCGCTCATGCTCAGCTGGCGCTGGCATCGGTGCACCTTGCCGCGGGCGACCTCGAGCGAGCGGAGCGACTCTCCCTGCCCCTGCTCGCCGCAGCCGAGCGCTCGGGCTGGCTCGAGACGGTGGCGCGTGCCGCCCTCCTGGCCGGCGGATGCTCGGCAGCTGCGGGCGACCGGGAGCGCGCCGAGGCCCGACTGCGCCGCGCGCTCGACGTCGCCGCGAGCGGGGGCACCCCCGGCGCCGAGCTCGACGCCCACGTGGCGCTGGCCCGGCTCGGGAGCGACGGCAAGGGAGCCGCTGCGGAGGACCACTGGACGGAGGCGGCGGCGCTCGCGGAGCGGCTCGCCGCCGACCTCGAGGAGGACGAGCTCCGCGAGGGCTTCCGGCTGGCGGCGCTGCAGGGCTCAGGGTTGGTGCCGGTCGAGACCATCCGGGGCGGAGCAGGGGCCCGGCGTTAGCATCCCCGCTCGTGCCGATCGAGTGGCAGGCGCTGGGTCCGGTCCGCGTCGCCGTGCTCGTGATCCAGGTGCCGCCCGGGCCGGGGATGCTGTTCATCCTGGCCAACGGGGTCGCGGGCGGTCCACGCGCCGGGGTCGCCGCGGCACTCGGCGCGGCGAGCGGCATGGTGGGTCACACTGCGGCCGCTGCGGCCGGGCTGGCCGCGCTGTTTCAGGCAGCACCTACGGTCTACGACGCGGTGCGGTTCGCCGGGGCGGCCTATCTCCTCTGGCTTGCCGTCGGCCACTTCCGCTCGGGCGGCGGCCTCGGCGCGCTCGAGCCGGCGACGAGCAGCAGCTCCACACGGCGGGTCTATCTCCGGGCGATGCTGAACAACCTG
>JBKPFJ010000071.1:0-8288 GCA_046728795.1 Actinomycetota bacterium | reverse complement strand
TGTCGCTTCTCGCTCGTAGGAGGAGGGCCGGGCTCCACGCAAGCGCCCGGGGCGTCTCGCCGGGCGCTCGCGAGGTGCCGGTTCAGTCCCTCAGCAGATCGGCGAACCGCTGCAGGTAAAGCGGCCAGCCGCCCTCGCCGCCGACGCCCTCGCGAACGCCCTCCCAGCCCTTGCCGTGGCGATCGAGGTTGCGATGCTCGAGCTCGACTCGGGTCCGCTCCGGAGTCTCGGGGATGAAGCGCACTTCGACCTCGCTGGTCTTCTCGAGGTCGGTCTCGATCTGCCACTGCGGGCTGATGTCCCAGCTGATCACGACCCGGTCGGGCGGCTGGTAGGCGAGGACGCGCGCCCAGCGGCACTCGCTGCCGTCGACGCCGCGGTCGTACAGGTGGCCGCCCTGGCGCGGCTCGAACACGGTCTCGGCGACCTCGACGTCGAGCAGATTGTGCTCGGGCGGCTTGAAACTGCCGAAGTCCTCCGTGAACACCCGGAACGCGCGCTCGACAGGCGCCTCGACGACGATCTGCGTCCGAACCGACGCTTCCGGTTGTGCCTGCGTGGTCATTGGACCTCCTCTGTTCGTTGTTCGACGACCTGCTTGTAGGCCGCCAGTGCCTGGCCCCAGAACCGATCGAGCTGCGCGCGAAGCGCGCCCACTCCCTCAGGGTCGAGCTGGTAGATGCGGCGGTTGCCGACGGGCCGGTCGACCACGAGCCCGGCTTCCTTCAGCACCTTCAGGTGCTGCGAGACCGCCGGCCGGCTGACCGGCAGCTCGCTGGCGAGCTCACCGACCGCGCGGGGACGATCGGCGAGACGTTCGAAGACCTCTCGTCTCGTCGGATCGCCAAGCGCCGTCCATCCATCGGCTTGGTAAGTTACCACGAACGGTAAGTATAGACTTACTGATGCGTTTGTCAATGCGCTGGCCGCCCGCGGGGGCCCGCGATCGGCGCGACGGCGCCGTCAGGCCGACCACACGCGGAAGACGAGCGTGGCGACGGCCAGCAGCAGTAACGTCGCCGGGAAGGGGATCGACGAGTAGTCGTGCGCGCGGATGTGGGTGCCGATCGCGCCGATGAAGAACAGGACGAGGCCGCTTGCCGCTGCGACGCCGAGCGGAGGCACCGCAACCCCGACCACGAGGCCAACCGCACCGGCCAGCTTGAGGAATCCAAGCGGGTACAGCCAGGAAGGCTTGACGCGCACCCTGGCCATGTTCTGGAGCACGAACTCGTGGCGCGTGAAGTCGAGGGTCGCAAAGGCACCGTTGGCCGCGGCGGTCAGCATGCCGACGGCGAGGTAGGCGATGAGCATGGATCCTCCCTTCGCCCGTGTCACATCGTCTCGATTTCTTCCGTCTACAGATAGGACGGATCCCGACCCGACGATGTGACCGCTGACGAGGAAGAATGGCTGGCGGAGCGGTTCGAGGAGAACCGCGGGCATCTGCGTGCCGTGGCCTACCGGATGCTCGGCTCGGTGACCGAAGCCGACGACGCCGTGCAGGAATTCTGGCTCAAGCTGAGCCGCACGGACGCCAGCAGCGTCGGGAACCTCCGGGCGTGGTTCACGACCGGCGTCGCGCGCGTGTGCCTCGACATGCTGCGCTCCCGGAAGGCGCGGCCCGAGGAGCCGCTCGGGCCTCACATCCCCGAGCCGATCGTCAGTCCCGAGCGGGGCATCGACCCCGAGCACGAGGCGCTGCTCGCCGACTCGGTCGGGCTCGCGCTGCTCGTAGTGCTCGAAACGCTCGCGCCAGCGGAGCGCCTGGCGTTCGTGCTGCACGACATCTTCGCGATCCGCTTCGACGAGATCGCGCCGCTCGTCGAGCGGACACCCGCGGCGGCGCGGCAGTTAGCAAGCCGCGCGCGACGCCGTGTTCGGGGCGCACCGGTCCCGGACGCGAGTCTCGAGCGGCAGCGAGAAGTGGTCGACGCCTTCCACGCGGCCGCGCGCAACGCCGACTTCGACGCGCTCCTCGCCGTGCTCGACCCCGACGTAGTGCTCCAGATCGACGCTGGCGTGAGGCCCGGCGCCTCGAGGGACGTGCGCGGTGCCCGCGCCGTCGCCGAGCGCGGCCTCGCCTTCTCGCGTCTCGCCCCGTTCGCGCGGGCGATGCTGGTGAACGGCGCCGCGGGATTCGTCGTCGTCCGCGACCACCGCCTGCTGGGGGTGGCCGGCTTCACTGTGGTGCACGGCAAGATCGTCGAGATCGACCTGCTCATGGATCCCGCCCGGCTGGGGGAGGTCGACCTGACCGACCTCGACGACTGACCCGAGCACACGCCGGCTCCGCTCGCCGGTCACCAAGAGGAACGACATTCCCCGCGCGGCCCCGAAGGCAGGACTGCGCCTCGCGGGCGTCCGAGCCCCGAGGTGCGGTTAGCATCGGCCGCGTGGACGTCGAGGACTATCGCCGGACCAGCCACGAGGTCTGGGAGGCGATGGCTCCCGGCTGGGGGCGCTGGCGCGCGTACCTTGCGGACGCCCTAACGCCGGTGCGCGAGTGGCTGATCCGGGAGCTCGGGCCAAAGCCGGGGGAGACGGTGCTCGAGCTCGGCGCCGGCACCGGCGAGACCGGGTTCGAGGCGGCGGCGATCTTGGGTGACGACGGTCGGCTGCTTTCGACCGACTTCTCCCCCGAGATGGTCGAGGTCGCGCGCCGCCGCGGCACCGAGCTCGGGCTCGCGAACATCGACTACCGGGTGATCGACGCCGAGCGGATCGAGCTCGACTCGGGCTCGGTCGACGGCGTGCTCTGCCAGAGCACCTACATGCTGGCGGCCGATCCCGCCTCAGCGCTCGCCGAGACGCGCCGCGTGCTGCGGCCGGGCGGCCGGCTGGCGCTCTCGGTGTGGGGCGCGCCCGAGCGCAACCCGTGGGCATCGATCGGCGGCATGATCCTGGTTGAGCGCGGACACATGCCGCCCCCGCAGCCCGGGGGGCCGGGGGTCTTCAGCATGGCGAGCGAGGAGCACACCAGAGCGCTGCTCGACGGCGCCGGCTTCAGATCGGTCCGCACTGACGAGGTGCCGGTGTGCTTCGGCTTCCGCGCCCTCGAGGACTACGAGCAGTGGGTCGTCGACGTAGGCGGCCCCTTCGCGATGTTGGTCCGCGCGCTCCCCAAGGATGAGCGGGAGGTGCTCCGGACACGGCTCACGGAGGCCTTCGTCCCCTTCGCCGCCGACGGCGGCTACGAGCTTCCGGGCGTCGCTCTCTGCGCGATTGCGGGCTGAAGGCCTCGTTCGACGATTGCGGCGCGACGGCGCGGGCTGCACGCGCGGATCCTCGGGCGCTCCCGCAATGCACGGGGGGAGCAAGCGTCTGCGCTACGGCGCAACAGACTGCCGCGATGGAGGACGCGCAGTCGTTTGCTTCGCCGCCGAGCTCGCGCTCGCTTTCCCATCTTTGGGGTGCTCTCGGCGCGACTGCTTCGGCCCCGGACCGGGGATCGGTCGGTCGCGGCCCGATGGGTGGTTGGCAGGCCGTTAGCCCGGCGATTGCGGGGATGATCCGCGGCTCTGCGGTGAGGGACGGTGTTGTTGATGATCTCGGCGCTGTCGACGCCTTGCAGGTAGGTCGGGGCGGCTCGGAGTTCGCCTTGGCCGAGTGGGCACAGCGGCCGGCGGGCACGCCGTCGGGTCGGACGTGGAGCGCCTGGCCCGGGCCGATGCCGAGGGCGCTGGCGGCGAGCGGCGGGAGCTCTCGTACGGTGACCGGGGCCGCTCCGTCGTCGGCGTCGACTCGCGCTCGCGGCGCATCGGCCGTCGTGAACAGGGTCAGGCCCGGGCTCAGGAGATCGAGGGTCGAAACTCGCTCCGCCCCGGCACCGACCCAGGCATGGGGGATCCGGCCGCCGAGGTCCACCTGGAGCTCGTCGGCGGCTTCGCGCACGGAGCCGTTCGGATCGGTCGAGCGGCGCATGTTGTGCTCGGCGACCGGGCGGCGCTCCTGCTCGTAGGTGTCGAGCAGCTCGTCGCCGGCCCATCCCTTCAGCACCCAGGCCAGCTTCCAGCCGATGTCGTGACCGTCGTGGATCGCGGTGTTCATGCCGGTGCCCCCGCGTGGCGTGACGCGATGGGCTGCATCGCCGGCGAGGAACGCGCTACCAGTGCGGAAGCGCTCGGCTAGCTCCGCCGCGTACTGGACGCGCCCGATGTGCTCGATCCGCGGCCCGAGCTCGGGGATCCCCGCGGCCGTGCGGATTCGCGTGACCGCCGCCTCCTCCTCGGGCGGCGGCGCTCCCGCCCCGCCGGTGAAGGCGTACACCCAGCGATCGGCCCGGCCCGCGGGGACGAACGTGCCCTCGGCCTCCGGATGCGTGATCGGGTAGAGGACGTGGTGAGGCGGCTCGATCCAATCCCATAGGGGCGCCCGGAACAGGGTGGCGACCCTGTGGGCCACGACGCCGGGACCGTGCGTCCTCACTCCGAGCGCCTCGCGAACGGAGCTGCGGACGCCGTCGGCGCCGACGAGGTAGCGGGCCGCGACCGTCTCCAGGCGCTCGCTTCGCACATCGCGAATCCGAGCGAGAACGCCGCCCTGGCCCGCGGCCAGGTCGGCCAGCTCGTGGCCGAAGCGCACACTCCCGGGGCGCAGGCTCTCGAGATGGCGCAGCAGGACGGGCTCCAGGTGATCCTGCGGGACGGACACCGGCGCGACGGGGCTGACAACCGCGGCCTCCTCGGCGGTCGGGAATCCCAGCGGGATGGTGGAGCCGGGACCTGCGAGGGTCTCGCCGATCCGGCCGAGAAAACTCACGTCGAGAGCGCCCTCCAACACCTGGGCTTCGAGCCCCCAGGAGCGCAGGAGCTCCATCGAGCGAACGCTGATCGCCGTAGCGCGCGGCTGGTCGGAGAGCCTCTCACGCCGCTCGACCAGCAGCGATTCGACGCCGTAGCGGGCGAGCGTGATCGCGGTGACGAGGCCGGCGGGCCCGCCGCCGACGATGAGGACGGGGACCGAGTTGGTGTTGTGATCGATCCTGCCTTGCATTTGATCGGACAGTATGTCTTCCACCGGACACTCTGTCAAGCGAACTCGATATGCTCCTTGAATGGCGTCTCGTCGCTACGAGCAGCGGTTGCGCGCGGAGTCCGCGGCCAAGACCCGCCGGCGAATCCTCGACGCGGTCTACGAACGCCTGCGGGAGGCGCCAGCGGAGGCGGTCAGCGTCGAGCGGGTGGCGAAGATGGCCGGCGTCGCCCGTTCGACCGTCTACCTCATCTTCGAGTCCCGCGCCGGCCTCTTCGATGCCCTCGCCGCCGATCTTTTCGAGCGGTCCGGATACGCCCGGCTGCTCGAGGCCGTTCGTGTCGAGGACGCCTGGAAGTCGGCGCGCGGCGGGATCCGCGCGGGCGTCGAGGTCTTCGCCGCGAACCGCGACGTCTTCCGGGCGCTTTACTCGATGGAGCAGCTCGATCCCGAGGCCATCGGTGGCACGATCCGCCGGAGCGAGAAAAGAAGGGCCGACGGGATGGCGTGGGTGGCACGCCGCCTTGGCGAGCAGCGATACCTGCGCCCGGGCGTCGGCGTGACCGAAGCCGCCCACATCATGTGGATCCTGGCCAGCTTCGAGGCCTTCGACCTGCTCTACACCGGTCGCGGCCTCTCCGCGAAGAAGGCGGCCGACGTCCTCGTGGCGATCGCTGAGCGCTCGCTGCTTGCCGAGCCCGGCCCTAGTGCGCAGGCCAGAGAAACGCTTCCGACACTCTTAGCGGAGTGACCGCTTTAGCCACAAAGCAATCGCCCCGCTAGCTGGCCACCGGGACGTTCCCGGTGAGCCCACGCCTCAGTCCGCGAGAGCGCGGAAGTTGCAGAGCCGGATCCCTGCCTTCCTGATCGCCTCAGCCGCGCGGGCGTCGCACAGCGAGAGCAGCTCGGTGCGGCGCTCCGGCCCGTAGGGGGCTCGGAGCGCGACGTCCTCCCCTGGGTGACAACAGAGGCTCCGTGAACCCCTGCGGCAACCCGTAGCCCCCTGGGCTCAGGTGTGGAACCGAGGCGGCCGCATGTCGAGGCGAGCAACTAGCACGCGAGCTACTTCACCCAGAGCCTCAAGACGATCCGCGCGGAGCGCAGGCTCGGGCTGAGGGTCTACCGGAGCAACGCATACGTGGGGGTTCGAGGGCTCGCCTTACTGAGTAAAGCTCCGGCGCCGAGTGGGGGCCAGTCGAACATCAGCGGCGTCGGGCGGAGCAAGAGTCATGAGGACTTCATCGGCCGCCTGCTTCACCGTCGTCTCCGAGCCCGTGGCGTAGAGCAGGCTCGCCGAGTCCCAGACCAGCTGCGCCGCGAGCGCGACAGTCCGGACGGACACGAGGTCGGGCTCGCGGAGCCGATCAGCAAGCGCCAGCAGCTCGTCGCGGGCAGCGAGCACGGCCTCCCGCCTAAGTGGGGGACGCGGATCACCGTGGCGCCAGGCGCTCGGGGGTTCCTCGGCGGCGTCGAGGATGTTCTCGAGGGAGTTCGCGAGCGCTTGGCGGGTGGCGCGCTCGACGAGCCGTCGAGCTCGCAACGCCAGGTCCGGGTCCTCCCCGGGATCGGCCCCGGCCGCTAAGGCGGCGTCCAGTTGGCCACGATGCCGCGCGACCCGCAGCCGAAGGCGAAGACGTTCGAGCGTGACTGACACACCACGATGTTCGGTCGCCAGCCATTCACCCGTCGTTGAGATCGCTGGCGCACGCATACAGATTTCGTAAAGACCCGCGCCCGGCGGACGGGCGGTGGATATGCTCGCGAGCCAGGTGTGCCGGGAAGCCTGGTCGGCGTCAAGTCGTCGACCCGAGCTCTCAAAATTGGCTTCCCAGCAAACGGCCGTCGCCCCACCGAGGAGGTTGCCAACCGGCGCACGGGCGGCCCTGTTCTTCGCGTTCGCCTTCGCGGTCATGGCCGACCCGGTCTCATCCGTGGCCTATGCCATCGAGGCGGCGCTCCGCGCGCTCGGTGGCCACCTCACTCTGTTGATCCCCACGATGGCCCTGGTGGTCGCGATCATCGCGCTCGTGACGCTCAACTACTGGCAGCTGGTGCGCCGCTTTCCCCAGGGCGGCGGATCACCGGAGGCCGCCGGCCGCGCCTTCGGCGAGCCCTGGTCGTTCCTGCCGATCGGGGCCCTGGTGGTCGACTTCGCGCTCACGATCGCGATCTCCATCGCCGCTGCTGGCAGCGCGTTGATCGCCTACCTGCCGGCGGTGGCGGGCGCCCGCATCCCGCTGGCGCTCGCGCTCGTGGGCCTTGTGGCAGCGCTGACCTGGTTCGGCCATGGCGGAAGGCTCGTCTTCGGGGTCATGACCTGCCTCTTCATCGTCGCCGCAGTGGCGACGCTCGCGCTGGGCTTCGTCGATCCCCACAGCGCGCACAACTCGGCGCCCCTCACGCACGGAGCGAGCCCGGCCGTCGTGGCCGTCATCTTTGCCTTCCCCGTGGCGATGGCGCTGGCCACGGGAACCGAGGCGCCGGCGACGGCGATCGCGCAGCTCGGCCAGCTCGGGGATCGCGGTCGGCGACTGTTCGGGCGCGGAACGCTGCTGCTGACGATCGTCATCGTGGGCGGTCTGACCATGGCTCTGACCGTGCTGGCGGTTCGGCTGCGTGTCGGGATCCCGCAGTCGGACGAGACCCAGATCGCCGACGTCGCGCGCGCCGCCGTGGGTGGGGACGGAGCCTTGTTCGCCTTCTTCCAACTCTCGAGCGGCCTGCTGCTGCTCGCGGCTGCCGCCTCGTCCTTCCAGGCGGGGCCGGGGCTGCTCAAGGCGCTCGCCCGGGTTCGCTCCGACGGAGGAGGCGGGCTGCTGCCCGCCTGGTTGGGTCGCACGAACCGTCACCACACCCCGGTGTGGTCGGTGGTCGTCTACGCCGTAATTTCCGCGGCGATCATCCTCGCGGCGCGCGGCCAGGAGCAGGAGCTCGTGTTCGTCTACGCGGTCGCGGTGTTAGTGAGCTTCCTGGCCGGGCTGCTGGCGATGGCCCATTTCGCGCACCGCGAAGGCGCGCGGCTTCTCGTCGTCACCAACCTGGCCGGCGCCCTGGCCGTCGGGTTCACCCTGATCGTCAACCTCGGGCGCGGCTATCCATTGCTGGCCCTGGCGGTACGGCGCTCATCGCCGGCCTGCTCTACTGGCGCTGGGTCCGGACAGGGCGGCCGACTGGGCTCGAGGAGATCGAACGGCGAGCGGAGGCTGACTAACCGCCCCCGTAGGCTTTGCCAAGGCGAGCGCAGAGCACAGCCGCCGGGTCGAGAGGTTCGTCGGCTACCCGCCGCTCGTAGAGATGGGCGAGCGATCCAGCGA
>JBKPFJ010000150.1:0-11537 GCA_046728795.1 Actinomycetota bacterium | reverse complement strand
TCGTCCTTCTGCTCGAGCCCCGCCACCACGGTCGGCTCGAGGAAGAACCCGGACAGGTCGGGCTCGTTGCCACCGGTCACGACCTCCGCGTTCGACGGCTTGCGCTCGAGGAAGCCCTCGACGCGCTCGCGCTGGCGGGCGGAGTTGAGCGGGCCGAGCGTGGTGTCCGGCGACATCGTGTCGCCCATGACGTAGCCCTTGGCCTGCTCTGCCAGGCCGCTCACCACGTTGTCATACACGCCCCTGCCGGCGAGCACGCGCGTTGCGGCAGTGCAATCCTGACCCGCGTTGTAGAGGCCCGTGGCGGCGATCGTCTCCATCGCCGTCTCCATGTCCACGTCATCGAAGACCACCACCGGCGCCTTGCCGCCCAGCTCGAGGTGGACGCGCTTCAGCGTCTCCGACGCCGCGGCCGCGATCCACTTGCCGGTCACCTGTGAGCCGGTGAGCGAGACCATGTCCACGTCCGGATGGGTAACGAGCTTCGCCCCGGCCGGCTGGCCGTGGCCCGTTATCACGTTGAGGACGCCCTTGGGATAGATCTCCGCGGCCAGCTCGGCGAGCTTGATCGTGGTGATCGGCGTGGTCTCCGCCGGCTTCAGCACCACGGTGTTACCGGCGGCGAGCGCCGGCGCGACCTTCCAGATGGCCATCATCAGGGGGTAGTTCCAGGGCGTGATCTGCCCGACGACGCCCACGGGCTCGCGCCGGACCATCGAGGTGTAGCCCTCCACGTACTCACCGGCCGCCTTGCCCTCCAGCAGGCGCGCGGCACCCGCGAAGAAGCGCAGGTTGTCCACCAAGAAGGGGATCTCGTCGTCGTAGAAGGCGTGGCGCGGCTTGCCGGCGTCGGCCGACTCGAGGTCGGCGATCTCATCCGCGCGCCCCTCGATCGCGTCGGCGAGCTTCAGCATCATCAGCGATCGGTCGCCGGGGGTCGCCTTTGAGTAGCCCTCGAAGGCCCGCCGGGCTGCGGCTACGGCCCGGTTCACGTCCTCCTCGCTCGACACGGGCGCCTCGGCGATCGCCTCACCGGTGGCCGGGTTCAGGATCTCCTCGGTCTGGCCGTCCGCCGGTTCGACGAACTCGCCGTCGATGAAGTTCCGGAGCTTGGTCTTGGTTGCGGTTGCCATCGGATCTCCTCTCTCTTAGGCCGCCTGGCCGGCGGCGAGCGCCTCGTCTACGGGGGTGAACTCCATGCCGACGCCCTCGGCGACGGCTGGGTGGGTGACCTTGCCCGCTGCCACGTTCACGCCGGGGCGGAGCCCGGGCTCGCGGGCGATCGCACCCTTCACGCCGTGGTCGGCGAGCGCCAGGACGTAGGGCAGGGTGGCGTTCGTAAGCGCGAAGGTGGAGGTGACCGGCACGGCGCCAGGCATGTTCGTCACGCAGTAGTGCGTTACGCCATCGACCTCATACACGGGGTCCGAGTGCGTGGTCGGGCGGGAGGTCTCGAAGCAGCCGCCCTGGTCGATCGACACGTCCACCAGCACGGCGCGCTCGCGCAACAGCTTCAGCTGGTCGCGCTTGATGACGTACGGGGCCCGAGCGCCGTGGATCAGCACGGCGCCGATCACGAGATCGGCGCGCGGGAGCATCTCCTCGATGGCCAGCGTCGAGGAGTAGACCGTCGAGGCCCGGCCGCCGAAGGCCACGTCGAGTTCGCGCAGGCGGTCGATGCTGCGGTCGAAGACGAAGACGTCGGCCTCCATGCCGATCGCTATGAAGGCGGCGTTCATGCCTACCACGCCGCCGCCGATCACGAGCACGGTGGCGGCCGCGACGCCGGGCACGCCCCCGAGCAGCACGCCGCGCCCCCCGAGCGGCTTCTCGAGGAAGAAGGCGCCGGCCTGGGTGGCGATCTTGCCGGCCACCTCGCTCATCGGGGCGAGGAGCGGGAGACGGCCGTTCGCGTCCTCGACGGTCTCATAGGCCACGCACGTTGCGCCCGACTCGCACAGCGCCCTGGTCAGGTCGGGCGCCGGCGCGAGGTGGAGGTAGGTGAAGAGGGTCTGGTCCGGGCGCAGCATCTCGACCTCCTCGGGCTGCGGCTCCTTCACCCCGAGCACGAGATCGGCCTCGTCCAAGACGGCCCCCGCGTCGGCCACGATGCGCGCGCCCTGTGCCTCGTACTCGCGGTCGGAGATCGTCGAGCCAGCGCCCGCGCCGGACTGGATCAGCGCCTCGTGGCCACGGTCTCGGAGCTCGCGCACGCCCGCGGGCGTGAGCGCGACGCGATACTCGTCCGCCTTGATCTCCGTGGGTACGCCGACCCTCATCTCACCAACTCCCTTGCTCTCAGGGCCAGCCAGAACTCGATCCGGTCACGGGCCGTGGAGAGGTCGCGGCCGGTGAGCTGCTCCACGCGCCGAATCCGATAGCGAAGCGTGTGCCGGTGGCAGTAGAGCTCGCGCGCCGCGCGCTCCCACTGCCCGTTCTGCTCGATGAACGCCTCGAGCGAGCGCATCAGCTCGTCGCCGTACTCGCCGCCCGAGTCCTCGAGCGGACCGAGCACGCTGTCGCAGTAGAGCCTGAGCGCCTCATCGTCCTGCAGTGAGAGCAGCAGCTGGAACGCGCCGAGGTCGCGGTAGGAGGCGACGGGCGGGCCGGAGCCGTTCGCTGCGAGCGCGGCGGCCTCTAGCGCGCAGCGCGCCTCGTGGAAGGAGCGGCGCAGCGCCGCGGCCGGCGCCACGCGGCTCGCCGCCGCGCGAACCTCGCCGTGCTCCGCGGCGAGCACCTCGCGCGCGCGCTGGGCGAGGGCGATCGGGTCGACCTCCGAGGTGGCGTCGACGACCGCGCACACGAGTCCTTCCCTCGTAGCGACGAGGGCGCCGAACCCGCTGTCGGCGAGGAACCGGTCGAGCTCGGCCTCGACCGAGGCATGGGCCCCGTTCTCGAGCTCCTCGTCGCCGGCGAAGACGAGCACCGCGGCTCGCGTTCCTACTCCGAACGGCCGCAGGCGCACCTCGAGCTCCTCCTCGTCGATGCTGCCGCCAATCGCCTCGGCGAGCACGTCGCCGGCGAGGCGCCGCTCCGTGTCCCGCATCGCCCGCTGGCGCATCAGCTCGAGTGCCACGACCGTGGTCGCCTGCTGGAGGATGAGCCGCTCGATGTCGCCCAGCGCGCCGCCGTCGCGGGCCCCGAGCAGCCAGGCCTGGGGCGCGCCGCGGCCGCGCAGGGCCACCGGCAGGACGAGAGAGCGACCGGCGATCTCGCCGTGGTCCGGCATGAACTCGGCCGCGTCGCGCGCCGAGCCCTCGCCGATCCGTGCCGCGCGCCGGAGCACCTCCTGGCGCACGTGGTCGATGGCGGCGCCCGGGAGGGGGCGGCGAAACGCCTTCGAGGCGATCGTCTCGCCGCGTGAGCTGATCACCACCACGGCCCCGCCGATCGCGGCGGCCAGGGCTCTCACCACCTCGTCGAGCCCGCGCTCCTCGAGCACCAGCCGCTCGAGCCGCTTGTGGATCCCGATCCCGCGCTGGAGCACCTCGTACTGCTCGTTCACCAGTCGCGTGAACGCCTTTTCGGTCAGGGCGATGAAGGGCAGCTCGTACGGCACCTCGAAGACGGGGAAGTCCGCCGCCGAGGCCTCGTCCAGGAGCGCCGCGGGCAGCTTCTCGTGGTCGAAGCCGGTGCCGAAGCCGAGCCCGGCGAGGTGGTGGTCCGTGAGCCTCCGGATGAACTCCCGCTGGCGCGCCTCCGAGTCGAGCTGGAAACCGGTTGTCAGGAGCAGCTCTCCGCCGGACAGCCAGGGGGTGGGGTCCGGGAGCTCCGTTATGTGTACCCAACGCACCGGGGCGTCCGCGCCGTCGGCGCCGGCCGCCAGCTCCAGCCCCATCTCTCCGACGAGGGCCCTGACCGTCAGCACTCGGTTCCGCCTCCGTCGGTCTCGATCGCGCTCGGCGGCTGCGAACCTTCGCCCGGCGGCGTCCTCGATCGCCCGAATCGCGCTGCTATTCGCGGCGCCCGGCGTCCTTGCCAGTCTCGGTTCTCGCTAACCAATGCTCGATCGAGCCCTCCGTCGGTAGCACTGCCTCAGGGAGCGCGACGAACGCGAGGTCCGGCCGGGCCTCGGTGGCGGACGATGCGCTCCCACGCCTCCGTCAGCACAGCGCGCAGGACCGCGTCGATCTGCTCGAACTCGGCGGTGTCGGCGATCAGCGGCGGCGACAGCTGGATCACGGGGTCGCCGCGGTCGTCGGCCCGGCAGATGAGGCCCCGCTTGAAGAGCTCGCCGGACATGAAACCGCGCAGGAGCTCCTCGGACTCCTCGTCGGTGAACGACTCCTTGGTGTCCTTGTCCTTGACCAGCTCGAGCGCGTGGAAGAAGCCGGCGCCGCGCACGTCACCCACGATCGGCAGGTCACGATGGAGGGCGTCGAGCATGTCGCGGAACTCCCCCTCCTTGGCGCGCACGTGCCCGCAGAGGTCCTCCCGCTCGAACACGTCGAGGTTGGCCATCGCGATCGCTGCCGCGACCGGGTGTCCGCCGAAGGTGATGCCGTGCGTGAACATGTTCTTGCCCTCGATGAACGGCTCCGCGAGCCGGTCGGAGGCGATCACGGCGCCCATCGGCGCGTACGCCGAGGTGAGGCCCTTGGCCGTGGTGATCATGTCCGGCTGGTAGCCGTAGCGCTCGGCGCCGAAGTAGTAGCCGAGCCGGCCCCAGGAGCAGATCACCTCGTCGGAGATAAGGAGTACGCCGTGCCTGTCGCAGATCTCGCGCACCCGCTGGAAGTAGCCGTCCTGGGGGACGAAGCAGCCGCCCGAGTTCTGCACGGGCTCGAGGATCACCGCGGCGACCGTCTCCGGGCCCTCGAATTCGATCCTCTGCTCGATCTGGTCGGCGGCCCACAGCGGATCGCGGTCCTCGGGCCAGCGGTAGCTGTTCGTGTTGGGCACGTGGCACGCGCCCGGCACGAGCGGCTCGAACGGCGTGCGCAGCGGGGTGATGCCGGTGATCGAGAGCGCGCCGAACGTGGTGCCGTGGTAGGCGGTCTCGCGGGCGATGATCTTCGTGCGAAGCGGGTCGCCGTTCAGCTTGTGGTAGGCACGCGCGAGCTTCCAGGCCGACTCCACGGCCTCGGAGCCGCCGCTCGTGAAGAAGACGCGGTTGAGGTCACCGGGAGCCAGGCTCGCGACCCGCTCGGCGAGCTCGATCGCCATCGGATGCGCATAGCTCCAGTTCGTGTAGAAGCCGAGCTCCTTGGCCTGCCGCGCCGCCGCCTCGCCGAGCTCGCCACGGCCGTGGCCCGCGTTCACGCAGAAGAGCGCCGAGAGGCCGTCCAGGTAACGGTTGCCGTGCTCGTCCCAGACATAGCAGCCGTCGCCCTTGACCAGGATCGGGATCTCGTGCTCCTCGTCGTACGCGCCCATGCGCGTGAAGTGCATCCACAGATGGCGGCGGGCCGCCTCCTGTAGCTTGCTGGCGGGCTTCGCCTCCGGTTCGAAGGCGGTCTGGGGGGTGGTCGCCATATGTCCTCCGGTTCGGGGCAGCTAGACGCTGCGGCCAACGGTATCCGCGGCTTCGCATGGACACAAGGGAGCGCGACGTGAAACTCCGCGGCGAAGCGCTGGACGGATCGTACAACGAGCGGTCCCTGTTTTGGGACATCTGCTAGTTGCGCAAGTGCCGCGTCGGCCATACTTTCCGTCCCTCATGGTCCCGAGCGTCCGCCTCGAACGGGTCACCAAGCGCTTCGGCGATCTCGTGGCGGTCCGTTCGCTCGACCTTGACATCGCGCGCGGCGAGTTCTTCACCATGCTCGGGCCTTCGGGCTGCGGCAAGACCACCACGCTGCGCATGGTCGCCGGCTTCGAGGAGCCGAACGAGGGCGCGGTGTTGCTCGACGGCACGGACGTCACGGGCCTCCCGCCCTTCAAGCGCCCCACCAACACGGTGTTCCAGAGCTACGCGCTGTTCCCGCACCTGTCCGTGGAGGACAACGTGTCCTTCGGCCTTCGCCGCAAGCGGGTGGACAAGCAGGAGATCAAGCGGCGCGTGGCGGAGGAGCTCGAGCGCGTCGGTTTGGCCGCTGAGGCCAAACGCAAGCCGAACCAGCTCTCGGGCGGCCAGCAGCAGCGCGTCGCGCTGGCGCGCGCGCTCGTAAACCGCCCGGCCGTGCTGCTGCTCGACGAGCCGCTTGGCGCGCTCGACCTCAAGCTGCGCAAGGGGCTCCAGCTCGAGCTGAAGCGCATCCAGCGCGACGTGGGCATCACCTTCGTCTACGTCACGCACGATCAGGAGGAAGCGCTCACGATGTCCGATCGCATCGCGGTCATGAACCACGGCGTGATCGAGCAGGTCGACGACCCCGAGCAGGTCTACGAGCGCCCGCGCACGACCTTCGTCGCCGGCTTCATCGGCGTGTCGAACCTGATGCCGGGAGAGGTCGTCTCCGCCAACGGCGCGGCCGCCGAGCTGCGCCTCGACGCCGGGGTCACCGTCCGCGCCGAGTCCGGGGGCGCGAGCGTGGGCGAGCGCTGCCACGCCGTGGTTCGCCCCGAGAAGCTCGAGATCCATTCGGAAGACGGCGGCGGCGACGGCCGGGCCAGCGTGAAGGGCACGATGGAGAGCTCGCTATACCTGGGCACGGCGACGCAGGTCGTCGTCCGGCTGCCGGACGGCACCGGGATGACCGTGCTCGTGCCGAACGCCGACGAGGCGGCGCGCAAGCGCCTCCCGGGCGCGGGCGAGCAGGTCCGGCTGGCATGGTCGAGCGAGAACTGCCACATCGTGAGGGAGGCCGCGGGCACGAGCGCCCCGGCTGGCGAGGAGAGCGAGACCGCCGAGGCCGCACCGGCCCCGACGGCATGACTAGGAGTGACACGTGAGCGATTTCGAGAGGCGCCTCGAGGCGCTGATCCAGGACGAGCTGACCCGGCGAAGGCTGCTGAGGCGGGGCGCGGCGGGCGCCTTCAGCCTTAGCGCGCTGGCCTGGCTCGCCGCCTGCGGGGGCGACGACCTGGGCGGCGGCGAGGGCAAGCAGACCAAGGTCATCCCCAAGGGCAAGGTCGCGGCCAACATGACCTTCTCCAACTGGCCGCTCTACATCGACGAGAAGCACGACACGTTCAAGAAGTTCAAGAAGAAGTACGGCACGAACGTCAAGTACGTCGAGGAAATCAACGACAACGACGAGTTCTTCGGCAAGGTCCATGAGGAGTACGCCCAGGGCAACTCGGGTGGCCGCGACCTGCACGTGGTCACCGACTGGATGGCGGGCCGCATGGCCCGGCTCGGCTACGTGCAGAAGCTGGACCACTCCGCCATGCCGAACGCCGTCAACAACCTGATCCCGCGCCTCAAGCACCCGCCCTTCGATCCGAACCGCGCCTACTCGTTCCCCTGGCAGTCGGGCCAGACCGGGATCATCTACCGCGCGGACAAGATCAAGCGGACGCCGAAGAGCGTCAACGACCTCTTCAACCCGGCGTACAAGGGCAAGGTCACGATGCTCACCGAGATGCGCGACACGGTGGGCCTCGTGATGCTCGGCATGGGCAAGGATCCGGAGACCTTCACGAACATCGACGACGCCCTGGCCGCGGTGGAGAAGGTCGACAAGGCGTCGAAGTCGGGCCAGATCCGCCGCTTCACGGGCAACGAGTACCTGAAGGAGCTCCCGAAGGGTGAATCGTGGATCATCTACGGCTGGTCGGGGGACGCCCCTCAGCTCGCCTCGGACAACCCGAACATCAAGTTCGTCCACCCCGAGGAGGGCTTCATGCTGTGGACGGACAACATGCAGATCCCGGTCGGCGCGCCGCACGCCTACACGGCCGAGAAGTTCATCGACTTCGTGTACCGGCCGGAGATCCAGGCCCCCATCACGGCGTACATCAATTACGTCTGTCCGGTGCTGGGCGTGAAGGAGATCTTCGAGAAGACGGACCCGGAGCTTGCGAAGAGCCCGCTGATCTTCCCGGACGAGAGCGCGCTCAAGCCGGCGAAGATCTTCCGGCAGCTCCCGCCCGGCGAGGAGCGGCAGCTCACCGAGGCGTTCCAGAAGGTGATCGGCGCCTAGGCCCGTGGATGCGCTCCGCGCCCGCCGGGGCCTCCTCCCCTACCTGCTGCTCGCGCCCGGCCTGGCGTGGCTGCTCGTCTTCTTCGCCATCCCGCTGTACTACATGGCGAAGATCTCGCTCGAGACGGGCACGATCGATACGGGCTTCCGCTTCACCTGGGAGATCTCGAACTACACGAGCGTCATCTCGGACTACAGCGAGCAGTTCCTGCGCTCGTTCGAGTACGCCGGGATCGCCACGCTGCTCGCGCTCCTGATCGGTTACCCGCTGGCGTACACGATCGCGTTCCGCGGGGGCAACTGGCGGAACGCGCTGCTCTTGGCGGTGATCCTGCCGTTCTTCATCACCTACCTGATCCGCACGCTGTCGTGGGAGACGATCCTCGACGACGACGGCTGGGTCGTGAGCGTGCTCAAGACCGTGGGCCTCATCCCGGACGACGGGCGCCTCTTGGCCACCTCCGCCTCGGTGATCGCCGGCATCACCTACAACTTCCTGCCGTTCATGATCCTGCCGCTGTACGCGAGCCTGGAGCGAATCGACCCCGGGCTCGTGGAGGCGGCGCACGACCTCTACGGGCGGCGGCGTGACGCCTTCCTGCGCGTGGTGTTCCCGCTGTCGATGCCGGGAGTGGTGGCCGGGGTCCTGCTCACCTTCATCCCCGCGGCGGGCGACTTCGTGAACGCCCAGCTGCTCGGCACGCCGCGCCAGTTCATGATCGGCAACGTCATCCAGAGCCGCTACCTCCAGGTCACGGACTATCCGACCGCCGCCTCGCTGTCGTTCCTCCTGATGGCCCTGATCCTCGTGCTGGTGCTGGCCTGGGCCAAGTTCGCCGGCACCGAGGCTCTCATGGGCTCCGAGGCGCGTTGATGGAGGCCGGTGCGGCCACCGAGTTCACGCCCGTCCGCGCGGAGGGCCACCCGCGGGCGATGCGCATCGGCCGCCGCCTGCTGCACCACTCGCTGAACCTCTACGCGGCCCTGGCGATCCTCTACCTGATGGTGCCGATCGCGATCATCCTCCTGTTCTCCTTCAACCACCCCAAGGGGCGCTTCAACTTCACCTGGCAGGCCTTCTCGCTCGACGCCTGGAAGCACCCGTTCGCCGTGCCCGGGCTCTCGGAGGCGATGAAGACGAGCCTCGAGATCGCCGCGCTGGCGACGATCGGCGCCACGATCCTCGGCACGATGATGGCCCTGGCGCTGGTCCGCTACGAGTTCCGCGGCAGGGCGCCGACCAACTTCTTCATCTTCCTGCCGCTCGCCACGCCGGAGGTCGTGCTGGGCGCATCACTCTTGTCGCTGTTCCTCAGCTTCGGCGTCGCCAGGGGCTTCGGCACGATCCTGATTGCTCACATCATGTTCAACGTCTCGTTCGTGGTGGTCACGGTGCGCTCGCGCCTGATCGGCTTCGACCGCGCGCTCGAGGAGGCGGCGCAGGACCTGGGGGCCAACAGCTTCCAGACCTTCGTGCGCGTGACGCTGCCGCTGATCATGCCCGGCGTGCTCGCGGCCGCGCTGCTCGCCTTCGCGCTCTCGATCGACGACTTCGTGATCACGAACTTCAACGCGGGCCCGACCATCACGTTCCCGCTCTTTATCTGGGGGGCGGCGCGCGTGGCGGTGCCGCCCCAGATCAACGTGATCGCGGCGATGATCTTCCTCGTCACGCTGACGGCGATGCTCCTCACGGTCTGGCAGCAGCGCCGTGCGGAGAAGCTGGCATCCGTGCGACCCGACCCCGTGGAGGCATAGCCGCGGATCGGGAGCGCCTCGCCGCGCTCCTGCGGGCGGAGCGCGAGCGCTTCCGCCGCGAGCACCCGCGTTCCGGTGAGCTGTTCCGACGCAGCCGCGCGAGCCTCCTCGCCGGCGTGCCGATGAGCTGGATGGCCAAGTGGGCGGGCGGCCACCCGGTCTACCTGGAGGAGGCTCATGGCGGCCGCGTGACGGACGTCGATGGCCACGAGTACGTCGACCTATGCCTCGGGGACACCGGTGCGATGGCCGGCCACTCGCCGGCGGCCACGGTAGCCGCGGTGCGCGATCGTCTCGAGCGCCGCGGCGGCGCAACCGTGATGCTTCCGACGGAGGACGCGGCCTGGGCGGGCGAGGAGCTCGCGCGTCGCTTCGGGCTCCCCTACTGGCAGTTCTCGCTGACCGCGACCGATGCCAATCGCTGGGTGCTGCGGATGGCGCGCCAGGTCACCGGACGGCCCCGCGTGCTCGTCTTCAACTGCTGCTACCACGGCACGGTCGACGAGTCGCTCGTGACGCTCACGGACGGTGACGTGCGCTCGCGGCAGGGGAACGTCGGACCGCCGGTGGACCCGAGCGAGACGACCCGCGTCGCGGAGTTCAACGACGTCGCCTCACTCGAGCGCGCGCTCGCGCACGAGGACGTCGCCTGCGTGCTGGCGGAGCCGGCGCTCACGAACATCGGCATCGTCCTGCCCGAGCCCGGGTTCCACGAGGCGCTGCGCGCGGCCACGCTCGCGGCGGGGGCGCTGCTCGTGATCGACGAAACGCACACACTCAGCGCCGGGCCCGGCGGGTGCACGGCCGCGTGGGCCCTCGAGCCCGACGCCGTGACCCTCGGCAAGTCGATCGGCGGCGGCGTGCCCATCGGGGCCTACGGCGTGAGCGCCGATCTGGCCCACCGGATCGTCACGCAGGCGGACGCCGACTACGAGGACGTGGGCGGGGTGGGCGGCACGTTGGCCGGCAACGCGCTCTCGCTCGCCGCCGCGCGCGCCACCCTGTCAGAGGTGCTGACAGACGCTGCGTTCGAGCACATGTCACGACTGCGTGAGCGCTTCGTCGCGGGCGTGGAGCAGGCGACCGTGGCCCATGGCGCGCCATGGTGTGTCGTCTCGCTCGGCGCGCGGGCGGAGTACCGCTTCGCTCCCGCTCCGCCCAGGACGGGCGCCGATTCGGCCGCGGCGGGCGACGCCGAGCTCGAGGAGTACCTGCACCTCTACCTCCTGAACCGAGGCGTTCTCATCACGCCGTTCCACAACATGGCCCTGATGTCGCCTGCGACCACCGAGGCGGACGTCGACCGCCACACCGAGGTCTTCGGAGGGGCGCTGGAAGAGCTGCTCGGCACCCGCGTGGTGTGACCTCCTGCCGGCCTCGGGACGCAGGGGAGCGCGCGGCGCCCTGAGCACGCACCCAGCGATCCGGACCGAGGGCCTCTCCCAAGGACTATGGCTCGGGGCACGGGCTCTTCGACCTCGACCTGGAGGTAGAGCGGGGCGAGGTATTCGGCTTCCTCGGCCCCAACCGCGCCGGGAAGTCGACCACCATGCGCCTGCTCCTGGACCTGATCAAGGCGACCGCCGGCTCCGCTGCTCGGGCTCGACACCCGCGACGAGAGCCTCGCGATACGCCGCCGGATCGGCTTCCTGCCCGGGGATTTCGCGCTCTATCCCAAGCTCTCCCGGCCGTCGGCGACGCGATCGGAAAGCTGAACCTCCCAGAGGGTGTCTCCGAGCTGCTGGGCGGCGC
>JBKPFJ010000227.1:0-20490 GCA_046728795.1 Actinomycetota bacterium | reverse complement strand
GGTCTGCTCCGTGGATCCGTCCACCATCGCCGAGGAGGAGATGGGGAAGTTCCCGGATTACGAAGCCTTCTGCGCCGGAGCGGGCTGAGGGCTCTGCAAACCGTCGCCGGGCTGCGTCATCGGCCCGCTCACCTGCAAGGGCAGGCTTCGCGGCCCTCTTCCTGGGCAGGCTTGGTTTTCGAGCCCTCAGCGGGCTGAGCCTCTGCAAACCGTCGCCTGCCGGCTTCGGGGTCCTCTTCCTTGCCCGGCTCGGTTTTCGAGCCCTCCGCGCAAGAGGCGCGCCGGCGCCGCGAGGGGTCCCTGTCGTTACGCGCCTATATGTCCCGGAAACTCAGGGACCCCATCCCATGATCGGACGGGCACCTCTCAGGCTCCGCCCCCCGCTCGGTAGGCTGAGCGCCTCGTGAGCACCGACAAGATTCCTCCCGTTCTGCGCTCGTCCACCGAGGGCGCGATGGAGGTCGACGCTGACGGCGGGACCGTCGCCGAGGTGCTCCGTTCGCTTGCCGCGCAGCATCCGGCGACCGAGTCGCAGCTCTTCTCGGAGGGGGGCGAGCTGAACCAGTACGTGAACGTCTACCTAAACGACGAGGATGTGCGCGTCCTCGAGGGGCTCGACACCTCCGTGCGTCCCGACGACACGCTGGTGATCCTGCCGGCGATGGCGGGCGGCCGCTGAGCGCGGCACCCGATGTTCGCCCCGCGACGCCGGACGACGCGCCGGCCATCACCGCAGTCCAGGTCGAGGCGTTTCGCGCGGCCTTCGTTCCGCTCCTGCCCGAGGGCTACCGGCCGCCCGAGAGCGACCGGCTCGAGGCGCAGCGGCTGAGCGCCCACGCGCGGCCGGGGGTGCTCACACTCGTGGCCGAGCTCGACGGCGAGGTGGTCGGCTGGGTCTCCTTCGGGGAGAACCGGGACCTCGACGCCGCCCCGCAAGTCGGCGAGCTGCGAGCGCTGTTCGTGCGCCCGGCGGCGTGGGGGCGGGGCGCGGGGAGCGCGCTCGTGGCGGGAGTCATCGACGGGCTGCGCGAGCTGGGCTACCGGGAGGCGACGCTGTGGTCGTTCGACCAGAACGACCGGGCCAACGCGTTCTACGAGCGCCACGGGTTCAGGCGCGACGGCGCGGAGCAGCGGCGGGAGGTGTTCGCGGGGGCGCTCGAGGTGCGGTACCGTCGCTCGTTGGCATAGCGCCGAGGGCGCTGCGACACTCGGAGGGGTGAGCGAGCGGACGGCAGGCGGCTCTCCACCACAGGTCGGCGGAAGCACCCGTCGCCGGCTGCTCGCCGGCATGATCTTCGCTGCGGCGGTCGTGGCCTTCCTCTACTTCCTGCTGCCCAAGCTCGCGGGCTTCGACGAGACGTGGAGCCGCTTCAAGCAGGGCGACCCGCTGTGGCTCGCAGTGGCCCTCGCGCTCGAGCTCGCCTCGTTCGGCGGCTACGTGCTGCTGTTCAGGGGAGTCGTGTCGCGCGACGCGCCGCAGCTCGGCTGGCGCGAGAGCTACCAGATCACCATGGCGGGCCTCGCCGCCACCCGGCTGTTCGCCGCCGGGGGCGCCGGAGGCATCGCCCTGACCGCTTGGGCGCTGCGGCGCTCGGGCATGGGGCCGCGGCGCGTGGCGGGCCGGATCAGCACGTTCATGGTCGCGCTCTATTCGGTCTACGCGGCCGCGCTGGTAGTCGACGGGCTGCTCCTGCGCACGGGAGTCCTGAATGGCCCGAACCCGTTCGCGCTCACGATCGTGCCGGCGATCTTCGGCGGCACGGCGATCCTGATCGTGCTCGCCTCGGCGCTGGTGCCGGGGGACCTGGGGCGGCGCTGGCAGAGAGGCGTGCGCGGGCCCCGCTGGGTCGGGACCGTCGTCAAGTGGATCGGTCGCGTGCCGGCGACGTTCGGCGTCGGTGTGCGCAGCGCGATCCGCATGCTCCTTCGCCGCGACCTGCACCTGCTCGGTGCACTCGCCTGGTGGGGCTTCGACATCGCGGTGTTGTGGGCCTGCTTCCACGCCTTCGGGGGTGACCCGCCACCCTGGGCCGTGCTGGTCATGGCCTACTTCGTCGGGATGCTCGCCAACACGCTGCCGCTGCCCGGGGGCATCGGGGGGGTCGAGGGCGGCATGATCGGAGCGTTGATCGCGTTCGACGTGCCCGGGGGGCTGGCCGTGGTGTCGGTGCTCGCCTACCGCGTCTTCTCGTTCTGGCTGCCGACCGTGCCGGGCGCGATCGCATACCTGGGGCTGCGGCGCAAGGTCCGCGAGTGGCGCGAGGAGGGTCTCGCGCCGGATGCGGAACCACTTACGAGCGGGGCCTAGAGCGAGGCTACACTTTCTGAAGCGATGTTCGAGCCAGGCCTCGACAATCGTCCCTGCGGGGGGAAATACGGCGACATCGTCGAGGCCATCGGCAATACGCCGCTGGTCGAGCTGAAGCGCCTCTCGCCGAAGCCCGGCGTCCGCATCTACGCCAAGCTCGAGAGCCACAACCCGACGGGCTCGGTCAAAGACCGCGTGGCGCGCTCGATGATCGAGCGTGCCGAGGAGGACGGCCTGATCGGCCCGGGCCAGACGGTCCTCGAGCCGACCTCCGGGAACACGGGCATCTCCCTCGCGATGATCTGCTCGCGCAAGGGCTATCCGCTGAAGGTCGTGATGCCGGACAACGTCACCCGGGAGCGGACCGAGCTGCTGCGGACGTACGGCGCGGAGATCGTGTACTCGCCCGGCGAGCAGGGCTCGAACGGGGCCGTGTCGATGGCCCTCGAGATGGCGGAGCAGGACCCCTCCTACTACCTGCCCTACCAGTATGGGAACCCCGCCAACCCCGACGCGCACTACCACGGCACGGCCGTCGAGATACTCGAGGAGCTCGACCACGTGGCCGCGTTCGTTGCCGGGCTCGGAACGGGCGGCACCCTGATGGGGAACGCGCGCCGGCTAAAGGAGGAGGACCCGGACACGCTCATCGTGGCCGCCGAGCCGCTCCAGGGCGAGGCCGTCCAGGGCCTGCGCTCGCTCGAGGATGGCTACATCCCGCCGATCATCGACCTCGCGCTCCTCGACCGGAAGATCTTCGTCTCCAACGTCGACGCCGTGAGGTGGACCAAGCGGCTGCTCGCGGAGGAGGGGATGTTCGTGGGCGTTTCGAGCGGCGCCATCGCCTCGATCGCCGTTCGCGCGGCCAAGGAGCTCGAGGAGGGCAACGTCGTCTTCGTCGTACCGGACGACGGCTGGAAGTACCTCAGCTCCGGCGTCTACACGCGACCCATCGAGGAGCTCGAGGACTCGCTCGACTCAGCTTCGTTCTGGTAGGTCGTCGTCGTCGTCGCGCCGTTCGTCGGCGCTCTCGGCCGAAAGCGATTCCTTGAACTCGCGCAGCCCCTTGCCCATGGAGCGCGCGGCCTCCGGCAGCCGCTTGGGGCCCAGCACGATCAGCGCGATGATCCCGATCACCAGGAGCTCGAGCGGTCCGACGTTCACAAACCCCATGGTGGGCAGGTTAGGGGATGCGTCCGGTCTCGAAGGCGGTAGGAAGGGGCTCGCGGCCGAGGGCCTCGCGGAGGACCACCAAGTGCTGGCCGTGGTTCGCCACGATGCTGGAGACCCTGCGCAGGACGGCGGGGTTGCGCAGCCTCCCGAGCGCGTCGTGGTAGGCCATCACCGCCGTGAGCTCGAGCCTCAGGGCGAACCCCGCATCGCCCGGCGCCTGGCCGGCGCTTCGCGGCTCCGGGGGCGGAGTCCCGCCGAGCCGCTTCAGCGACGCGGTGAGCGACTCGGCGTGCGCACGCGCGTCGCGCTCGAAGTGGCCCGCTTCTCGCAGCTCGTCTCCCATTGCCTCGTACGCCAGCGCCATCTCCAGCTCCATCTCGATCGCCCGCCGGAGGATCGCGCTGTCGCTCCCGGCCCGGGCGAAGGCGGCGAGGATCAGCTGGCGGCGGGTGGGCATCAGGCCAGGCCCGTGACGAACGGCTCGGGAACCTGGGGCTTGCCCTGGGCCCCTAGGAGCACCGAGATGTGCTCGGCCTCGTTGGTCAGGATCGCCGCGGCGGAGCGCCTCAGCTCGGGCATAGTGAGCTTCGGAAGCGACTCCTCGTAGGCGCGCACGGCGAGGTTCTCCAGGTCCACCGCGAAGCGCAGCACGTCGTGCTGGTCGCGCAGCCTCGGGAAGCTGCGCGCGTACTCCCCGGCTGTCTTCGGCTCGCGGGGCACGCCGCCCAGGCGCCTGATCGCCCGCTCGAGCGCGGCGGCGTGCTCGCGCTCCTGGGCGAGGAGGCGCCTGCCGATCGTGAGCACGTCGCCGGTCATAAGTCGGGCGCCGGCGGCGTAGGCCGCGATCGCGGTGTTCTCGAGGTCGAGGACGCGGTTCAGGATCCCGACGTCAGGCGGCGGAGCCGCTTCCCCGGGGCGGGAGCTCCCCCCGCCGTCGCCGCAGCCGGCGAGGAGCGCGGCCGCGCCGGCGAGGCGGAGCAGCTCCCGTCTCGTCATGGCCCCGCATCCTCACACCTCTAGCCTTCGCGGGGTGAGGATGAGGCGTTCTCACTGGGACGAGCTCGTCGCCCACGCTCGCGACGAGGCGCCGAACGAGTGCTGCGGATACCTGCGGCTCGACGACGGGCGGGTGGCGGAGGTGTTCCGGGCGGAGAACGAGCGCCATTCGCCCTACGGCTACGAGCTCGGCTTCGCCGCGCTCATGGCCGCCAACGAGCTCGACGACGAGGGGTACGGTGTGGCCATCTACCACTCCCATCCGCGGAGCCCCGCCGAGCCTTCGCAGACCGACATCAACCTCGCGCAGTACCCGGACTGGCCCCAGCTGATCGTCTCGCTGGCGGGTGAGCCCGTGGTCCGCGCCTGGCGCATCGCCGACGGACGTGTCCACGAGGAAGACATCCGGATCGACGACTGAGCCGCTCGCCTGTCCGTCCTGCGCGCTCCGCTATCCGCTCGAGGAGCGCTTCTGCGCGCGCTGCGGGATGCCGCTCGTCCACGTGGGCTCCGAGCCCATCGAGGTTCCGGAGTCGGACGCGCACGCGCGGGCGCGCAAGATCGATCCGAGCTACACGGAGGGTCGCCTGGTACGCGTGGCGGGCGGGCGCAACCAGGCGGAGGCGGAGCTGATCCAGGGGCTCCTGCTGGAGGAGGGCATCCCGAGCATGCTGCGGCGCACCCCGGGCTTCGACGTGCCGGACTTCCTGGCAGCTGGCCCGCGCGACGTGCTCGTGCCGGAATCGGGCGCGGAGGCGGCGCACCAGACGCTGCTCCAGGCCGACCTCGCCCCGTCGGAGCAGGGCGCCGCGACGCCGCGCGTGGGCGTGCTGCTCGCGGCGATCGTGGCGGGCGGTGGCCTGACCGCGCTCGTGGCCTGGCTGTTGTCCGGAGGGTCCCCCTAGTGCTCCTTCCCCGCCGCGACGAACCAGCGCCCGTCCATTAGCACCGTCCCACCGCCGAGCTCGGCGACCAGGTCGGCCCCGGTGAAGTAGCGCTTGTAGACCTCGAAGCTCGAGCCGTCGTTCAGCACGCGCTCCTGCCACTCCACCCGCTCCCGGCCCGGCCGCACCGCCGAGTCGACGACCACGAGCTCAGGCGCCACGCGGCCCGCCTCGCGGAGGAAGGCCTGGCGCTCCGCCTGCTCGAGGTGGCCGTAGAAGTGGCCGGTGAACACCCGCTCGAAGGCCCGGTCGGGAAAGGGCAGCGACAGGGCGTCGCCCCGGACGAACCGCTGCCACCTTGCGCGCCGCCGCGCGACGTCGAGCATCCGCTCGCTCTGGTCGAGACCGGTGACCTCGCCGCGCAGGTGATGGGTGAGGAAACCGGTGCCGCAGGCCACATCGAGCGTCCGCGCCGGCGGCAGCGAGGCGATCGTGCTCTCGAGCTTCCGCAGCTCGGCGTCCCAGTCGGGCCGCTCGAGGCCGTCGAAGCGCCCCAGGCCGAGGTACCACTCGTCGTACTCGGGCGCGCGGGCGTCGTAGTAGTCCTTCACCCGTCGAAAGGTATTGGCGACCTCTAGGCGCGAGTGCCGGCTCCGGGGGTGGCTGCTCTTATGCACGCTATAGGTGCATTAGGGAGGCCACGCCCGGTCGGGAGGAGGGTGGAGGGACGAGCCTGTCACGACGCCACGCGCGGGCGCAGCGTCGTGCGGGCGGCCATAACCAACGCCCGAGGCGGCCGTAGGGCAAGGCGGCCGACGAAGGCCGCAGCCACGACGCGCGACATGCCGGGGATCGCGAGAAGCTCTCGATAGCGGCGGGGCACCATGGTCAGTCAGTAGTCTGCCCCGCGATGGACTTCTCGCCCTCGGAGCGGGTCGTAGAGCTCCTGGAGCGAATTCGGGCCTTCCAGGACGAGCACGTCTACGCGGTCGAGAACGATGCGATCCGGGCGCTCGACGAGGAGGTGCGGCCGGGCGTTCCGTATCCCGAGCTGATCGTCGAGCTGCGGGAGCGCGCCAAGTCCGAGGGGCTCTGGAACCTCTTCCTGGCCGACGAGCGCTACGGCGCCGGGCTCACGAACTGGGAGTACGGGATGCTCTGCGAGGAGATGGGGCGCAGCCCGATCGCCCCGCTGGCCTTCAACTGCTCGGCGCCCGACACGGGCAACGCGGAGATCCTTGCCGAGCACGGGACGGACGAGCAGCGGGCACGCTTCCTCGAGCCGCTGCTCGAAGGCGCGGTGCGCTCGTGCTTCTCGATGACCGAGCCGGAGACCTCGGGCTCCGACCCGACCGGCCTGGCCGCACGGGCGGAGCTCGACGGCGGCGAGTGGGTGATCAACGGGCACAAGTGGTTCACCTCCGGCTACAACGGAGCCGCCTTCGCGATCGCCATGGTCGTGACCGACCCTGAGGCCGCACCGCACAAGCGCGCGAGCATGATCCTCGTCCCGATCGATGCTCCCGGCTTCAGCGGGGTGCGCCCGGTGCCGGTGATGGGGCACGACGGCGGCCCCGGGCACTGGGAGGTTCGCTACGAGGACGTGCGCGTGCCGGAGGCCAATCTGCTGGGCGAGCGCGGCGCCGGCTTCGCCATCGCCCAGGACCGCCTCGGCCCGGGCCGCATCCACCACTGCATGAGGGCGATCGGGTCCGCGGAGCGGGCGTTCGAGCTGATGTGCCGGCGGGCGAACGAGCGCGAGGCCTTCGGCGGCAAGCTGTCCGAGAAGCAGTTCGTGCAGGACTTCATCGCCAAGTCGCGCATCGAGATCGACGCCGCTCGCCTGATGGTGCTGCACGCGGCCTGGCGCATGGACACCGAGGGCAAGCGGGCCGCCCGCCAGCAGATCTCGATGATCAAGGTGGTGGCCGCCCAGATGCACCAGGAGGTGCTCGACCGGGCCATGCAGGTGCACGGCGCGCTCGGGATGTCCGACGACCTCCCCCTCGCCCTGATGTGGCGCCAGGGCCGCTGGCTGCGGATCGCGGACGGTCCCGACGAGGTCCACAAGATGGTCATCGCCATGCGCGAGCTGAACCGGTTCAAGGCTCCCGAGCCGGTCGAGGCGTGAGCGTCGCCACCGCCGCAGCGGACGGCCTGACCGACGAGCAGCGCCAGTTTGTCGAGGCGATTCGCGACTTCTGCGAGCGCGAGACCTTCGCGGGCGACGACCCCCACCAAGAGGACGTCGCCGCCCGGATGGCCGCGCTGGGTTGGTATGGGCTCCAGATCGACGAGGAGTACGGCGGCTCGGGCGGCTCGTTCCTCGACGCCACGCTCTTCCTCGAGGAGACCGCGCGCGGGCAGGCGCCGATCGGCGCCTACGGCGTGACCCTGATCGTCACGGGAGCGCTGAACCGCTTCGGCAGCGAGGAGCAGAAGCGCGAGCTGCTGGGCCGGGTAGCGAAGGGCGGTGCGCTGGCAATAGCCATGTCCGAGCCGGACGCCGGCTCGGACGTAGCGGCGCTCAAGACGAGGGCCCGCCTCGAGGACGGCGAGTGGGTGCTCGACGGAGCCAAGATGTGGTGCTCGTACGCCCACAAGGCGAGCCACGTGCTGATCGTCTGCCGCACGAGCCAGTCGGACGACCGCCACCGGGGGATGTCGATGGTCCTCGTCCCGCGCGGGGTGGAGGGCTTCACCATCACCCCGATAAAGACGCTCGGCGGCGAGGAGACCAACGAGCTGCACCTCGACGCCGTGAAGGTGCGGGAGGACAACCTCCTCGGCAGCGAGGGGAACGGATGGACCCAGCTGATGGCGGGGCTCAACTACGAGCGGGTGATCCTCGCCGCCACCGCCCTCGGCATGGCCCAGCGCGCCTTCGACGACGCGCTCGCGTACGCCAGGGAGCGCCGCCAGTTCGGGCGGCCGATCGGCTCGTTCCAGGCCCTCCAGCACCGCTTCGCCGAGATGGCGACCGGGCTCGTGCAGGCGCGCCTACTCGTCCGCCACGTGGCCCGCCTGACCGACGAGGACCCCGCCCGCATGCTTCCCCAGGAGGCGTCGATGGCGAAACTCGCCGCGACGGAGCTGGCCAAGCGCTGCGCGCTCGAGGGGGTTCAGATCATGGGCGGCTACGGCTACGCGACCGAGTATCCGATGGAGCGCCACCTGCGCTCGGCCGTGGCCACAACGATCTACGGCGGGACGTCGGAGATCCAGAAGAACATCATCGCCAAGACGCTCGGCCTCTAGCCGGAGCGCGAGGGCCGCGCCCGGGTCGTCAGTCCGCGGCGCGCAGCGAGTCGAGATAGTCGCGCCAGTCCCGCTCCACCGCGGCGGCCGGGCTCCCGAATGCGGCCTCGATCAGCCGCCGCGGGCTGTGCGACAGCGGCATCAGGGCGAGCTCTACGGCGGCCGCCGGATCGAGCAGAGCGAAGACCGTGCCGCCGAGCAGCATGGCGTCGCGCGCCGTCGGCGGGAACTCGGGACGCCCACCCTCATGCAGCCGCCGCACGATGGCCGCGCGCAGGTGGCGCGTCTGGCCCGCGAAGTGGACCGCGGCGCCCTCGGCGAGCCAGGCCCAGCGCAGGTAGCGGCGGAAGCTGGCCGGGTCGAACGGGGGCGGGAGGTCGGGGTTGCGTGCGCCGATGACCACGTGCGCATATTCGTGCCGGGGGGTGAGGAGCAGCGCCTCGCGCGACCCGGCCGTGTTGGCCGCGCGGCGCTCCAGTGCGTCGGGGGCGAGGACGTGCAGCTCCCTCGCCGAGAACCAGCCGGCGAAGTAGCGCCGGCTGGCGGGCGCCGCGGCCGCGCGCGCGAGCGGCAGCCACGGGTGCGCGAGCGCGAGCGCCAGCGGTCGCGGGTGGATCACCACCGCCAGCTCGTAGGGGGTGTTCCCGAACAGCCCCCTCAGCTCGTCGCGGAAGGACTCGAGGCTGTCAAGGACGGCTGCCGCCGCGTCGGCCTGCGCGGAGTCGTGCCGGGCTGAGAACGAGAGCGAGTGCGACTCGACCCAGGCCACGGCAGGCTGAACTCTGACTCAGCGCGCTTGGCTGCGTCGTCGTCAGGCGAGCACGGGCACGGCGTCCGAGGCGATCGCCTCGATCTCGCCGGCGGCGCGCTCGAACTCGTCGTCCGAGAGGACCGGGGTGCCCTCGAAGGGCAGATCGCGATGGAGCTCGATCCAGGACCGGCAGCCGTGGTACTCCGGTCGCACGCGCACGGTCACAGGACGCGGTATGCGGTAGGTCCGCAGCATGATCACGTGCAACGGGTGACGCGGCTTCCAGGCGAGCCGCTTCTCCGCGTAGTCCGTGGTCCAGATGTAGTAGGGCGACAGGGCGTCCACGCAGCGCGGGTCCGTGATCAGGTAGCTCGCCGCCACCTCCGCCCAGGCCCGGATGCGCACGCGGTCGGGCTGGGGAATCCCCCCGTCCTGGGTCAGCGCCCGGACCGGCGGCTCGCCGTCGGGCCACACGCCCTCCTCGAGCGCACGGCCCAGCTCGGGGAGGTGGGAGTCGCGGACCAGGTCATTCCGCTGGTGGTCGAAGGTCGGATAGAGGAAGAAGCGGTCGTGCTCGATCTCGAAGTGCTTGTTCTCCTCTCTGATGCCGCCCTTGCGCAGGGTGAGGAGCTGCTCGCCCTCGGCGAGCGCGCGCACGGTTACAGCCCATTCCTTGAACGCAACTGGCATGGAAAAGGAACCTCCGTCCCGTGCCCAGGTCGGTGACGCACTGGGGCGGCACGGGGCGCCCATTGTTACGAAATGCCATTCCCCTTTCAAGGGAAATTTCGTGCAGATCGCCACGTCGAGCGGCGATTTCAGCCCCTCGCAGCGGCCTCCGCGACCGTCACCACCGCGGCGAAGTCCTCGCCGCCGTGCCCGGCGTCGGCGGCCTCGGCATAGAGCTTCTCCGCGATCTCCGCGAGCCGAAGCTCGATCCCGAGCGAGCGCGCCTCGTCCAGGCAATGGCGCACGTCCTTCAGCATCTGCTCGAGCTTGAAGAGGGGCTCGAAGTCCCCTTCGATCATGGGGCGGGCCTTCAACTCCATCATCGTCGAGCCGCTCGAGCCGGGCCTGGCCACCTCGAGCCAGGCGTCGAGATCGAGTTCGGCTGCACGCGCCATGGTCAGCGCCTCGGCGAGCGCCGCCGCGTTGATGGCGGTCACCGTGTTGGCCACCACCTTCGCCATCGACCCGTGGCCCGACTCGCCGATGCGCACGACGCGCTCGCCCATCGCCTCGAACAGCGGTCGCCCGCGCTCGAAGGTTTGCTCGGTGCCCCCGATCATGATGGTCAGCGTGCCGTCCTCCGCGCGGGGCCGGGAGCCGGTGACGGGCGCGTCGAGGAATTCGACGCCCTGCTGGGCCAGCCGCTCGCCGATGGCGCGGCTCGCGCGCGGGGCGATCGTGGACATGTCGATCGCCAGCGCGCCGCGCTCGAGCGCCTCCGCCGCGCCTCGCTCGCCGAACAGGACCGACTCGACCTCCGGGACGTCGACCACCATCGTCACCAGTGCCTCGGCGCCACGGGCGGCGTCGGCCGGCGTCGGCGCGGCAGCGGCCCCGTGCTCCTCCGCGAACGACTCCGCCTTCGCCGCCGTGCGGTTCCAGACGGTCAGCTCGTGCCCGGCCCGCGCGAGGTTGGCCGCCATCGGGCGGCCCATGATCCCCAGGCCGAGAAAGGCGACGCGCACGCGCGGGTGTCTATCAGCTCTGAAGGGGGAACCGGAGGCGGCCCGGGGGCCGCCTCGCGGGAAGCTCCCGGCGCCGGCGCATCGTGCGACGGCTCGCGGGAGCGGGCTGTCGGCGCCGACTCGGGGCCGCCCCCTGCCTACGCCGCGGCGACCTCGAACTCCTCCTCGAGGTGCCTATGGGACGGGCAGTACTTGCTGCCCGGCAGCGGCACCCGCTGACAGGCCGTGCCCTTTCGGGTGCTGGCGTGACAGCGGAGCGGGCTGCCGTCGAACGTGACGCCCTCGTGCGCCTGCGAATCGACGTACTCCTTGGCCAGCGCCACGTGCCGCTCGATGATGTGGTGGACGCGCATCTGCTGGCTGATGGGGAAGAGCTGCCGCACGTCTAGGAACAGCGTCCGTGCCGGGCGGGCGAAGTAATGCCGATCGGTCGCGAGCCTCTCCATCGCGGCCTCGCAGCTGCGCAGAAAGCGTTGACGGCTGATGCAGGCGTCCTCCCCTCGGAACGGCTGCACCTCGCTCGCCAGCTCGCGGTAGATCGAGCGACTGAACTGGTACATGCGGGCCTCCCTATCCCTGTGGCAACAACCCGTGCCTTCCCTGCGGCGCCATTGTTCCCTACCCCTCTTAGCGTGCAACGAATGCAACATTAAGCTCGAGTTAACCGCTGCAGCGCTCGCTTCCGCAGCGGAGCGGTACCCGGTTGCCCCCGGAATGGCAGTTATCCAACCCCCGGATGGGCTACGGGGGACCGGAGCGCAAGAGCCAGTCCATCCGGCGGCGCGCGTAGAGCAGCGGCTCGCCCTCCTCGATGCGGCCCCCGTCGAGGTCGCCGATCAGGATCGTGTGGTCGTAGCGCTCGAAGTTGGCCGTGCGGCGGCAGCGCAGATAGGCGATCGTGCCGGTGAGCTCCGGCACGTCGCCGTCCCAGCGCCATTCGAGGCCGCCGAACTTGTCGTCGCCCCGGCCGGCGAAGACGTGGGCCAGATCGAGCTCGTCCGAGCGCAGGATGTGCACGCCGAAGTGCTCCGCCTCCGCCAGAGCGCGGTGGCAGCGCGATTCGTGGGACACCGAGACCAGCAGGGAGGGCGGCTCGGCGCTGTACGACGACACGCTGGTGGCGGCGAGCCCGCAGGGCTTGCCGTCGGGGCGGCGGGCGGTGACCACGGTCACGCCGGAGGCGAGCGACGCCATGGCCTCGCGGAAGAGCTCGTAGGTCGTCAGGGCGTTGATGCTATTCCCAGGCCTCCAGGACCGGTTCCGCTTCGCCGCGCAGCACCACGTGCCTGCCGTCGAGCCCCGGCGCCGGGTCCGGGAAGTCGCGCCGCTGGTGGGCCCCGCGGCTCTCCTCCCGTGCGAGGCAGGCAGCGGCGATCGCGCGGGCGAGCGGGAACCGATCGTGGGCGAGCTCGCGCAGCCCGTCGCCGTCGCGCACGAGCCCGGCCAGCCGCCACAGCGCCGCGCGGGTCGAGGCCTCCGGGAGCGGAGCCGGGAGGGGCCGCGGTGGCGGCCCTGGGTCAGCCGGCGGTGGCGGGCAGGCGGCCGCGGCGAGCGCGGCGCGGCGGCCGAAGACCATGCACTCGGCCAGCGAGTTCGACGCCAGCCGGTTCGCGCCGTGCAATCCCGTGCAGGCGCTCTCGCCCACGGCGTGGAGCCCGGCGAGGCTCGCTCGCCCGTCGAGGTCCGTGGCCACCCCGCCCATCGTGTAGTGGGCGGCGGGGGCCACCGGAATCAGGTCTCGACGCGGGTCGAGCCCGACCTCGGCGAGCGCCGCCGCGATGTTGGGAAAGCGCTCCGTGTCGATCGCCCGCATGTCGAGCGAGACCGCCCGCCCGCCGCTCTCACGCAGTCGCGACGCGATGGCCAGCGCAACCTCGTCTCGCGGGGCGAGCTCATCCACGAAGCGCTCGCCGCGCTCGTCGAGCAGCGTTGCGCCCTCGCCGCGCACGGCCTCCGTGATCAGGAAGCCATCCCGCTGGGTGCCGGCCGCGAGCGCGGTGGGGTGGAACTGCATGAACTCGAGGTCGGCGAGGCCGGCCCCCGCCGCCGCGGCGAGGGACAGGCCGGCGCCGAGCGCGCCCGGAGGATTCGTGGTGCGCTCCCAGAGCGCGGCCATGCCGCCGGTGGCGAGCACGGTCCCGCGCGCAAGCAGGGGCACGAGTCCCCCGCCACCGTCGCGGCCGAGGAGGCCGATGCAGCGGTCCTCCGTCCGCCAGAGGGCCGTCGCCGTCACGGGCTCGAGGACCTCGATCCGCTCGTTCGTGGCCGCCAGCGCCGACAGCTGGCGGGTCACGCGCCTCCCCGTGGCCGCGCCGCCCGCGTGGACGATCCGCCGGACGCCGTGGCCGCCCTCGAGCCCGAGCGCCAGGGCCCCGTGGCGATCCGCGTCGAAGCGCACGCCGAGTCCCTGGAGGTCGCGCACGCACGCCGGCGACTCGTCACACAGCACCCGCACGGCCGATCGGCGGGCCGCGCCCCGGCCAGCGGCGAGCGTGTCCTCGAGGTGCCGCTCCGGCGAATCCTCCGCGGCCAGGGCCGCCGCGATTCCGCCCTGCGCCCAGTAGCTCGCCGTCTCCGCGAGCGGAGAGCGGGAGACGAGCGCCACGCTAGCGCCCTTACGGGCCGCCGCGAGCGCGGCATATAACCCCGCCGCGCCCGCCCCAACGACCGCGACATCGGCCCGGAGCGGCGTTCGAGCTTGGCCGGTCAACGGGCCGGGTACGGTAACGCGATCGCGGCCCCCCTCCTGTTCCGCCATCCGTCCTCGCTCGAGCACGACACGGGCACTCATCCAGAGCGCGCCGACCGGATCCGCGCGGTCGAGGCCGCGCTCTCCTCGCTGGAGTGGCTGGGCTGGGAGCTGCGCGAGGCACCGGAGGCTGAGCTCGACCGGATCCTCGCCGTGCATTCGCGCTTGCACGTGGACGCGGTTCGCGAGCTGAGCGCCCGGAGCGCCTCCTTCGACCTCGACACTCCCACGAGCCCCGGCTCGTGGCGGGCGGCGCTGCACTCCGCCGGCGGCGCCTGTGCCCTTGTCGAGGCGCTGCTGCGTGGCGAGGCGCCGACCGGCTTCTCGCTGCTCCGCCCACCGGGCCACCACGCCGAGCGGTCGCGCGCCATGGGCTTCTGCCTATTCGGCAACGTATCGATCGCCGCCCGCTACGCGCTGGACGAGCTCGGCGCCGGGCGCGTGTTCATCCTCGACTGGGACGTCCATCACGGGAACGGGACGAACGCGATCTTCCACGGCTCGCGCGAGGTGCTGTTCGCGAGCCTTCACCAGTGGCCCTTCTACCCGGGCACCGGAGCGCTCGCGGACGCGGGCGAGGGCGAGGGCGAGGGCTACTCGATCAACCTGCCCGTCCCCGCCGGATCGGGAGAGGGCACCTGGCTTTCGCTGGTCGAGCACCTCGTGGTCCCGGCGGCGCGCGAGTTCTCCCCCGACCTCGTGCTGGTCTCGGCGGGGTACGACGCGCACCGCGACGATCCGCTCGCGGACTGCCTGCTCGAGACGTCCTCGTTCGCGGAGCTGGCCCGCTGGGCGCGCGCGCTCGCCGACGACGTCGGCGTGCCCTGCGGGGCGGTACTCGAGGGCGGCTACGACGTCAGCGCGCTGGCGACGTCGGTGGCGGCGACGATGGACGCGCTCGCGGCGGGTGGATCGCCCCGCTCAGTGCCGGCCGACGCGCTGACCGAGGCCGCGGCAGAGCAGGTGGGCCGCTTCTGGGAGCTCAGCGCTCGATGAACTGCACGTAGGCCGCGCCGAGCCGCTCGCGCAGGCGCCTGGCCGCGCCGTAGGCGAGGGCCCGGTCCTTGTAGCGACCGCTGAAGACGAGCCAGAAGCCGCCGTTGCGCAGGACCCCGGCGCGTACGCCCTGCCCACGCAGCCGCTCCGCTGCCTGACGCGCGCTGCCCAGGTCCCCGGTGGTCAGGAGGACCACGGTGTAGCCGCTGCCGTGGCTCCAGCCCGGCACAGCGGGCCGCTTCCGCCGCGCGGGCCGCGCCGGCGTGTCCGAGGCGCGTGGCAGGGAGGACGCGGGTGCGGCCCCAAGCCTCGCCTCCGGTCTCGGCGCCTCCGAACCGCTCCCGCCGAGCGCCAGCAGGATCAGGAGCGTCAGCGCGCCCACGCCGATCGCGAAGGAGATGCCGCCGAGCACCTGGGGCCACCACGGCTGCCGGGCGGGGGGCGCTGAAGGAGGCGGCGAGTAGCCGTCCGCGACCGCGTGGGCCGGGGCTTCCTGCGACGGTGGCTCGCCGTTCGTGGCGCCCGGGGACTCGGACGGAGGGCTCGACGGCGCCGGCCGCTGCGCCGGTGGCTCCCGGTCCGCCTCTGCCTGCTCCGCGGCGGCCCAGGCCGCTTTCTCGAGCGGGTTCCCGTCGAGGGCGATCCGGCCCCCACATTCGAGGCAGACCAGCTGCTCGGCGTGCGCCGCGGCGCCGCAGCGCGAGCAGGCGGTCTCCCCATCCTCGGGCTCCGCGTCGTCGAGGGCGTCCAGCTCGGCCGCCTTGGCGGTGAGCAGGTCCGGCGCCCGGCGGCCCTGCCGGTGGAGCTCGAACACGAGTGCCCCGAGGTCGAGCAGCAACTCGTCCCGTCGCGCGCGCGGCTCGCCCATCGGGGCGACAATACAAAGCCGATCGGCGGATTCAGCGGGGCGCGAGCGCCTCGTCCACCACCCGCAGGATCCCGTTCCTGCGCGCCTCCATAGGGAAGGCGGAGACGATCCGCTCGCGCGCCCTCCGGCGCGCGTCGGGACCGGCGTCGAGCGCGCGGCGGACGCCCTCGGCGACCTCCTCCTGCGAGGAGATGAGCACGCCCGCGTCGCCCACCACTTCGGGCATCGCCGTCACGTCCATCACGACCGGCACGCAGCCGGCCAGCATTGCCTCGGCGACGGCCAGCCCGAAGCCCTCGTGCCGCGACGCCTGCACGTAGACCGCGGCGCGCCGGTATAGATCGTCAAGCTCTTCGTCCGTCACCCAGCCGGTCAGCTCCACGTTCGGGCCGGCCAGCTCGCGAAGCCGCTCGACCGCCCCGTCGAGCCACCTGCCCGCGAGCACGAAGCGGACGTCGGGCAGCTGTGCGGCCGCCTCCACGAAGGGGATCTGGCCCTTCTGCACGAGGGTGGTCCGGTCCACGGCTCCGACGTTCAGCGCGAGCCGGTCCTTGGGTCCGGAGGGAAGCTCCCCGAAGGGGTCCGGCACGCCGTGGTGCACGACGGTCACCCGCTCGCGCGGGATCTGCGTGTTGCGCGCGATCTCGCTCAGCGAGTAGTCCGAGTTCGTCACGAGCCGCCCCGCGCGCCGCATGATCCAGCGACTCGCCCAGCGCCGCAGGCCACCCCGCTGATGGCCGTAGCCGATATCCGGCATGTTCGCGGTGTCGAAGCCCCCGATCACGAGGACAGAGGGCTTGCGCGATAGCCAGGCGAGCGTGATCGGGAAGAAGGTGTGCCAGTTGGCGAACCAGCCGAACACCAGGTCGGCGCGGAGCACCCCGCGTAGGACGGCGGCAGGGTTCGGGAGGCGGCCCGGCTGGTAGAGGTCCTCTATCTCGTAGCGCTCGGCGAGGATCTCACGGTCGATCGCCACGAAGCTCGCCTTGCGGTTGTGGACGTAGAGGATCCTTCTTCTCACGCCAGCGCGGGCTCGCGCGCCTCGATGAAGGCCCGGTGCCACTCCGACAGCTCGAGCAGGCAATAGAGGACGTTCTTGCGGTCCGCGCGCCCCCGCCGATGCTCGCCGACGAGGGACGCAACCGTGGCCGGGTCGAGCAGCGCCGACATCGGCGACCCGGCGGAGTAGCGACGCTCCACCTCCTCACCGAGCGACTCGCGCAGCCAGCGGTCGTAGGGCGTGGCGAAGCCGTGCTTCGGGCGGCCCGTGATCTCCGGCGGAAGCAGGTGCCCCATGGCCAGGCGGTGGAGGCGCTTGCCGCTGCCTGGGCGCACCCGCAGGCGGGCGGGGATGCGCTCGACGAACGCCATCAGCTCGCGATCGAGGAACGGCACGCGCAGCTCGAGGCTGGCGGCCATCGACATCTTGTCGTTGCAGAGCAGAATGCCGTCGGGCAGGAAAACGTGAGTGTCCACGTAGAGGGCCTGATCGAGCAGATCGCGGTCCGACACGTCGCCGAGCACGTCCCCCACGAGCGCGAGCCGCTCCGCTTCCGCTTCTTCCCCCGCGCGGCCGACAAGCCGCGTGCGCAAGCTTTGATCCGTGATCTCGGCGAGCCGCATGATCCGCTCCGCGTCGCTCAGGTCGCCGAGCAGCCGCGCCACCCGCTCAGCGCGGTAACCGCGGGAGACCAGGGCGGCGGCGCGGGCGGCCGGACCCGCCAGCCCGGCCGGGAGGCGGCTCAGGTGGCGGAGCATCGCCGCGGCCTGGTGACGGCCGTAGCCGCCATGCGGTTCGTCCGCCCCCTGTCCCGCGAGCACGACCTTCACCTCGCGGGCGGCAAACCGGGAGAGCTGCATCAGCGCCCCGGCGCTCGGGATGCCGCAGGGCTCCTCGAGGCGCGGCACCGAGCGGTCCAGCTCTTCGAGGAAGCCGCTCTCGACCATCGCAGTGTCCCGGTGTCGCGTGCCGATTACGCGGGCGCTCTCGCCGGCGTAGGCGCGCTCGTCGTAGGTCGACCCGGCGCCGGGGAAGCCGATCGTGAAGGTGCTCGGGGGGGCGGGGGCGCGGCGGGCCATCGCGGCGACGACAGCCGCGGAGTCGACGCCCCCGCTGAGGAAGGCGCCGTAGGGGACGTCCGACATCATCTGCCGCTCGACGGCGTCTGTGAAGCGGGTCGCGACCTCGGCGGCGAGCTCCTCGGGCGCCTCGGTCAGCGCCGCCCCGGGCGCCTCCCGGTAGCTCTCCATGCGACGCTCGGCACCGGACCCGGCCACCAGCAGGCTCGCCGCGGGCAGCTTGCGGACGCCGGCGAAGAGCGTCCGCGGAGCGGGCACGAAACGGCACGCGAGGAAGTGGTCGAGGCCCACCGGGTCCACGCTCGGCTCGATCAGCCCGGAGGCGAGGAGCGCGCCGATCTCCGAGGCGACGAGGAGCCTGTCCCCGTCCGACCACCAGTAGAGGGGCTTCACGCCGAACGGGTCGCGCGCCGACACGAGTCGCTCCTCGCGCGCATCCCACAGCAGAAACGCGAAGATCCCGTTCAGCTCGCGCACGGCCCCCGTGCCGCGGGCCGCGTAGCAATGCGGCACGGCCTCGCAGTCCGAGCGGCTGCCGAAGGAATCGCCGGCCCGCGCAAGGCCGTCGCGCAGCTGCTCATGGTTGTAGATCTCGCCGTTCACGACGGCAGCGACCTCTCCGCCGGCCGCGTATAGGGGCTGGTCGCCTCCCTCGACGTCCACGATCGCCAGCCGCGTGTGCACGAGCGTGGCGGGGCCGAGCCGCGTGACCGCCTCGCCGTCGGGCCCTCTGTGGCGCAGCGCCGCGACCATCCGCTCGGCCGCCTCGGGAGGGACCGATCCCGCGGGATCGAGGATCGCGCCGATGCCGCACATGGCGCGGACCGTAACGCACGACCCCGCAGGACCCCGCATTTCCTGGGGTTTTGGCTCTGCTGGGGAGAACAGGTCCGCACAGACTTGCAGGGACTTTCGGCCGTGGGTGTCCGAGTCGGACACATCGCGGACACATGGAGCCCCCTTGAACGACGTGAGCCCCGCGCACCACGAACGGGGCCCACGCCTACAACCTCTTCATCCCCCTCCGGCTGGGGCGATCAGGACACGCCCCGCGGCGCCGAGACCTGGCGGCTGATGAAGTCCGGCACGCTCGACGGAGCCACGCTCCTATCAAGTCACGCCGGCGATCCTCGGGCGGCGGCGGGCGACACGACGCGATGCAGGTCAGTCCCAAGACGACAGCCAGTATCTGAGTCAGCCCGCTGCCGTACCGGGGACCTACCGGCCGGGTCGGACACAACCGGCCCGTGATCGACGAGCCTGACACCGACCGGCCAGTATCGCGCCCTCAGACCCGCCGGGAGAGCTGCCGGGTAGGTCCTGAGGTCAGGCGTGTGCGACGACCTCCCCGACATCGACGCTGTCCAGTGTGACCGCGCCGCTTGGCACCGCGGCGATCTGCTCCGCAGCGGCCCGCGCAGCTTCCTCGGACTCGAAGACGACCATCGCCGTGCCCCTGTCCTCCGCGATTCTGACCCAGTAGCCAGCGACGAAGCCGGGCGCCTGTGAGACGCGCGGCACGGCCTCCTCCCGCAAGAACTTCAGCCCCTCCTCGAAGTCGTGGATCGTGACTCTCACGGCGACCGCGTGCACGACGCCCTCCTTGGTGGTCGAGGTCCGGCCGACCCTACCTGCTTCCCTATCGAAGCGGGGGCACCTCCCGGACGAGCCGGCGCAGCGCGGCCAGCGACTCATCGGGCACACGGGGCAACCGCTCCTAGGACGTCTCGAGGGCACCTGAGGGGTCGACGCGTGGTGTTTGATCGTGTCGTCGGCTGAGAGGCGGAGCTCGATGAGACTGCCCGGGGTGAAGGCTGTCGATCTCATCCGTACCCTGCTGTTTCTCGCGCATTGCGATAGCGGCGTAGGGTGGAATTGGCAGTCGTGATCTCGGACGGGCATCAACCAAGCAAACCCGGGAGGGTGATATGCAGCCGCTCGTATACGTCGATACGTCGGAGGTGCGTGAGGGGGCGCTTGGGCCGCTGAGGGACGGGATTCGGGCGCTGGCGGACTTCGTCGAGGAGAGTGAGCGCCAGCTCATCTCATACAACACCTTCTTCAGCGAGGACGGTAGGCAGATGACAGTCATGCACGTGCATGCCGACTCCGCGTCGCTCGACCATCATCTGGAAGTGGCCGGACCTCGCTTCGCAAGGTTCGCCGAGCTGCTCACGCTGTCGTCCATCCACATCTATGGGGACCCGAGCGAGAAGGCGCTTGAACAGCTGCAGGACAAGGTGCGCCTGCTCGGGTCCGGCGACGTGATCGTTCACCGCCCGCATGCCGGCTTCAGCCGGTTCGGACTCTCTGAGCGGCGGACGCCTGCTCTCGGCTGACACGGGCAACGGCGCGATACTGGACAGCGCCATGTCAGAGCGAAAACGTCGTCGTCGTGAGCGCCATGTGGGAGGCGTTCCTGCGCAACGACTTTGAGGCCGCTCTGTCCGCGTTCGCACCGGACGTCGTGTGGGACGGGACGAACATCCCCGACGGGAAGATTTCGCGTGGGCTCGACGCAATCGTTGAGCACCTCGCCGAGTGGGCTGAGCTGCGACTCGAAGTGAACGAGCGGCACTCAGAGCTCTACACCGTGCGGAACGGCAAGATCGCGTATCGCAAGGGCTTCTCGGATGCCGACGAGGCTCTCAACGCCGCCCAGCTCCTCCAATAGCCAGAGCACGTCGAACGTCCGGTGCCAGGATTCACGCAAAGCACGAGTGACGCTCGCAGG
>JBKPFJ010000244.1:0-38511 GCA_046728795.1 Actinomycetota bacterium | reverse complement strand
TGGCGCTCGCGCTCCCGCCCCCGGTCGGGCTCGACCTCGCGCAGGGCGCGCTCGTAATCGTCGAGGCGGCGGAACGGCCGGAGCCAGGACCAGCCGTGGCGGTGGTGCAGCTCGGCGGTCCGGTCCCGCTCGCCGGTCTCGGCGCGCGGTCGGCGGGCCTTCGCCGCCCGGTGCTCCGCCGCGACCGCCCGGAGCTCATCGGCGCCGCCGTCGTCGATCGCGATGCTCGCCTCGAGCATCACCGTCAGGGTCCGGAGCTCGCGCTCGGTTGCCGGGCGCGGCCTGCCGTTCGCCTTCGTGTAGCGGTCCCAGGCGCGCGCGAAGCTCGCCAGGTTGGTCCGGCCGCCGTTGCGGTGGGCCGCGAGCATCGGGCAGACGCCGCCCTTGCGGTCGACGTAGGCGCCCACGATGATGCGGTTCGACTCGATGCCGGCGAGCATGGCCCGGCGCGTGTCGAGCGGCAGGCAGTCCACCGCGATGCGCAGCTCGTGGGCCGGTCGGCGCCTCCGTCTCATAGGATCCCGAAGAGGGTACGGGGGACCGATTGCGCTCGCAAGCCGCCCCCTCGCCGCTGAAAGCACACCTGCACCTATGCGCTTGGGGCTGCACGTCGGCTACTGGGGACTGGGGCTGACCGCCGACCAGCAGCTCGAGCTGGTCAAGGAGGCTGAGTCGGCGGGGTACGACTCGGTCTGGGCGGCCGAGGCCTACGGCTCGGACGCCGCCACCGTGCTCGCCTGGATCGCCGGCCAGACCGAGCGCATCCGCCTCGGCTCGGCCATCTTCCAGATGCCCGCGCGCTCGCCCGCCATGACCGCCATGACCGCCGCCACCCTCGACCATCTCTCGAACGGACGTGTGATCCTCGGCATCGGGTCCTCCGGACCCCAGGTCGCAGAGGGCTGGCACGGGCAGCGCTTCGCCAAGCAGCTCCAGCGCACGCGCGAGTACGTCGAGATCCTCCGCAAGGCGCTGGCCCGGGAGCGACTCGAGTACCACGGCGAGACCTACGAGCTCCCGCTCCCGGACGGGCCGGGCAAGGCGCTGAAGCTGATGATCGGCACGGTGCAGGAGCGGATCCCGATCTACATCGCGGCGATCGGGCCCAAGAACACCACGCTCACCGGGGAGATCGCCGACGGCTGGATGCCCACGTTCTTCTCGCCGGAGCACGTCGGAGACTCGCGGGAGTTGCTCGAAGAGGGCGCCGCGCGGGCGGGGCGGGCGCTCGACGGCTTCGACATCGCCCCCAATACGAACGTGTGCATCGACGACGACCTCGACCGTGCCCGTGACGTGATGCGCCCCTTCCTCGCCCTGTACGTGGGCGGGATGGGCTCGCGCAGGCAGAACTTCTACAACGCTCTGGTGCGGCGCTACGGGTTCGAGGAGACAGCCGACGAGGTCCAGGACCTCTATCTCTCGGGGAAGAAGCAGGAGGCCGCCGCCGCGCTGCCGCCCGAGCTGGTCGACATGACCTGCCTCTGCGGTCCCGCGGAGCGGATCAAGGAGCGGCTCGAGGTATACCGGGACGCCGGCGTCGGGACCCTCATCACCACTCCCGTGGCGGTCGAGCCCGAGGCTCGCAAGGCGATGATCCGCGAGCTCGCGGAGCTGGTCTGAGCCCCGGCGCCCCGAGGCGCCGCTACCTGCTCGCGGCCTTCGGCGACGCGGGCCACGCCTTCCCCGCCATCGCGCTCGGGCGCGAGCTGGCAAGCCGGGGCCACGAGGTCTGCCTCCAGACCTGGCGCCATTGGCGGGAGCACGTGGAGCGGGAGGGGATGCGCTTCGCCGCCGCGCCGGAATACGAGGTCTTCCCCACCCCCGACCGCCCGCTCAAGCCGTACCAGGCCGCGGTCCGCGCGGCACGCGAGACCCGCCCGTTGATCTCGGAGCTCGAGCCCGACGCGGTGGTGGCGGACATCCTCACGATCGCCGCGGGCCTCGCGGCCGAGCTCGAGGACCGCCCCTGGGTCACCCTGATCCCCCACGTGCTGCCCATCTTCTCGCCGGGCTTCCCGCCTTACTCGGTCGGAGCCCGCCTTCCCCGCACGGCGGTCGGCCGCGGGCTCTGGACGGGGCTGCGACCGCTGCTCTCGCTGGGCGAGAAGCGGGGCCGCGAGGAGCTGAACGGCTGCCGGGCCCGGCTCGGGCTGCCGCCGCTCGACCACGTCCACGGCGGCATCTCGCGGCGTCTGGCCCTGGTGGCGACCTTCCCGGACCTCGAGTACCCCCGTTCGCCGTGGCCGGACTGGGCCGCCGTGACCGGCCCCCTGCTCTGGGAGCAACCCTTCGAGGAGGTGGAGCCCCCGCCCGGCTCCGACCCACTGGTGGTCGTGGCGCCGAGCACCTCGCAGGACCCGACCCACAAAATGCTTCGGGCGGCCCTCGAGGGGCTGGCGGGCGAGCCGGTCCGCGTGCTCGCCACCGCCAACCGGCGGGAGCCTCCCCTCCCCCTCCCGCTGCCGCGGCGCGCGAAGCTCGTCGACTGGATCTCCTACGCCAGGAGCTTTCCCCGCGCCGACGCGGTGATCTGTCACACCGGTCACGGCACCGTGGCGCGGGCACTCGCCTCCGGTACACCCATCGTGGGCTGCCCCGAGGCGGGCGACCAGGCCGAGAACGCCGCCCGCGTGGCCTGGGCCGGCGCCGGCGTCTCCATCCCCCGTCGCCTCATCACCCCCCGCGGAGTCCGCCTGGCAGTCCGCCGGCTGCTGGCGGATCCGGCCTACGGGCGCCGCGCGGGCGAGCTGGCGGCCTGGGCGCGGGAGAACGACGGCGCGGCGCGCGCCCCCGACTCACTCGAGCGGCTCACGCCGCACTGAGAACTGCGGAGGTGGGACTCGAACCCACAACCATCGCCTTAACAGGGCGCTGCTCTGCCGATTGAGCTACTCCGCACCGTGGCTTTACCGCCAGCCGGGTCCACGATAGCCGCCGGCGCCCGATCCCGTACTCCGTGGCGGGGGTCCCTGAGTTTCCGTCAGCGATATTGACGTAAAGTCAGGGACCCCCACCCGCAGCGGACGACTCGGGCTCCGCGCCGCGCGGCGGATCAGCCCTCTTCCGTCGTCCCCTCCAGGCGGTCCGCCTCCCCGGAGCTCTTCAGCATCGCCAGGGTCTTGGACTCGATCTGGCGCACCCGCTCGCGGGTCACGCCGACCTCCTTGCCGATGTCCTCGAGGGTCAGGGGGCCCTCGTCGACCAGGCCGTAGCGGAGCTCGATCACGCGCCGCTCGCGCCACGGGAGGGAGTCGAGCACGCGCTGCAGGTCGGCGTCGCGGATCCGGTTGGCCACGATCTCGAGGGGGCGGTCGCCGGCGGAGTCCTCGATGAAGTCGCCTAGGGACGCGTCGCCCTCCTCCGTGCCCACCGGCGCCTCGAGCGAGACCGGCTCCTGGCCCAGCTTCAGGATCTCCTCGACCTTCTTCGGCGCCATCTCCACGAGCTCTGCGATCTCCTCGGGGCTGGGCTCGCGGTTGTGCTTCTGCATCAGCTGGCGCTTCGCGCGGGCCACGCGGTTCATGCGCTCCACCATGTGCACAGGGATGCGGATCGTGCGCGACTGGTCGGCCAGCGCCCGGGTGATCGCCTGGCGGATCCACCACGTGGCGTAGGTCGAGAACTTGAAGCCGCGGCGCCAGTCGAACTTCTCGACCGCCCGGATCAGGCCCAGGTTCCCCTCCTGGATCAGGTCCAGGAGGGTCAGGCCGCGGCCGGTGTAGCGCTTCGCGATCGAGACGACGAGCCGGAGGTTCGCCTCGATCAGCGAGTTCTTGGCCGCCATGTCGTTCTGCTCGACGCGCTTCGCGAGCCGCACCTCGTCCTCGCGGGTCAAGAGCGGAACTCGGCCGATCGAGCGGAGGTAGAGGCGCACCGCGTCCTCCGCGCCGTGCTCGGGCGGCGCGACGGGGAGGCCCGCGGTGACGACGCCGCCCTCGTCGTAGAGGTCGTACGACTCCTCGGGGGAGCTCCCCGCGCCGAGCTCGGCGGGCGGGCCTTCCTCCCCGTTCAGCGAGAAGTCGCGCTCGTCCTCTGTCATGTGGTCTGTCCCATCACGGCATCCATCTCTGAGCGGACGCGCTGGCGCGCCGTCGCGAGCTCGTCCTGGCGGTGCAGGTCGCGCTCCTCGCTCGCCCGCCGAAGCTCGCGCTCGATGCGACGGCCCTCGAGTTGGAGAAAGCTCATCCGCAGGACCCCCTCGGAGACGGGCTGCGGCTCGACGACCGCCCCGGTGACAAGCGCCGCAAGGGCCGGGTCGTCCTCGGGTAGCCCTGCCAACGGATCATCGAAGGTATCACGCAGATGCGCGAGCGCCCGCCGGGCCGTCTCGGACGACAGGTGGCCGTCGTCCAACCGCTCGAGGTAGCGCCGGCCCAGCTCGCCGCCGGCCGCGCACATCGCGAGAAAGGCCCGCTCCGAGGCGAGCGATGCAGCGCCGATCGAGCCCGGCGCCGCGGGCTCCGGGGCCGTGCGCCGCCGCGGCCTCGAAGCAAGTGCTGTCGTGACGTAATCCACTGGCACGTCCAACCTGTCCGACACGAGGCGGACAAGATGATCGCGCACCGCGCTCCGTTCGGGGCTCGCTGCAACAAGAGGGCGCACCTCCTCGAGGGCGCGATCCCTTCCCGCCGGCGTGTCCAGATTGGCATCGGCAATTACCCGGCGAACCTGAAGTTCAAGCACCGATCCCGCACCCGAGATCCGCTCTAGAAAGGCATCCGCGCCCTCGCTCGCGACCAGCTCGGCCGGATCGGCGCCCTCCGGCATGTCCACCACGAGCAACTCCACACCGCGGTCCTCCGCCCCGCGCGCGGCCCGCAGCATCGCCTCCCGGCCGGAGCGGTCGGCGTCTAGCGCCAGCACGATGGTCCCGGCGGCCCTCGACAGCTCCGCGAGCTGCTCCTGGGTCAACGCCGTCCCCATAATCGCCACGGCCTCGCGCACGCCGGCCTGATGGAGCGCCAGCACGTCCGTGTAGCCCTCGACCACCACCACTCGCCCCTCGCGCGCGGCCGCGGCCCGCGCCAGCTGGATGCCGAAAAGCTGGCGGCCCTTGTGGTAGAGCTCGCCCTCGGCGGTGTTCAGGTACTTGGGCCCGGCCCCGTCCTCCGCCAGCGAGCGGGCCCCGAACCCGAGTACCCGGCCTCGAGCGTCCGCGAGCGGGAACATGATCCGCCCCCGGAAGCGGTCGTAGATGCCCGAGCCATCGCGACGCCGCTGGGCGAGGTCCACCGCGACGAGCTCCTCCGGGCGGAAGCCGTCCCGCTGGGCGCCGGTGATCACGCGGTCCCAGGCCTTGGGTGAGTAACCGACGCCGAAGGCCCGCAGGGTCTCCTCGGAAAGCCCGCGCCCTGCGAGGTACTTCCGCGCCCGCTCTCCCTCGGCCGACTCCCACAGGTAGGCCTCATAGAAGCGGGCGCCGCGCTCGAGCAGCGCGAGAAGCCGCTCGCGCCGGCGCCGGCGCTCCTCCTCGCGCGGATCCTCCTTCTCGCGCTCGAGCTCGACCCCGGTGCGCTCGGCCAGGAGCTCCACCGCGCCCGGGAAGTCGAGCGCCTCGGTCTCGCGGACGAATCCGATCGCGTCGCCCTTCGCGCCGCAGCCGAAGCAGTAGTAGAGCCTGTCCTCGGCATTGACGGAGAACGAGGGCGTGCGCTCGTCGTGGAAGGGGCACAGCCCCACCCAGCGCGATCCCACGCGGCGCAGGTCCGTACGCGCGCCGACCAGCGCCACCATGTCCACGGATTCGCGCACGCGGTCGATCGAATCGCGCGTGTACACGCTTACTAAAACCCTTGGGGCACCGAAAGGTCCGAAAAAACGCGAATCGCGTAGCGGTCCGTCATCCCCGCCAGATAGTCGAGTACGCGGTCGGCCTCTGACGCGCCCGCGGCCTGGGGCGGCGGCGGATTCTCCGCATAGTGCTCGAACAGCGCGCGCAGCATGCGCTCGATCCGGGGTCGCTCCCGCTGCGCCGCCGGTCCGAGATAGACGCGCTCGAACATGAACTCGCGCAGGCGGAGCATGGCCCCGCCCACCTCGTCGGACTGCGAGACGTCCTGGCTCCCCGCGGAGTGCTCGAGCACGTCGCGGACCAGCGTCTCGATCCGCTCCGATCCCGTAGAGCCAAGCAGGTCGATCTCCGCCCGCGGCAGCTCGTCCGGGGCCAACACGCCGGCGCGCAGCGCGTCGTCGATGTCGTGGTTGATGTAGGCGATTCGGTCAACGAGCCGAACGATCCGCCCCTCCGGGGTCGCCGGGCGCCCGGGCCCCGTGTGGCGGAGGATGCCGTCGCGCACCGGCTCGGTCAGATTGAGGCCCTGGCCGTCGCGCTCGAGCCGCTCGACCACCCGCAGCGAGTGCTCGTTATGCCTGAAGCGGGTGCCGTAGCACTCGCGCATGCGGGCGTCGAGCACCGCCTCGCCGACGTGGCCGAAGGGGGCATGGCCCAGGTCGTGGCCCAGGCCGATGGCCTCCGTGAGGTCCTCGTTCAGCCCGAGTGCCCGGGCGACGTTGCGGGCGATCCCGCAGGTCTCGAGTGTGTGGGTGAGCCGGGTGCGGTAGTGGTCGTCCTCGGGCGAGATGAAGACCTGCGTCTTGTGCTTGAGGCGTCGGAAGGCCTTCGAGTGCACGATCCGGTCCCGGTCGCGCTGGAACGGCGTCCGGTGCTCGGAGTCCGGCTCGTCCCGGTCCCGCTGTGCCGGATAAGAGCGGGTGGCCTGAGGGGCGAGCAGGTCGCGCTCGAGCCGCTCCACGCGTTCGCGGAAGGCGTCGACCGTGGCGGGCACGGGCTACGAGCCGGCCGCCGCCTGGGCGGCGGCGACCCGGGCGATCGGCACGCGGTAGGGAGAGCAGCTCACGTAATCCAGTCCCGCCCCGTGGAAGAAAGCGATCGACTCGGGATCGCCCCCGTGCTCCCCGCAGATGCCGAGCTTCAGATGGGGCTTCGCCTCCCGGCCCGTCCAGGCAGCCAGCCGCACGAGCCAGCCCACACCAGGCTTGTCGATCGTCTCGAACGGCGAGCGATCGAGGATCTTCGTCTCGATGTAGCGGGCCAGGAACTTGCCCTCCACGTCGTCGCGTGAGAATCCGAGCGCCGTCTGGGTGAGGTCGTTGGTGCCAAAGGAGAAGAAGTCGGCGACCGAGGCGATCCGGTCGGCCGCGAAGCAGGCGCGCGGCAGCTCGATCATCGTGCCGATCGCGATGTCCAGCCCATCGGCGCCCTCCTCCTTCGCAACGCGCTCCACGAGCCCGCGGATCAGCTCCAGCTCCCGCTCGTAGGCGACCAGCGGGATCATCACCTCGAGCAGTGGGGGCGCCCGCATGGCGAGCGCCGCGCGGAAGATCGCCCGCGCCTGCATCTCGTAGATCTCCGGGTGGAGGACGCCGAGCCGCACACCGCGCGTACCGAGCATCGGGTTCGTCTCCTCGAGTGCGTGCACCCGCTCGAGCGTCCGCTCCAGCTCCTCCAGGTCGTCGCTCTGCTCGATGCGCGCCCGCTCCACCTCCTGCGTCACCTCCTCGGCGTCCGGGAGGAACTCGTGGAGCGGCGGGTCGAGCAGCCGAATCGTGACCGGGAGGCCGCGCATCTCCTCGAACAGGCCCTGGAAGTCCTCCTGCTGGAGCGGCAGCAGTTCGTCCAGGGCCCTGCGGCGGTCCTCCTCCGAGTCCGCCATGATCATCGCGCGCATCTTCGGCTGGCGGTCCGCCGCGATGAACATGTGCTCGGTGCGGCAGAGGCCGATGCCCTCTGCGCCGAACTCGCGAGCGCGGCGTGCGTCCTCCGGTGCGTCGGCGTTGGCCCGCACGCCGAGCGTGCGCAGCTCGTCGGACCAGTCGAGCACGGTCTCGAACTGCTCGCTCATCTCGGGATCCTGGAGCGGCACGTCGTCGGTGGTCACAACCCCCGCGGTGCCGTCGAGCGCGATCGGGTCGCCCTCCCGAAGCGTCGTCTCCCCCACGCGCACCTCCTTCGCGGCGAGGTCGATCTCGAGGGCCGACGCGCCGGAGACGCACGGCTTGCCCATCCCCCGCGCGACGAGGGCAGCGTGGCTCGCCTTGCCGCCCTCCGAGGTGAGGATGCCCTTCGCGGCGTGGAAGCCGGCCACATCGTCGGCCTCCGTGAACGGCCGCACGAGGATCACCGCGCGGCCGTCCTCGGCGGCGCTCACCGCGTCCTCGGCGCTGAAGACGATCGCTCCCTTGGCGGCTCCGGGGGAGGCGGGCACCCCCTCGGCCAGGACGTCGAACTCGGCGTCGCGGGCGAAGGTCTTGTGCAGCAGGGCGTCGAGCCGGTCCGGGTCGATCGTCGCGATCGCCTCGGCCCGATCGAGCAGCCCTTCGGACACGGCGTCGACCGCGAATCGCACCGCGGCCTGGGCGGGCCGCTTCGCGTTCCGGGTCTGGAGCATGTAGAGCCGGCCCTCCTCCACCGTGAACTCGGTGTCTTGCATGTCCCGGTAGTGGCCCTCCAGGGTGCGGAGGATCTCCATCAGCTCCTCGTAGGCCTCGGGCATGGCCTCCTTAATGTCGTGGAGGTCGCGCGGCGTGCGCACTCCCGACACCACGTCCTCGCCCTGGGCGTTCGGCAGGACGTCGCCCGAGGGGGTCGGCTCCCCGGTGATCTCGTCGCGTGAGAAGGCCACGCCGCTGCACGAGGTCTCGCCGCGGTTCCCGAAGACCATCTGCTGAACGTTCACCGCGGTGCCCCAGTCGTCGGGGATGCGGTTGATGCGGCGGTAGCTCACGGCCCGCTCGCCGGTCCACGAGTCGAACACGGCGCGGATGGCCTGGCGCAGCTGCTCCTTGGGGTCCTGCGGGAACTCCTCGTCCGTCTCCTCGCGGAAGACGCGCTTGAACTCATCTGTCAGCGCGCGCAGGTCCTCCACCCCGAGCTCCACGTCCTCCTTCACGCCCGCCTCGCCCTTGCGCTTCTTGATCAGGTCCTCGTAGCGCTCGCCCGGGATCCCGCGGCAGACATTCCCGAACATCTGGGCGAAGCGGCGGTAGGAGTCCCACGCGAAACGCTCGTCCGGGAGGCCCTTGACCGAGTCGTCGCCCAGGCCGAGGTTCAGGACCGTGTCGAGCATCCCCGGCATCGACTCCCGCGCCCCCGAGCGCACGGACACGAGCAGGGGGTCGTCCGGATCGCCGAGCCGCTTCCCTGCCTGCTCCTCGAGCCGCCCGAGCGCCTCGGCCACCTGCTCGTCGAGCCCCTCCGGGAACTGGCCCGCCTCCATGTAGGCGACGCACGCCTCGGTGGTGATGGTGAACCCGGCCGGCACCCGCTCCGGGCCGAGCACGCGGGTCATCTCGGCCACGTTGGCGCCCTTGCCGCCCAGCAGCTCGCGCATGTCCTTCGAGCCCTCGGCGAACTCGTAGACGTACTTGGTGCCGGTGGCTACCTCCACGGCGGCATCGTAGTCGTCGGCCGGTCAGGCGACCCGCCGCAACCGGACGTGAGCGTGGTGCTCGAGCGTCTCCCCGATCGCGCGGTCGGCCTGGGCGAGGGCGCGGTCGGGCGCCTCCGGCGTGTCGGAGAGCGGGCGGGTCAGGGCCCCCACGAGGAACGCGTGAGCCTCGGCGGCGAGCGGGAACGAGCCAGCCTCGCAGCCCGCGCAGACCACTCCGCCCGCGCTCGGGGAGAACGCGCCCAGGTGCTCGGTCTCGCCACAGGAGGCGCACGAGACGAGCTCGGGCGCGAACCCGGCGGCCAGGAGCAGCTTCATCCGGAAGGCGAGGGCCTGCGCGCGGGTGGCGACCCCGGGGTCGGCGTCGAGCAGCGCGAGCTCGTGGCAGAGGAGGTTGTAGGCGGGTCGGTTCGCCTCGGCCGCGTCGAAGAGGCGCAGCACGGCATCGCACGCCTGAGTGGCGCGCTCGATCGACGCGCGGCGCTCCCGCAGCGCGGCGTGGGCGTGCACCGTGTCCACCTGTGTGACGGTGCAGAGCTCCCCGCGCCCCTCGTGGAGAACGAGCCGGACCCGGCTGAGCGGCTCTAGCCGCCCGCCCAGCCGCGAGCGCACACGGCGCACTCCCTTGGCCACCGCCCCGAGCCGCCCGTGGTCGGCGGTGTAGAGATGAAGCACGCGGTCGGCCTCCCCGTAGCGGATGGAGCGCAGCACGACCGCCTCGGTCTTGAAGGACCCGGCCACACTTACACTCTGAGGAGGATGCCGGACAGGAACGGGGTCACCCTGTACACCACGGACCCGTGCGGCTTCTGTCGCCAGGCGAAGGCGCTTCTCAAGGCTCGGGGGATCGATTACCGCGAGGTCAACCTCGCCAAGGATCCCGCCGGCCGTGCGGACCTCGTCGCCCTCACCGGCCAGATGACCTTCCCCCAGATCGTGGTAGGCGAGCGCTCGATCGGGGGCTTTCGCGAGCTCCTCGAGGCGGACCGCGACGGCACCCTGCCGGACCTGCTCGCCGCCTAGCCGTGCGAGCCGCCGCGCTCGTCTTCGCCTCGCTCGTGATTGCCACGGGCTGCGGCGGCTCACAGCATCGTTCGAGAGCGACGGAGCCGAGAGCCACGGAGCCGGCCCCCGTGCTTCCAGCGGACACGGATCTTGCTCCGCGTAGAGCGCGGCTCGCTTTCGGACTCGACCTGGCCCGCAACCTGAACTGCGCTCGCTTCCACTTCCACCGCCGCGTATGGGCGCGGCGGCGCGTCCTCGGAGAGGCTCGGCTGACCCCGCGCCAGGTGCTGGCCTACGGGCTGGTCCGCTGCCGCGTTCTGGTCGGTCGCAGGGCGGAAGCGGTCCGGCGCCTACTCGGCAGGCCCGCCCTCTCGCTCGAAACCCGGTGGCAGTGGGTCGTGGGCCCGGCGCGGACCGTGGATCAGGCCGGATCCGAGCTGTTGGTCGTCCACTTGCGAGCCGGTCGCGTCCGCTCGGCGGAGCTGATGTCTCCGTAGGTCGGCCGGCCTCGCCCTACGCCTTGCGCACCTCGGCGGGGACGATCTGGCCCGTCCCGGTCGCCGTGTATGCGTAGGCCTCCTTGAGCCGGCTTTGCCCGGAATCGGTGCAGACCAGTAGGCGCTCGCCATCGGTGCGCACGCGCACCAGACCGTAGGCGGTGCGGCGGAAGGCGAAAAAGTTCTTGTCCCTGCCCTTCGGAGGCTTGCTATCGACGCCTTTCGCCGCATCGGGACGTACCCAGCCGACGGTCTCGAAGAAGGCCACCAGCTCGGTCACGAAGACCAGCGGCTGTGACCCGTCGCGCCCGGCCTTTCCCAGCGCGCCCATGAGCGTGCCGCGCGGGTGCATGTACTCCTTGCGCGCGCTCTCGTCCCCGGAGGACACCACGGACACCACGGGTGATACGGCCCCCAGGAACTCGGCGGAGAACTCCGCCGACCCGTGGTGGGGGACCTTGAAGACCTCCGATTCGAGGTCGATCCGGCCCGCGGCATCGTCGGCCAGCAGCGATTGCTCGGCCTGTGTATTGAGGTCGCCGGCGAACAGCATGCGCCAGCGCCCGAAGCTCAGCCGCAAGACGATCGAGTGACCGTTGATCGTGTGAGAGGCATCCAGGCCGCTGAAGTCCTCCTCGGTGAGAGGGCCGATCTGGGCACCCTTGCGCGGGGCGCCGAGGAACCGCAGGCCGCTCACCCCGTCCTTGGTGGTGAGGATCGGGCCGAGCACCTCCACGCCGATGCCCTCCGGGGTGAGGAAGTCGAAGCCGTCGTCGTCACCCTGCAGGAGGTGACGGAATTGGATCGGACCGCGCGCCGTCCACGCCTTGAGTGCCCGCTTCCAAGCCCGGAAGTAGGTGTTCATCTCGCTGTCGGGCATGTCGCGGAGATCGGTTTCTAGCCCGGTGATGATCGTGTCCGTACCGACCTTCGTCGTAGCCCCGAGGCTCTTCGCCTCGGACACCGACGAGGGGCGCTTGACGAGTCCGTTGTGGAAGACCCGGGCGGGGTGCACGAACAGCCGCTTCTCCGGGTGCTGGTTCGTCTCCGAGTCGAAGACCTCGGTCAGCCCGGCGAAGTGGTCGGCGTCGCCGTGGCTCACGACCATGGCGTCGATCTCCCTCGGAGCCGTATCGCTCGTGTTGCGAAAGCGGGACGCCAGATACCGCGCGAACAGCACGTTGTCGCCGCCGTCGAGAGTGATGGTCCGGCCCGCCGGTGTCTGGATCAGGGCGCCGTCTCCCTGCTGGACGTCGACGAAGTCGATCTTCAGGACGCTCGACTGCGCGGCCGGCCCGGTGACGTTGCGTGAGCCGAGCTTGCGCTTGACGAACCCGACGCTGGTCTTGGGCACGATGCTGCCGTCGGGTTCCTCGATGTAGTCGGTGATCTCGACCCTGACGCGCCCCGCGTCCTCGTCGATCACGGACACCGGATCGCCCCAGGTCAGCATCGTCCGGAACGACCCGTCGTCGCGCGTCAGCGCCGCTAGGTCCACCTTGATGACGCGCGCTTCCGCCAGGTCCCCCTCCCGGGTTGTTCAGCGCCAACCCTAGTTCGCGCCTGCGGCGCGTGGAAGGCGCCGGCGGACGCGCGGCTTCGGCTGACACCGTTCGCAGACGTAGGTGCCGCGCCCGGCGGCGCGCAGCTTCCTGATCGGGGTTCCGCACACCGGGCATGCCTCGCCCTCGCGGCGGTGGACCAGAAAGCGCTCCTGGAAGCTGCCGCGCGCGCCATCCGCGTTGCGGAAGTCGTCGATCGTGGCGCCGCGCGAGTCGATGCCGGCCTCGAGCGAGTCCACCACGGCCTCGCGCAGGGCCTCGACCTGTGCCGGACGCAGCGTGCCCACCGGGCGCAGCGGATGGATGCGGGCCCTGAACAGGGCCTCGTCCGCATAGATGTTTCCCACGCCCGCGATCCGCTCCTGGCTCAGGAGGAACGCCTTTACCGGGGCGCGGCGGCCGCGCGCCAGCGCCCGCAGGGCTTCGCCCGTGAAGCCGGGCGAGAGCGGCTCGACCCCCAACCCGGCGTCGCACTAGGCGGCGCGCGCGGCGGAGCCGAGCAGCACCACGCCGGTGCCGAAGCGGCGCACGTCCACGAACAGGAGCCGCTTGCCCGAGTCCAGCCCGATGCGGACGCGCAGGTGCGGGCGCTGGGGGTGGTCGTCCTCGGAACGGACCAGCAGCAGGTTCCCCGTCATGCGCAGGTGCATCACGAGATGAACGTCGTCCTCCAGCTCGAGCACCAGGTACTTGCCGCGCCGGGCCGCGCGCTCGATGCGCCGCCCGCGCAGCGCGTCCTCCACTTCGGCCGGGGCGGCGGGCTCGCACCAGCGGGCGTCCAGCACCGCCACGCTCTCGAGCACGCGGCCCTCGAGCGCGGGCGCGAGCTGGCGGCGGATCGTCTCTACCTCGGGGAGCTCGGGCACCCCTTTGACGCTAGCGCGCGAACGTCCCGGAACGCCCCCTATGGGGCGCGACGCGGGACGCTCGGCGTGGTGGCACGTGGGTGCGCGCGGAAGTAGACGTCCTTCAGGCGGTCGCTCGACAGCTGCGTGTAGAGCTGGGTCGTCGAGACGTCGGCGTGGCCCAGCATCTCCTGGACGGAGCGCAGGTCGCAGCCCCCCGCCAGCAGGTGGGTGGCAAAGGTGTGGCGCAGCGTATGCGGGCTCATCCGGTCGGCGAGCCCGGCCGCCTGGGCGTGGCGGCGCACGATCTTGTAGAGCCCCTGGCGGGTGAGGGACCCGCCACGGAAGTTCACGAACAGGTTTGGCACGGTGCCGCCCTTTACGAGCGGGGCTCGGCCCCCCTCCAGGTAGCGGCGCGTCGCTCGCACGGCGCTCTGGCCGATCGGTACGACCCGCTCCTTCGAGCCCTTGCCCCGGGCGCGCAGCACCTGGTCCTCGAGGTCCACGTCCGCCACCTGGAGCGAGATCGCCTCGGACGCGCGCAGCCCGCAGGCGTACATCAGCTCGAGCAGCGCGCGGTCGCGCAGGGCGCTCGGCTCGGTGCCCCTCGGCGTAGCGAGCAGCCGATCGACCTCCCCGCGGGTCAGGACCTGCGGCAGCTTGCGGCCCCGCCGGGGCGCGCTCAGCGTGGCCGTCGGGTCGGTCTCGATCACCCCCTCGCGCCGCAGGTGGCGATAGAACGAGCGCAGGCAGGCCGCCTTGCGGTGGATCGTTGCCGGGGAGGCCGCCTTCCCCGGCGCGCCCCCGAGGCCCGTCAGAAAGTCCGAGACGTCGGCGCTGCCGGCGTCGAGCGCGGAGAGCCGTCGTTCCCCGAGGAAGCGCCCGTACTGCAGCAGGTCGGAGCGGTAGGCCTCGAGCGTGTTGCGGGAGAGCCCGCGCTCGAACTCGAGGTACGCGAGGAAGTCGAGCATGAGGTGCTCGAACGGGCGAGACCCGAGGGAGCGCTCGACGACTGCCACGGCATCCCGTTCGGGGGCCGGGCCGCCATCCCTTGACGCTGCAAGCCCGCCGTCAGAGCCGGAAGGCCCTGAACCACAGCAGGGTGACGAGGCTCTTTGCGTCGTGGCAGCGCCGGATGACCTCGTCGAGCTCGCCGAGCGGAGCCTCGATCACCTGGATCCGCTCGTTCTCCTCCGCCTCGCGGCGCTCGTCGTACAGGTCGGTGGCCAGGTAGGCGTACACCTCTTCCTCGGCGAAGCCCGGCGAGGAGTAGAAGGTCGCCAGGTGCTCCCACGAGCGCGCGCCCTTGCCGATCTCCTCGGCCAGCTCGCGCTTCGCGGTCTCGAGGGGGTCCTCACCGTCGAGCTTGCCGGCCGGGAGCTCGAGCAGCGCCTCCTCCCCCACCGCCTCGCGTGGCTGGCGCACCAGCCACAGCCGGGCGTCCTCGAGCGCGAGCACGCAGACCGCTCCCGGGTGGGCCACGATCTCCCGGTCCGCCTCCTCGCCGTCCTCGTATCGGAAGCGGTCCACCCTGACGGTGGCGATCTTGCCCTCGAACACGGTTCGGCTGTTGATCCGCTCGAAGCTCATCCGGCGCAGCGGGCGACGATACCCAGGGTCACGTCGAGCGTGGTCTCGAGCGCGTCGGCGGTGACGGACTCGTCGGGCTCGTGGTTGCGCTCGGTGCCGTTCGCCACGTTGAGCACGGTCAAGCCGCCCGCGACGAACGCATTGGCGTCGCTGCCCGAGCCCGTAGGCCTGTACACCGGCTCGATCCCGAGCGCCTGAAGCGCCCCAGCCGCCACCACCACGGGCGCCGCGCCACGCGAGAGGCGGTAGCCCTGGAACAGGCGCTCGACGGAGGTCTCGACGTCGCAGTCGGCATCCGTCGCCGCCTCCGAGCAGGCGTCGACCATGGCTGCCACTGTGTCGCCCGCCTTTGCCTCGTCGAGCGACCGCGCCTCGAGCTCCGCCAGGCAGCGCTCGGCCACGACGTTGGACGCGGTGCCACCCTCGATGCGCCCGACGTTGGCCGTGGTCTCCGCATCGAGGCGACCGAGGCGCATCGCCGCGATGGCCCGGGCGGCGGCGGAGATGGCATTGCGACCGGCCTCCGGGCGGAGGCCGGCGTGCGCGGCCGTGCCCCGGAAGCGCGCCTCCAGCCGGTAGTAGGTGGGCGCGGCCACGATCAACTCCCCGACCGGGCTGGCGTGGTCGAAGACGAAGCCGAACTCGGAGCGCAGGCGTCCCAGGTCGAACGCCTTGGCGCCGCGCAGGGCGAGCTCCTCGGAGGTGGTGAACAGGAGCTCGACGCCCACGGGAGGGTCCTCGCGCACGAAGCGCCGGGCCGCGGCCAGGATGGTGGCGACCGCCGCCTTGTTGTCCGCCCCGAGGATCGCCTCGTGCCGGTTGCGGAAAACCCCGTTCTCACGCACCACCTCCACCGGGGCGTCGAGCGGCACCGTGTCGAGGTGAGCGCACAAAAGGATCGTCCGCGCGCCGTCGGGGCCGCGGAGCCGGGTCAGCAGGTTGCCGGCGTCCGAGCCCGTCTCCCCCGAGCTGCCGTCCTCCTCCACCTCCAAGTCAAGGTCGCGGAGAGCGGCCGTCACCGCGTCGGCCATAGGACGCTCGCGCCCAGAGGGGCTCTCGATCTCGCAGAGGCGGACGAAGTCCGCGAGCAGGCGCTCGCGTTCCTCGGGCGTCGCCCGGGGCGGGGTCACCGCTCCGAGCCGGCGCGGACCTCGGGCACCCGCTCGCGGGCGCGCTCGATAGCCGCGCCCACGAACTCGCGGAAGAGCGGCTGCGGCCGCAGCGGGCGCGACTTGAACTCCGGGTGGAACTGGGACGCGACGAAGAAGGGGTGCTCCGGCAGCTCGATGATCTCCACCAGCCGGTCGTCGGGCGAGGTGCCCGAGCAGATCAGCCCGGCGTGCTCGAGCCGCTTGCGCAGGTGGTTGTTCACCTCGTAGCGGTGGCGGTGGCGCTCGTAGATCACCGCCTCGCCGTAGATCTCGCGTACGCGCGTGCCCTCGTGGAGCTTCACGGGGTCCGCGCCGAGGCGCATCGTCCCGCCCATGTCCCGGACCTCCTTCTGCTCCGGGAGCAGGTCGATCACGGGATGCGGGGTCTCCGGGTCGAACTCGGTCGAGTTCGCCCCGTCCAGGCCCGCCACATGGCGCGCGAAGTCAGCCACCGCGATCTGCATTCCCAGGCAGATCCCGAGGTAGGGGACGGAGCTCTCGCGCGCCCAGCGGCTGGCCTGGATCTTGCCCTCGATGCCGCGCACGCCGAAGCCGCCCGGCACCAGGATCCCGTCGCAGGCCTCGAGCTCGGCGCGGGCCTCCTCGTCGGTGAGCCGCTCGGAGTCCACCCAGCGCACCTCGACCCGCCCGCCGTGGTGGGCGCCAGCGTGGTTGAGCGCCTCGATCACCGAGAGGTACGCGTCGGCCAGCTTCGTGTACTTGCCGACGAGCCCGATCCGCACCGGTGTATCCGCAGCCTCGACTCGCTTGACGAGTCCGCCCCAATCGGCGAGATCGGGAGGGCCGGCCGCGATCCCGAAGTGGGTGAGGATCTGGTCGTCGACCCCCTCCGCGTTGAACTCGAGCGGCACCTTGTAGATCGAGTCGACGTCCCGCGCCGAGACCACCGCGGCCACCGGGAGGTTGGCGAACAGGGCGATCTTCTCCCGGATGTCGCGGCCGAGTGGCTCCTCGCAGCGGCAGACGACCATGTCCGGCTGGATGCCGATGCGGCGCAGCTCCTGCACCGAGTGCTGGGTGGGCTTCGTCTTGAGCTCACCGGCGTGACCGAGGAACGGGACGAGCGTGAGGTGGATGAACATGCACTGCGCGCGACCCTGGTCGACGGAGAACTGCCGCAGCGCCTCGAGGAACGGCAGCGACTCGATGTCGCCCACCGTGCCCCCGATCTCCGTGATGACGATGTCCACGTCCTGGGCCTCCGCCACGAGCCTGATGCGCTGCTTGATCTCGTCGGTGATGTGGGGGATGACCTGGACCGTGCCGCCCAGGTAGTCGCCCCGACGCTCGCGCCGAATCACCGAGTTGTAGATCGCGCCCGCGGTGGCGTTCGACGCCCGCGTGGTGTTGACGTCGGTGAAGCGCTCGTAGTGACCGAGGTCGAGGTCGGTCTCGGCGCCGTCCTCGGTCACGAACACCTCGCCGTGCTGGAACGGGCTCATCGTGCCCGGGTCGACGTTGATGTAGGGGTCGAACTTCTGGATCGTCACCGACAGCCCGCGCGAGACGAGCAGCCGGCCGATCGACGCGGCGGCGATCCCCTTGCCCAGCGCCGAGACGACGCCGCCGGTGACGAAGATGAAGCGTGTGTCCGGACGGCGTTCGGGCATGAAGAACTCGGGAGTCGAGTGTATCCCGTCACGCGGCGGAAGCTCCGGCGCGAGAGGCGAGGATCCGAGGACGCAGCCCCGAAGGCTTGGTTTGCCAGGTCGAGGGGCGAGGACACAGCCAGTCCGGCAAACGGCTTCGTCGGTGGCCGGCTTGGGCAAGGCCCTCGCGCCGGAGACCTCAGCCGGCCGGCGCTTCGCGCCGGTCGCCCCGCACTTGCAGGACCGCGATCAGCGCCACCGCGAAGAACCCGAAGGCGGCCACGACCGGGGCAAGCAGCGCCAGCAGCAGTACCACGGCGTAGAAGCCGAGGCTCGGTGTCGTGATCGCGGCGATGGACATCGCCTCGGCGGGGGGCACCCCTCGCGCAACAGCTCGGTGCGTGCCGCCGCGTAGCGCGCGATCGTCGTGATGAGGGCGGACGTGACGAAGAGGCTGGCGCCGTAGAAGAGCACCGCTGGCGGCTCCGCGCTGCTCGCGTCGATGGCCTCGGCCACGAGCGACGTCGGGAAGGGGAAGGAACGACACCGCCGTCAGCAGCAACAGGGTTCAGTCGCAGCACCGTGGCGTCCGCGTAACGCATCCGGCGGAAGAGGGCGTGGTGGACCACCCACAGTCCGCCGATGTCAAGAAGCTCGTGACATAGGCGAGATACGACGGCCATTGGTCCGCTATCCCTCGCCATAGGTCGTCGAACGCGTCCTCCGGCACGGAGATCTCGAGTACGAGCAGGGTGATGGCGATCGCGAACACCCCGTCGCTGAACGCCTCGATTCGCGCGGTGTCGAAGCGATCGCGCACGCTTCGGCGCCTCAGGCGGCGGCCAGCAGCTCCTCGGCGTGGCGCCGGGCGCCCGCGTCGGAGGCCTCCGCGCCGAGCATGCGGCAGAGCTCCGCGACGACACCCTCGCCCTCCAGGGCCTCGACCGTGGTCTCGGCGAGCTCGGCCTCGGGGGCCGACTTCTCGATCCGGAAGTGGTGCGCGGCCAGCGCCGCGATCTGCGGCAGGTGGGTGATGCAGAGGACCTGCCGTTCCTCGCCGAGTGCGCGGAGTCGCTCGCCCACGGCCCTGGCGGTCTGGCCGCCGACGCCCGCGTCCACCTCGTCGAACACGAGCGCCTCGGCGCCACCCGTCCGGGCCACGGTCATGAGCGCCAGCATCACGCGGGACAGCTCGCCGCCAGAGGCCGTCTCGCGCAGCGGCGCCGCGGCCACGCCCGGGTTCGGCGCCAGCAGGAGCTCGACCCGCTCGGCCCCGCTCGGGCCCACCTCCTCGCGCGGCTGGAGCTCGACGTCGAAGGAGGCCCCCTCCATGGCCAGGGCCTCGAGCTCGCCCGCGACCGCCGCCGCCAGCTTCGGGGCGGCGGCGCGGCGCGCGTCCGTGAGGGCCGCCGCCAGCCGGTCGCGCTCCACGAGCGCGGCCGCTAGCTCCACCTCGATCCGCCCCGTGGCCACCTCCGCATGTTCGAGCCTCCGCCGCTCCACCCGGCAGCGCTCCGCGTGCTCGAGCACCGCGGCGACGCTGCCGCCGTGCTTGCGCTTCAGCCGGTCGTACAGCTCGAGACGCTCCTCGACCTGCTCGAGCCGCCCCGGCTCGGCCTCGAGCCCGGTGGCGTACCGGCGCAGCTCGCCGCCGAGGTCCTCGGCCTCGATCCGGAGGCCGCGAAGGCGCTCGGCCAGGCCGTCGAGCTCCGCGTCGACGCCCGCAACCCCGTCGGCAAGCCGCTCCGCCTCGGCGAGCAGGCTGGTGACTCCCGCACCGTCGTCGGGTGCCAGGGCCTCGCTTCCCGTGCCGGCGGCCGCGCGCAACCCGTCGAGCCGGCGGAGCCGCTCGCGCTCGGCGAGCAGGCCGCGCTCCTCGTCCGCGCTCGGGCCTAGCGCCTCGATCTCCTCGATCTCGAAGGCGAGCAGGTCGAGGTCGCGGTCCCGAGTGCCGGCCCGGGCCCGCAGCTCGGCGAGCGCGCGCTCGAGCTCGCGCAGGCGCGCGTGAGCGGCCACGAGCTCCGACCGGTCCGCCTGGCCGAAGGCGTCGAGCAGGTCGCGCTGGACCGAGGCCACCGTGAGCCGTCGGTGCTCGTGCTGGCCGAAGAAGGCCACGAGCCGGCCCCCCAGCGAGCGTAGGTCCGCGAGGGAGGCGGAGCGCCCTTGTACGAAGGCGCGCGTGCGGCCCCCTGCGCCGACCCGCCGGGCGAGCACCAGCTCGCCGTCGGGATCGCCTACTCGCTCGCGCAGCTCGGAAAGCTCCGGGTCCTCGAAGACGTCAGGGCGGACCGCGAAGACGCCCTCGACGTAGGCCTCGCCGGCTCCGGGGCGGACGATCCCGGCTCGCGGCTTGCCGCCCAGCAGCAGGTCGAGAGCGTGAGCGAGCACCGTCTTCCCCGCCCCGGTCTCGCCCGTGATCACGTTCAGCCCGGCCCCTGGGCGTATCTCCGCCCGCTCGATCAGCAGCAGGTTCTCGATGCGCAGCTCGAGCAGCATTCCGGCAGGTCTACCAGCGGATGCCGACGGAGCCGCGGCGCCTGTAACCGCTCAGTAGGCCAGGCGCCCGAACTTGTCACGCATGCGGTGGTAGAAGCTCGCCCCGGGCGCCTGGGCGAGCAGCGCGCAGTCGCGCTGGAAGCGCAGCTGCAGGCGCTGCTCCGGGGCCAGAGTGCACGCAGAGCGCCCGTCGGTGGTCACGCCCACGGGCTCCTCGGCGGAGCGGTTCACCACCTCGAGCACGTCGTCCGGGGCGACCACGAGGGCTCGCGCGGTCAGGGTGTGCGGGGCGATGAACGAGACGACGAAGCCCTCGACGCCCCAGGCCATGACGGGCCCGCCGTTGGCGAGGTTGTAGCCGGTCGACCCGGCCGCCGTCGCCACGACGAGCCCGTCGCAGCGCACCTCGCCGAGCCGCTCGCCCCCGATCGAGTAGCCGAGCTCCGCCACCCGCAGGTCCGGCCGCCGGTGGAAGGAGACGTCGTTCACGGCGAGATGGCGCCTGCTCCCCGAGCGGAAGGTCAGGGCGGGCAGCGGCAGCACCTCGAAATCGCCCGACAAGACCCGGTCGATGCCCCCCTCGAGATCGGTCCTGTCCACGGTGGCCAGGAACCCGATCGCGCCGTAGTTGATGGCGAAGGTCGGCACCCTCCTGCCCGCGAAGCGCCGGAGCGTGGAGAGGATGGTGCCGTCCCCGCCCAGGACCACAGCGAGGTCCGTGTCCGCGTCCGGGTCGGCCGCCAGCCCTGGGTCGAGGCGATGCTTCTCGATCTCCTCCGGCGGGACCTGCACGTGGACCCCGGTCTCGCGTGCCCGCTCGAGCAGCCGGGTGACCCCGGCCTCGGTGTGGTCGGGGTTGTTGCGCGTGAAGACGGTGACGCGGCGCGGCGCGGTCACGGCTCGGCCTTCCGGGCGGCGTGCGTGAGGTCGCGCACCGCGCCCGGGCGCTCGGGCTCGGCTATCCACACGAAGCTCTCGCGGTTTCCCGCAGGGCCGGGCAGCCCCGAGGACGCGTAGCCGAGAACGGTGAGCCCAAGCCGGTCGCGTGCGAAGGCTCCCACCTGGACCAGCGCGTCCCGCCGGGCGTCGGCCGAGCGGACCACTCCGCGCTTTCCGACGCGCTCGCGGCCGAGCTCGAACTGCGGCTTCACGAGCGCCAGGCAGTCGAAGTGGGACGCCGCCGCGCCGAGTGCGGCCGGGAGGACCTTGGTGAGGGAGATGAACGAGACGTCCACCACTACGAGGTCGGGAGACCACGGCAGGTCGCGAGGGCGGAGCTCGCGGACGTTGCGGCGCTCGAGCAGGGTCACGCGCGGGTCCTGGCGCAGGGTCCAGTGGAGCTCCCCGTAGGCCACGTCGAGGGCCACCGCCGCCGCCGCGCCGCGCTGGAGGAGGCAGTCCGTGAATCCGCCCGTGGCGGCGCCCACGTCCAGGCAGCGCCGCCCGATTACCTCGGTGCCGAGGGAGTCGAGCGCGTTGGCCAGCTTGATGCCGCCGCGGGAGACGAACGCTGGGCGGTCGTCGACCGCCACGGTCACGTCGGCGGGCACGAGCTGGCCGGGCTTCTGCGCGCGGCGCCCGTCGCCTCCCAGCCGCACCTCCCCCGCGAGCACGGCGGCGGCCGCGCGCGTGCGCGAGTCGAACAGGCCCCGGTCGGCGAGCAGGCTGTCAAGGCGGCGCTTTGGCACGGGCGCAGCGTACCCCGGAGGCGCTGTGTGACCCCGCTCACACAAGCCCGGCGGGGTGGCCCGTAGCTTCGAGGGCGTGACATTTCTGAGGCTTATCTCGCCGGCGCTCCGGTCTGGCCTCATGATCACGGCCGGCACCTCGCTGATGCTCGTGCCCTTCCCCATCGGCGCGAGCGCCGCCGTGATCATGACCGGAATCGCCGTCGGCGCGCTCGTCGTGGCCCTCGGCCTGGCGGGCACCGCCAGCGAGGGGCGGGGCACGCTGCCCCTGTCCGCCCAGGCGACCTACGACCGAGGCCTGGCCGTCGGGCTCTTCCTGATCGCCGCCCTCTTCGCCGGTGCGAACGACGCCGCCGGCGCGGCGATCTTTGCGGCCGCCGGGGCTGTCACACTGGCCACCACCCTCGTGACGAGCTACAGCACCACCTCGGCCGCCTAAGACTTCCTCCAACCGATCACATATCGCATCACTCCTCCCTCAGGAACGCCCCGCAAGCGCGGGGCGTTTCTTTTCGAGGCGCGAGTTCGGCCGCCGGGGGTTCGCGGAACGCGGGGCGGTTCCATTTCCGGCAGGATCCGTTTCGATGCTCACTACGGTCATGCGCCTCGGTTGCATCAACGCGCACCTGGTGCGCGAGGACGACGGGCTGACCCTCGTCGACACCGGCATCGCGGGGAGCGCCAAGGCGATCCTGCGCGCGGCGGAGAGGGCGGGCGCGCCGATCGTGCGAATCGCGCTCACGCACGCCCACGGCGACCACGTCGGCTCGGTCGACGCGCTGCACGGGGAGCTTCCCGACGCGGAGGTCTCGATCGGCGAGCGCGACGCGCGCTTCCTGCGTGGCGACAGGAGCCTCGACCCGGGCGAGCCCCAGGCCAAGCTGAAGGGCAGCTATCCGAAGTCGGTCGCCACGGAGCCTACGCGGGTGTTGGCGCCCGGCGACCGGGTGGGCTCCCTTGAGGTCGTGCCCTCGCCCGGGCACACCCCGGGGCACGTCGCCTACCTCGACACCCGCGACCGGACCCTGATCGCCGGCGACGCCTTCCAGACCCTGGGCGGGATTGCCGTCGCCGGCGTACTGCGCCCGCTCTTCCCACTTGTTGCGATGGCGACCTGGCACCTTCCCACGGCCACCGACAGCGCCCGCCGCCTCGCCGACCTCGAGCCCGCCCGCCTCGCCGTCGGGCACGGCCGCACCCTCGAGAGCCCCGTTCCCGCCATGCGCGAGGCGATCGCCGTCGCCGAGCGCAAGGCGTGAGGACCTACGAGGCTCGCCTCCGGTGGGAGGGCTCCACCGGGCTCGGGTGGGAGAACTACGACCGCGGCCACGAGGGGACCGCGCCGCCGGGCGAGCAGGCAGTCCGCCTCACCACCGGCGAGGCCAAGGGCGATCCGCGGCTGCTCAACCCGGAGCAGCTCGTGGTCATGGCCGCCTCCTCGTGCCAGATGCTCTGGTTCCTCCACCTGGCGGCGAAGGCGCGCATCGATGTCGTGGCCTACGAGGACGACGCCAGCGGCGAGATGCCCGACGACCGCCTGACCCGCATCGCGCTGCGGCCGCGCATCACGGTCGCCGGCGAGGCGCGAGACGACCGCATCCGCCGCCTATGCGGCACCGCCCACGAGCTGTGCAACGTGGCGAACAGCCTGCGCACCGAGGTCACGGTCGATCCAACGCTCCAGTACATATCCCCCTAAACGGGTTAGCGATTTATCACCGCTGCGGTTACGGTGGCGCGCAGGACCTGGCGCCGCGCATTCGTCGTCGTGGGGAGCACCACGCTCCTCGCGGCGGGGTGCGGTGATGACGAGAGCGGGTCGACCGGGTCGTCCAGCACGACGAAAGCCACGTACGTCAGGCGGGCGGACGCGGTCTGCGCTCGCGCGGGAAAGAAGCTCGAGGCGGCGGGGAAGACCTTCTTCACAGCGGAGAGGACGGAGAGGCAGTTCGTCGAGCAGAAGGTCTCACCGATCATCCGGCGCGACCTCGTGGCGTCTCGAAGCGCTCCCCCGACCCGACGGTGACGAGGCGGAGATCGAGGCGATCCTCGGTGCAGTGCGGCGGGGCCTGGGGAAGCTCGAGGCGGATCCGAACTCGATCAGGGCGAGCGCGGGCAGCGCCGAGGACCCCTTTCGGGACCCGACCCGTCGCGCCAGGGTCTACGGCCTGCGCTGCGGCGGCTGAGTCCGGGAGTGCGCCGGCCGCCCGAAGGCGGCCGGCTCGCTTCCCCCGTGGCTCTGGAGGGGGTCAGTCCTCGTCGGTACCCGGGCCCGTCACGACCACGAGGCGGACCGTGACGGTCGCGCTGAAGTTGGCGGTGGCGCAGCCGTGCTTCGGCTTCGTCACCTTGCCCACGACCTTGACCCGGTCGCCCACGTGGGCGTCACTCGGGCCGGTGCGGTTCACGTACTTGATGCGGTCGGCGTTCGCCGGGGTCGCGGTGAACGGCTGGCCTTCCTCCACCTCCCCGCTGTTCAGTGCGTGGCGGTTCGCCTTAGTCACGGTCAGCCTGACACTCGTAGCGTCGGCCGACAAGAGCGTGCCGCGCACCACGAAGCCGACCTTGAGCAGCTTCGAGCACTTCTTGGCGTGGCCCTTGGCGTGTCCGTGCCCGGGCGTGGCGTCGGCGACGGTGGCGCCCGTCGCGAGCGCCGCCATGAGGGCGAGGGCCAGCAGGATCTTCCTCACTTTTTGCTCCTTCTAGGGCATTGCGAGTCGTGTATCTAAGGCTTGAACGTCCTGGCGGCGGGAAGGTTCGCGGGTTGTCCCGGGCGCCTGGACGTACGTTCTAGGCGAGGGCCCCCGAGGGCTCCAGCACGGCCTCCGCCACGCGCTTCGCCACGGCCTCGGGCGTAAGGCCCACCTCCTCGCGGAGCAGGCCCGGCTTGCCGTGCGTCACGTAGCGGTCCGGCAGCCCCACCCGGAGCACGCGCGACCGCCCGGCGATGTCGCGGTCACCCAGGAACTCGAGCACCGCCGAACCGAAGCCGCCACCGAGCACGTTGTCCTCGACCGTCACGACCAGGTCGTGGTCGGCGACCAGGTCCGCGATCAGCTCGCCGTCGAGTGGCTTGGCGAAGCGGGCGTCGGCGACGGTGGCCTCGATCGCGTGCTCGTCCGCGAGCCGGCCAGCGGCCCCCAGGGCAACCTGGACCCCGTAGCCGTAGCCGAGGAACGCGATCCGCTCCCCCTCTCGGAGAAGCTCCCCAGTCCCGATCTCAATCGACGTCGGCCGCTTCGGCAGCTCGACGCCCTCGCCCTCGCCGCGCGGGTAGCGCAGCGCGATCGGGCCGTCGTCGTAGACGAGCGCGGTGCGCAGCATGTGCACCAGCATCGCCTCGTCCCGCGGCGCCAACAACACGATGTGCGGCAGGCAGCGCTGCCAGGAGATGTCGAAGGCGCCGTGGTGGGTGGGCCCGTCGTCGCCCACGAGCCCGGCGCGGTCCATGGCGAAGACAACGTTCAGCTTCTGGAGGCAAACGTCGTGGACGATCTGGTCGTAGGCGCGCTGGAGGAAGGTCGAGTAGATGGCGGCCACGGGCTTGACCCCCTGGAGGGCGAGCCCGGCGGCGAACAGCACGGCGTGTTGCTCGGCGATCCCGACGTCGTAGTAGCGCTCGGGTAGCTGCTTCTGGAGGATGTTCAACCCGGTCCCCGAGTTCATGGCCGCCGTGATGCCCACGATCCGCTCGTCCCGCCGGCACTCCTCGACGAGGGCCTCGCCGAAGACCGTCGTGTACTGCGGCTTTGCGACACCGCCCTTCTTCTTCGGGGCCGGCTCACCGTTCACGATCGAGCCCGGCTTGGCGGCGTGCCACTTCTCCATGCCCTCGAGCCCGCCCTCCTCGGCCGGTGCGAAGCCCTTGCCCTTCACCGTCTTCGCGTGCACGACCACCGGCCGGTCCGCCTCGAGGGCCTCGCCGATCGCCACGCGCAGGGCCTTCACGTCGTGCCCGTCGATCACCCCGACGTAGGCCAGGTCGAGCTCCTCGAAGAAGAGCCCGGGGGCCCAGTAAGCCTTGAGCGACTCCTTGACGATCGGCCCGAGACGCTCAACTCGCTTGCCGATGCCCGCGGGCAGTTTGGTGAGCGACTCCTCGACTCCCTCGCGCGCTCGGTGCAGCTTCGGGTTGAGCCGGATGCGGTTGAAGTAGCGGGACAGCGCGCCCACGTTCGGGGCGATCGACATCCCGTTGTCGTTCACCACCACGACCACCGGCAGGTCGAGGCCGCCCAGGTTGTGGAGCGCCTCGAAGGACACCCCGCCGGTGAGGGCGCCGTCGCCGATCACGGCCACCACCCGCCCGTCCTCGGAGAGCCCCTTCCGCATCGCCTCCTTGATCCCCACGGCGTACGACACCGAGGTGGAGGCGTGCCCCGCGCCCATCACGTCGTGCTCGGACTCGAAGATCGAGCAGAAGGGCGCCAGACCGCCGTACTTTCGGATGGTGGGGAGCTGCCCGCGGCGCCCGGTGAGCACCTTGTGCGGGTAGGCCTGGTGGCCCACATCCCAGATCACCTTGTCGCGCGGCGAGTCGAGCAGGGAGTGCAGCGCGACGGCGATCTCGCAGGCCCCGAGGTTGGCGCCGAAGTGGCCACCGATCTCACCGATCGTCTGGATGATGAGCTCGCGCACCTCCTGCGCCACCTGCTGCAGCTCGTCCTCCGAGCGGCCCTTCAGATCGGCGGGGCCTTCGATCTGGTCCAAGAGGGTCATGTGGTTCGCGTGAGGATGTAGTCGGCGATCTGGCCCAGTTTGTCCGTGGCGCCGTCGGCCTCGGCGAGCGCCGCCCGAGCACCTGCGTGGGACTCCCGGGCCAGCTCCCTGGCCCGCTCGAGTCCGAAGACGCTCACGTAGGTGGCCCTGCCGTGGCGCTCGTCTGAGCCGCGCGGCTTCCCGAGCTCCACCTCGTCCCCGGTCACGTCGAGTATGTCATCGACGATCTGGAACATGACGCCGAGTTCGGCCGCAAAGCGGCGATAGGGGATTGTGGCAGGTTCGGACGGACCGGCCAGCCGCAGGACACAGCCCACCGAGGCGGCGATTAGCGCTCCGGTCTTGAGCTCGTGGAGGCGCCTGACATCCGCACCCGGATGGCCCGTTACGTCGAGGAACTGACCCCCGACCATACCCTCGACGCCGGCCGCCGAGACGAGCTCACGCACCGCCGCGAGCACGCGCGCGGGCTCGCCCCGCTGCTCGGCCAGGACCAGCCGCAGGGCCTCCGCGAAGAGCCCGTCGCCCGCGAGGATCGCGACGTCCTCGCCGTAGGCGACGTGGCAGGTCGGCTGCCCTCGGCGCAGCTCGTCGTCGTCCATGGCCGGCAGGTCGTCGTGGATCAGCGAATAGGTGTGGACCATCTCGATCGCCGCCGCGAGCGGGAGCACCTCGCCGGGGTCGCGGCCGAGCGCCTCGGCCGTGGCGAGGGCCAGCACGGGCCGGATCCGCTTGCCGGCGGCCAGCAGCGAGTAGCGCATGGCCTCCTCGAGGCGGTCGGTGCCGGGCTCACGCGCGAAGCGCAGCCCCGCCAGATACGCGTCCACCCTCTGCTGGAGGTCGGTCGGGTAGGTCGCGACGGTGCTCAAAGGAGGCGTTCCTGGCCCTCGGCCTCCGACGCCGCACGGCTCTCGGCGTCCAGCCCGGCACCGATCCGCCCAGCGAGCTCGGCGCAGCGCTCCACGAGCTCGGCGGCGTCGGCGGGCTCGAGCTCCTCCGTCCGGAGCCGCGCGGCGAGGGCCTCGAGCTCCGCCACGAGCTCGTCGAGCGGCCCCGTGCTCACGTGGCCGCCGCTTCCTCTCGCGCCACTGCGCCCAGGATCCCATTCACGAACGCCGGCGCGTCGAGGCCGCAGAGCTCCTTGGCCGCCTCCACCGCCTCGTCGATCGCCACCTCGGTGGGCACGTCCGGCCGGTGGAGCAGCTCGTACAGCCCCACGCGCAGGATGTTGCGCTCGAGCGGCGCGATGCGGTCGAGCGTCCAACCAACGGCGTAGCGCTCGATGAGAGCGTCGAGCCCCTCCCGCTCGCGGCGCACGCCGGCGACCAGCTCGCGCGCGAAGTCGGCGTCCGGCGGAGGACTCTCGCGGCCGGTGAGATCCTCCTGGTAGAGCGCTACGACGGCGGCGCGCCGCTGGTCCGACCGGCGCATGCTCAGTGTCCCCCGCCGAAAGCAACGTCGATGGTCGGGCGAGCCAGGAGCGTGGCGCGCAAGCGCGCGAGCGCAGGCGATGCCAGAGCATCGGCGGGCATCGCGCGGGTCGCGAGGCGCGGTCCTGGCCGGCCGAGCGCGGCGGTATTTGAGGCGGGGGACATCTAGGCCCGGGAGACGTATTCGCCGGAGCGGGTGTCCACCCGCACGCGGTCGCCCTCGTTGACGAATAGGGGCACCCGCACGGTCACCCCGGACTCGAGCGTGGCGGGCTTGTCGCCCCCGCCCGACGCGGTGTCGCCCCTCACGCCGGGATCCGTCTGCGAGACCGTCAGCTCCACGGCGCTCGGCACCTGGACGTCGCTCGGCCGCTCGTCGACGTAGAGGATGTCGGCCTCCTCGTTCGGAACGATCCACCGCAGCGAGCCGCTGACCTGGTCCTCCGGGATCGTCAGCTGGTCGTAGGTCTCGAGGTCCATGAAGTGGGCGTCCGTGCCGTCGGAGTAGAGGAACTGCATCCGCCGGGTCTCGGTGCGGACCGGCCGGAACTTCTCACCCGCGCGAAAGGTCCTGTCGATCACCGCGCCGTCCTCGGTGCGCTTCAGCTTGGTGCGGACGAAGGCCCCACCCTTGCCCGGCTTCACGTGCTGGAAATCGACGATCTTGAAGACCCTTCCGTCCACCTCGATGTGAGTGCCGTTCTTGAACTGATTTGTGCTTATCATCACGAATCGGTTCTGAGTGGTCCGTTCACCATAGGCGTCGACGCGCCGATGAGGCCGGTCAGCCGCCCACGGCGGGTGCATTCGCCCCCTCGACGGGCAGCGGTCCACGGTCTGGCCGCAGGGGGTACAGCACCTCGTAGACCTCGCGCCGGATCTCGGTCGCCTCGTAGGCATCCGGGATCGTTCGCGCGAGCTCGGTCTCTCGGAACGCCGCAAGCGCCTCGCCGGACTCGAAGAAGTAGATCCCGCAGACGTCACCCGTATCTTGATCACGGCCGTAGACCTTCTGCACCAGCCCGGGAACATCGAGAAAGCGCGGGCGCCGTTCGAGTAGCCGCCGATCGAACTCCGAGGGCTCCAGGTCCGACTTGATCCGCACGAACAGCACAGTGGCCATCGCTCAGCTCCCAGTGTCGTCGTTGAGAGCCCTCGTTCAGTCGGGGCGCTGATCGTCGCCCCGATCGGGGCCCTTCGTCGCAACCATACGCACCTCACCGGGTCTCGCATCGCCCGTACGCCACCCGCGCTGGGCTGGTGTGTGCTCAGCTCACGGACCTGAACTGGTTGGTCGAGATCACGGACTCGAAGCGTAGCCACGCCGCGCGTGGCTAGTGAACGACGCCGGGTGGGAGCCGGCCCCTCCTCGCGGAGCTTCTCGAGGTGCGCGCGCAGGGGCAGCTCGGCCGCGGGGCGGAGCGCAGGTGGTGGGTCGCCCAGGACGCGTTCTAGCAGCTGTTCATGGGTGCGCGCCCCGCCTCGAGCGCCTCGATCAGCCGGCGCTCTCGGTCGAGGCGGTGGCGATGTACGCGGCCCTGTAGGGCCTCAGGGATTGGGAGGTGTAATCAGGAAGGACACCTCGAACTGGCCGTCGACGGTCACGGAGCAGAACGTCACGAGGTTCTCCGGAAGCCTTTCCGAACGGAAGATGACCTGCGGAATCACCAAGACCCGCGTGCTTTCGATGTCCTGGCCGGCCGCGGCCTGCGGCCGAGGCGAGATGACGGTGTACGACGTATCACCGCACTGCGCAACCAACTCCTCGCCCTGGCTCGGATCCGCGGAGGCCGTGCCCGCTCCTCCCGCCAGCGCGGTCACAAGAATCGCGCCGACAACTACTACTCGCCTCACTGTGAGCATCCGATTTCGGCCGTCCGCATGGCAGGTCGAGGCCAGCCTATGGCCGGTGCTCGTCTAGTGCAAGGAGGCATCCGACTCCGCGTGCAAATAGCTATTGGCGGAAGTCCCACTGCGACTACGTAGCAAGGACTGTGGCCATAGACGAGCCGCGTAACACGCCAGTGGCCGAGCGCGGCGGTCTCGTCGGCCGAGTCGTTCGCCTACGAGAAGCCGCATGCGCCGGAGGTCAGCTGTGCCGCAGTCCAGCCACGTTCCGCCGCCGGTTCATGCGCGTGGGGCGTCGCCCTTGAAACTAGTTCGTGGAGATCACGCTCGGCGGAATCTGGGGGCGCGGAGTATGAAGCCGATCCGAGCCGGTTCGCTCGTGCGATCTCCGGCAGCGATCGCACCGAACAACGCACTCGTCGAGCCGATGCTCGAATGAGAGACTCTTCGCATGTCGGCACACCGTCAGCACGCCCACCTCGATGCTCCGCTCGAAGCGGTCTGGGATCTCGTTGGCACGCCGAGCCGGTACCCCGAGTGGTGGCCCCGCGTGATCGAAGTCCGCGGGGAGCGCTTCGAGGAGGGCGACGAGTATGCGCAGGTGACTAAGGACCCGATTGGGAGATCGGAGTCGAATTTCCTGCTCGAGCGCCGCGAGAACCTGCGCGCGATTCGCATGAGCTGCCAGCAGACGGGCATGTACGCCGAGTGGCTCCTCACGCCCGCACAGGGCGGCACGTTCGTCGAGGTCGAGATGGGAATGCAGCCCCGTCGCCTCGGGTCTCGAATCTTCGACCGGGCCACGGGAAACAGCTACTTCCGCCGCTGGACCAGCGAGTCGCTCGATGGCCTTCGCGAGGCAGCGCTCCGCCGACGCGCCGCCACAGGTGCTTAGCAGTCCGGCTTACGTGACGCTTGCGGTCCCCACGCCCAGGGCGGTGCGCTCGCGTGTTCTCCCTGGTGCACGGCAGCCAACGGGCTGGTGAACGCGAAGGCCTCGGTGAACGCGAGTCGCCGTGCCCGGAACCATTATGTCCGGTTACCGGCCGTCCCAGGTACGAAGCCACACAGGGCGGCCGCCGAATAGTGACTCAGCACCGCGCCCGGCCCGCAGGTCTTTACGGGTGCGAGAAACCGCCCCTGGAGCGACAGACCGGGATGTCCCACCGCGTAAACACGCCGATCTAAACGGGGTGAAGCCAGCTTTCCCCACCCGCCCGCCGACGGCATCGTCCGAGACGGCGCACGCCCGCAGCTACCACAAGTTTGCGCAGCGCGCCTCATCTGCGTCAGTGCTGGGCCGATGGGGGAACCACGCCCGGCGGGAGCCGACCCTCCTCGCGCAGCTTCTCGAGGTGAGCGCGCAGGGTCAGCTCGGCGGCCGGGCGCAGCTCCGGCGGTGCGTCGTCCCAGGCCTGGTCGAGCAGCTCGTCGTGGGTGCGCGCGCCCGCCTCGAGCGCCCGGATCAGGCGCCGCTCGCGCTCGAGGCGGTGGGCGAGGTACTCGTCGAGCTTGGCGCGCGGGTCCCAAACGTAGGGGCCGTGACCCGGGCAGATCACCTCCGGCTCGAGCTCGCGTAGGCGGCGCAGCGAGTCCAGGTAGGCGGAGAGCGAGCCCTCGTCCGGGCTGATGAAGACGCTCCCCCGCCCCAGCACCGTGTCCCCGGTGAAGCAGATCCGGCGCATGAGCAGGCACACGCTGTCCGGCGAGTGCCCCGGCGTGGCGACCGCCAGGAACGGCCCGATCTCCTCGCCGTCCCCGGGCAGGGTGACCGGTGCGTCAAGCGCCCCGGCGCCCTCGGCGTGGTCCGCGTGCGAATGGGTGAGCACTACCCCCTTGACGCTCCCACCCGCCGCCCGCCGCAGGACCTCCAGATGGCCGGGATCCGCAGGCCCCGGATCGACGACCCAGCCGTCGACCGCGTAGCTGTTCGTGCCCTCCAGGGTCATCGGCGACGGGTTCGACGCGCGCACGCGCACCACGCCAGCCGGTTCCCGCTCGCCCTCCTGCATGCAGCAATTGTCCCGGCCGCGCCCGGTCTGTAGCCCTATCGGTTACAACGCTGTCCTGTGATCGGTCTCACGCATCGGATGTTGGGGGTGTGGAAACAATGGGTACAACGGCGCCAGGCAGGGACTTCCTCCCTGGTGACCAGTTGAGACGGAGGAGGTGTGAGTATCCCTTCAGCCCTTAGACACGGGCGAACCGAGCGGCGGCTCGGGAGCGGGGCCATGAGCGATCGGTCGCGTCCCGAGCGGTCAAGCCGCGTCGCTCAGGATGCTCTGAGCATGCGCCTCCGGGGCGGTCCAGAGGCGGCCTCTCTCGCCCGCCGCGCGCTCGCGCGGCTGCGCGGAGACCTCGACGGGCCGCTGATCGAGAACATGCGGCTGCTCGTCACGGAGCTCGTGGCCAACAGCGTCAAGCACGCCGACGCCCGCAACGTCGCCCTGAAGGTGCTCGTCACCGAGCCGTGGGTGTGGATCGAGGTCACCGACGAGGGCCCCGGCTTCACCCCGCAGGGCCGCAGCGCGAACCAGGACAACGCCTCGGGCTGGGGTCTGTTCCTCGTGGACCGCCTGGCCGACCGCTGGGGCGTCGCGCGCAACGCGGGCATCACCCGCGTCTGGTTCGAGCTCCGCAGGGCCTAGGCGGGGAACGCCGCCACCGTGGCGGTGAAGCCGTGCACGAAGCTGCGGCCGCCCACGGGGCCGATCTCGCCCGCGCAGAAGAAACCGCCGGTGGGGGCGTTCCCGAACGCCTCCGCCACCACGCGGGCATCGTGGTCGGGGACACCGAACATGCCCTGGCCGCGCCCGTTGCAGGTGAAGAGGAGCGCCCCGGCGGGGGGCCCGTCGAGCGACGCGGCCTCCCGGTCGAGCGCGTGGATGAGGTCCTCGTGGGCTGAGGCCGCGTCGCGCACGTGCATGCGCACCGTCTGGCCCACGCTGGCCTCGGCGGCCACTGCCAGCGAACCGCTCTCCTCCTCGACCCCGACCAGACCGCGAACTAGGAAGTCGCCGCGCTCGTAGTCCGGCTTGTTGGGCTCCACCACGATGCCGAGCAGCAGCCCCCGCGCGGCCAGTGCCCGCTCGTGTGCGTCGAGCTCGGCGATCGCGTGCTTCAGCCGCTCCAGCGCCGGCTGCGAGGCGAGCTCGTGGATCACGTTCCCCTCCGCGCGCGTGACGGCCATCTCCGGCCCCACCGGTCGCGCCCCCTGGGAGACACACGGGTGCAGCGCGACGCCCCTGAGTACCGCGCCCACGGCGCCGCCCGCCAGCGCGCCCTCCTCGTTCAGGAGGGCCGCCGGGCCCGGACCGCCGCTCGCGATCCCGCCGACCACCGGGACGCCCAGGTGCTCGTCCGCCAGCGCCCCCAGCAGTGGCTCGGCCGGGAAGGTGTACGGGTCCGCGAGGAGGATGGCCGCGTCCGCGCCATTGAGGTCGGGCATCCCGGCGACCGTCACGGTCTCGCCGGTCTCGAGCGCCTCCGCATGGAAGGGCTCGGCCTCCCCCTCCTCGAACGCCGCCGCCCACACGCACACCCCGCCGCTCTCGACCTCGCGCCCGGCCCCGAGCACGCCCTGGGCGCCGCAGCCGGCGAGCGCCGCGGGGTCGAGCCGATCGCACACCGCCGCCACGCCCTCCTCCGCGTGCTCGAGGTTCGCCGGGCCCGCGAAGACCATTGTGAGGTCGGCCCGCATTCCACCCAGGGCCATGGCGGCGCGGGCGGCGGCCTCCGCGAAGGCGTCCACGCCGGCGTCCTCGAAGGAGATGCCTGCTCCGGCGCGCGTGTTCATGACCCCAGTGTGACGGCCCGGACCGGCAGGCGAAACAGGGCCGGCCAAGTTCGGCCCTCGGTCGAATGACGGGGGGCAGCGCCGGAGACGATTTGCGGCGCGTCAACCCAGCTCGAGCTGCCCCTCCTCCGGCGGCGGACCGGGCGCCTGGCCCAGCAGCCCCTGGAAGCGCTGGGCGGCGGTGGGAGCGTCGTCGTCGCGGTTGTTGTTGAAGGACACGTGCACCTCGCCGGCCTGCTCGGCGAGCGCGCGCACGCGGCCTGCCACCTCCTCGAGCTCCCCGTCCGTGTAGCGCCAACCGAAGCGCTCCGCCACGGTCTTCCCGGTCAGATAGCCGTCCGTGTCGCGTCCGTGCAGGCGGAGGTAGGCGAGGTCGTCGCGCGTCACCGCATCGAGGTCGGAGGGCATTATCGGGACGTGGTTTCCGGGCGGCGCGTCCACGGCCACGAACGCAACCCCCCGCTCCGAGAACCACGCCAGCGTCTCGTCGCGCCGCTTGGGCGACACCCAGGCGCGGTGCCGCAGCTCGACGGCCACCGGGTGCGCGGCGAGCGCCTCGACCAGGTCGTTCAGCTCGGAGAGCTTCCGTCTTCCGGGCGCGAAGGCGGGCGTCAGCTGCACGAGCCAGGCGCCCATCTTGCCCACGTCGGCGAGCGGCTTGCACTCCTCCGCCAGCCGGCGCGCGAGCGTCTCTTCGAGCTCGGGCGTGAGGATCACCCGGCCGCGCTCGTTCGTCTTGGCACGGTCGCGGAGGTCCGGGGGCAGCGAGTCGAGCGGCGCGGCGTGGCGAGAGAGCGCCCGGTGGACCTTGACGTCGAAGGTGAACCCCTCCGGCGTGACCTGGCACCAGCGCCGGACGGTGCTGCGGTCCGGCACGGCGTAGAAGGTCGAGTTGACCTCGACCATCCGGAAGCGCTCCGCGTACCAGGGCAGGCGATCCCTGGCGGCCATCCCCTGCGGGTACCACGCCTTGACGAAGCCGGGGTCCGACCAGCTCGACGTGCCAACGAGGATCCTTCCTTGCATTGCGCCCGACGAAAGCTAGCCGCGCCGCCCGAAGCTGTGGGCCGCAGGGACCACGGCACGGATGTCCACGTCTCTGGCGCCGGTCGACGGCGAAGCCGTATACGGGCGCGCTGCCTCGGAGCTCCAGGTGCGGCGGGGCTCGATGTGCCTGACCTCGGCGCGAGGCAGGTCGGGGCGCTCCAGGCGGGACACGCGGTCCACCACGACGTTCGTGGTGCCCTCGCGTTGCTCGAGCCGGCCCTCGGCGCTCACGAGCGGCTCGGCGCGCACGGCGCTGCGGCAGGCGTCGTGGATCGGCGGGGGCACGATGAGGTTGATCGTCCCGAACTCGTCCTCGAGCAGCATGAAGGTCACGCCCTTGGCGGTCGCGGGGCGCTGGCGGGCGACCACGAGGCCCGCCACACGGACGCGCACGCCGTGCCCGGTGCGCTCGAGGTCCCTGCTCGAGCGGAAGTCGGCGGGCAGCCCCGGGCGCATCAGCTCGAGGGGGTGCTCGCGCAGGGTGATACCCGTCGAGCCGTAGTCGGCGAGCAGGCGCTCCCAGGCGTTCAGCGCGCGCAGCTCGGGCCCGGAGTGAGGCTCGAGCGGCAGCGCCAGCTGAGTGCCCTCCACGCCGAGGGGGTCCCCCGGCACGGCCACGCCGAGGAGCCAGAGGGCGTCCCGGCGGCGCGTGTCGGCGGAGCCATTCAGCAGCGCGTCGCACGCCCCCGCCCAAGCGAGCCGCCCGAGGGTGTCGGCGAACGCCCCCGAGCGGGCCGCGAGGTCGCCGATCGAGCGGTAGGGGCCGCCCTCGTCACGTTCCTTGACGAGCGCCTTCACCTCCTCCACGCGCACCCCGTTCACGTAGCCGAGCCCGATCCGCACCGCACCGTCCTCCACCGAGCACCCCGCGCCGCTCGCCGCCACGCACGGCGAGCGCACCTCGATTCCACGCCGCTGGGCCTCGTGCACCAGCGCGTCCGACGGATAGAAGCCCATCGGCTGCTCGTTGAGGAGGGCGCATAGGAACTCGGAGCCGTAGTGCACCCGCAGCCATGTGGACTGGTACGCGAGCAGGCCGAAGGCCGCCGAGTGCGCCTTGGGGAAGCCGAAGCCCGAGAAGCCGACGATCTGGGTCCACACCCGCTCGGCCACCTCGCGCGGCGCGTCGGCCCCCTCGATGAACTTCTCCTCGTAGGCGCGGATGGCCGCCTCGGAGCGCTTGCGGCTCATGGCCCGCCTGAGGCCCTCGGCCTCCCCGGCGCTGAAGCCGGCGAAGGCCATCGCCACCTCGATGACCTGATCCTGGAAGACGATCGCCCCGAGGGTGTCGCGCAGCACGGGCTCCAGCGAGGGGTGCTCGTAGGGCACGCGGTAGCCAGGCTCCTCGCGCAGGCGCTTCTTGCGCTCGATGTAGGGGTGCACCGCGCCGCCGATGATCGGCCCCGGGCGCACCAGGGCCACCTGCACGGTGAGGTCGTCGAGCGACTCGGGCCGCGTCCGCTTCAGCATCTGCATCTGCGCCCGCGACTCGATCTGGAAGACGCCCATCGTGTCGGCATCCTGGATGCGGGCGTAGACCTCCCGGTCGTCGTATGGGATGCGCGAGAGGTCGATCCGCTCTTGCCGCGTGCGGGCGATCAGGTCCACACAGCGCTCGACCGCCGACAGCATCCCGAGCCCCAGCAGGTCGATCTTCAGGAAGCCGGCGTCGCCGCAGGAGTCCTTGTCCCACTGCACCATCTGCCGCCCCTCCATCGAGGCCGGCTGCACCGGGCAGAGGTCGATCAGGGGCATCGTCGAGATGACCATCCCGCCGGGGTGCTGGCTCGTGTGGCGGGGCAGCCCGTCGGCCATGCGCACGAGCTCGACGAGCGCCCGCCAGCGCGGCGAGCCGCCCTTCGCCGCCCGCTGCTTGCGGACGTCGCCCTCGATCTCGCTCCCGTTCCAGGGGTCGACCTCGCGCGCCAGCCGCTCGATCTCTCCTGGCGGCAGCCCGAGCGCCTTGGCGAAGTCGCGCACCGCGGAGCGCACCTGATAGGTGGCGAAGGCGGCCACGAGTGCGGAGCGGTCGGCCCCGTAGCGCTCGTGCACGCGTGGGATCAGGACGTCGCGGACGTCCCTCGGGAAGTCGAGGTCGATGTCGGGCAGCGCGGTGAGCTCCTCGTTGAGGAAGCGCCCGAGCATCAGCTCGTTCTCGACCGGGTCGACGTGTGAGAGGCCGGTGAGGTAGCAGACGATCGAGGCCACGCTCGAGCCGCGCCCCCGCCCGGGCGGCAGGAGCGCCCGCGCCGACTCGGGGCCGCGCACCTCGGCGGCCACCTCGCGCGCCAGCTCGAGCATGTCACGGTGCAGCAGGAAGAACCCCGACAGGCCGAGGTGGCGGATCACCCGCAGCTCCTCCTCGAGCCGCCGCTCGGCCTCTCCGCGTGTGCGCCGGCCGGTATAGCGCTCGGCGAGCCTATTCCGGCAGAGCTCGGCCAGCTTGCGGTCCGCCTGCGGGTCCTCTGCGCCCGGGTAGCGGTAGCCGAGGTCCTCGGTGAGATCGAAGCGAAGGCGCTCCGCAAGCCGCTCCGTCTCGAGCACGGCCTCCGGGTGGTCGGCGAAGCGCTCCGCCATCCGCTCCGGCGGGGCGAGCACGTGCGAGGAGTTGCCGCGCCGCGCCGGCTCCGACTCGTCGAGCGTGGCGCCGAGCCGGACGGCGACCATGGCGTCCTGGAGTGCCGCCCGCTCGTGGGAGTGGGCGTGCACGTTGCCGGTGGCCACGCACGGCACCCCGAGCCGCTCGGCGAGCTGGGCCAGGTGCCTGTTGCGGCGCCGGTCGTGGCGCCAGAAGGGACGCTGGAGCTCGATCCTGAGGCGCTCCGGACCGAAGGCGGCGAGCAACCTGCGACCCGCGGCGGCCGCCCCCGCGTGGTCCTCCGCCTCCACTAGCCGCGCCACGACCCCGTCGCGCGCGCAGCCCGAGAGGCACACGAGGCCATCGGCGCAGCGCTCTATCTCCTCGAGCGCGATCGCCGGCTCGCCGTCGATGGGGTCCTGTCGCCCCTCCAGGGGGCCGCGCTCACGCGGGGGCTCGCGACTCCAGCGCCGGGTGCCCTCGTGCGCCTTCGTGATCAGCCGGCAGAGGTTCGTGTAGCCGCGCTTCGACTCGCACAGGAGCGTGAGGTGAGAGCCGTCGCCGAGGGTGAGCTCGGCGCCGGTGATCGGCCGGAGCCCGTAGGCTCGCGCCGCCTGGGCGAACTCCATCGCGCCGTGGAGCCCGTCGTGGTCGGTGAGGGCCATGGCCGCGTGTCCCTGCCTAACCGCCTCGGCCGCCAGCTCCACGGGATGCGAGGCGCCGTCGAGGAAGGAGAAGGCCGAATGCGCGTGTAGCTCGACGTAGGCCATCTTGCGAACACATGTTCGCACCCCGTCAGGTCGGACGCGAGGGTCGCCCTTACTCGGCCTCAGCCCGAGTAAGGCAAGCCACCCTCGGTGGAGCTCGGGAGCGCTATCGCTCGACGCGCTCGGTGGGCTCGACGGGCGCGGTGGGCGCCGTGTCTGCACGCCAGCTTGAAGTCGTGCGGGTCCGTGGCGTAGGTCACCGCGTCGGTCACGCTCACCGAGCCCGCGCTGACGGCGCCAGCAGGCACTGGTCGAAGGTGCGATGCCGTAGTAGTCACCCTCGACGATCGCCGTGTGCAGGTCTTTGAGTGATTGCCCGGTCGAGATCATCTCGCGCACCCGCGCGCTGTTGACAGGATCATGGCCGTCTCCTCGTCGCGCACCTCCCCGATCAGGATCACGTCCGGGTCCTGGCGCAGGGCGGCGCGCAGGGCGACGTGGTAGGTGGGCGCATCGAGCCCGATTTCCCGGT
>JBKPFJ010000240.1:0-14157 GCA_046728795.1 Actinomycetota bacterium | reverse complement strand
GGGGCCGGTGGCCTGACGGGCCGCCGGCCGCCCTAGCGCGATGGGCGTCCGGGATCGCCGGAGGGCGCCTCCTGAACGCGCGTCCAGCGGCCGCCGCCCGCTTCCGATTCTCCGTCCCGGTATCGCTCCGGGAGGGACACGCCCGCCGCACGGTCGATGACCGCGGTGCGGCCGCCGCAGGAGGGGCAGCGCTCGCGGCTCCAGGCGTTGACTGCGGCGGTGTATGAGGTCTCGGAGCAGCTGAGGCAGCGAGTCCACATGCTCATAGTTGTACCGCCTACCGCGGTCAGAGAACAGCCGGAACGACGAGATCCCCGGACGGTGCGCGGTTGTACAGCCTCCTACGGTCGGAAGCCAGCCGGATCGCCGAGATCGCAAGAACGCGCGCGTTTTCGCTTGCGTTCCGGTGGGGGGTCCCGAAGCGTGCGCTCGGCTGCCCCTGCGATCAATGCCCGATAACGGCGATTATGGTTACCCGGCTTCGAAGTCGGGGCCCGGCGGTAGGCTGCAAGCCGTGGCGGATCGGGACGAGCGTCGGCTCGAGAAGGACAGCACAAAGGATCGGGCCCGACTCACGACCGCGCTCGCCGTCGGCGCGCTCGTGACGGTCTTCGCGGTGGCCAATCTCGATGAGGTGGACGTCAACTGGATCGTCGGAACGTGGTCGACCCCCCTCATCGTCGTGATCGTCCTGTCCGCCGCGCTCGGGGCGGGCGTCGGCTACTTCGCGGCCAAGCGACGCGCGCGGCGGCAGAGCTAGCGCGTACCCTCAGCCTTCCACCCGACAGAGGAGGGCAACAGTGTCGGCCGAGCTCCCGGTGCGCGTGCAGCCCCGCGCCAAGCGCGCGGAGATCGCCGGAGAGCGCGACGGCGTCTTGATCGTGCGTGTCACCGCGCCGCCGATCGAGGGCCGGGCGAACACCGCCGCCTGCAAGCTGATCGCGGAACAGGTGGGCATGGCGCCGAGTCGCGTACGGGTCAAGCGCGGCGTGGCCTCCCGCGACAAGGTGATCGAGGTCGAGGGCGCGGATCCCTCGGCGGTCCGGCGGGCGCTCGGGATCGGGAGCTGAGGGCGTCCCGGCGGCGCGGAAGGAGCGCATGGTCCGGATCGGCAAGGTGGAGCCGAACGGGATCTGCGCCGGGCACGGTCGGGCTGATAGAGCGCGGATCGGCAAGGCGGCCACTGGTAGCCCGAGCGCTCCGAGTCCGCGTAGAGCTGCGCTTCCGGGAGCGCTTCGCCCCCATCCGGATCGACTTCGGCGAGGAGTGGGTGGTGGTCGAGGAGGCTCCAGCGGCGGGTGACGGCGAGTGGCAGCCCGAGCTCGTCATCCGCGGCTCGCTGCCCGACGTAGTCCAGCTCGCCTCGGCGCCGCTCGTGGGTGGTGTGCCCAGCCCCACGCAGCACGGAGGGCATCGAATCGGCGCTCGAGCAGGCGGCGAAGGCCGCCGGCAACAGGGCTGTGGGAGTGAGCGGCGGCGCGGACGTGGTCCAGCAGTACCTGAGGGCGGGTCTGCTCGACGAGCTGCAGATCCACGTGGCCCCTCTGCTCCTCGGCGGCGGCGTCCGCCTGCTCGAGAACCTCGGTGGCGACCTGCCCGAGCTGGATTGCACGCGGGTGGTCGACTCCCCGGCGGTCACCCACCTCCGGTACCGGATACTGAGGTAGGCGCCTCAGCGGCGCTCGACGGCCACACGCAGGCCGAACGCGATCAGCATCGCTCCGGTGGCCCGCTCCAGCCGGGCCTTGACGCGCGGCGCGGTGAGCACCCGGCGCGCGCTGTGGACGAGTCGGGCGTAGGCGGAGAGCCAGACGAGCCCCACGATGACGTGGACGGCGGCGAGGCTCATCGTCTGCGGCAGTACGGGCGCCTCCCGGTCGACGAACTGCGGTAGGAACGTCAGGAAGAAGAGCGCGGGCTTCGGGTTGAGGACCGTGCTGATGAGACCTTGGAGGAAGGCGTGCCGCGAACCGCCGATGGCCGCTGGCGGGGCGCCGGTCCGCGGGCGCCTCGAGGCGAGCAGCGCCTGAACGCCCAGGTACACGAGGTAGGCGGCGCCGGCGAGCTTCACCGCGGTATACGCCGTCGCCGACGCCACGAGCAGCGCCGACAAGCCGGCGGCGAGCGCCACGCCGTGGACGAGTATCCCCGTGAGGTTGCCGAAGATCGTCCTCTGCGCCAGGGCCGGTCCGCCGAGGAAGACCTGACGGGTGACGAGCGCCATGTCCGCCCCCGGGATCACCGTCACGAGAACCGACCCGACGAGGAAGGGAAGGAGAACGTCGAGCGGCACGGGCACCGCTCCATCGTGCCAGAAGGACTAGAGCGGGAGCTTGCCCCGAGCGCGTCGGCCGCCGGCCGCACTGCGGTTTGTGGCCTTGCGCGAGGTCCTGAACGGCAGCGGAAGCAGGTCGCCCAGGATGCCGGGCGCCTTCCGTCCTGCTCGCTGGCCCGTGCCCAGGGTGGCATCGACACCGCGCTGTGGTCCGCGCGAGAGCCGCGGGAGCAGGAAGGCCAGCACGGCCAGGACGACGCACACGGCCACGACGACGAGGATGGTCATGGATTCCGCTTACCCTGCGGCGGCGTCTGGCACACTCCCTTGGCCGTGGCGAAGCAAAAGCAGATCAAGATGCAGATGCAGGTCGGCGCGCTGGCGGCCATCCCGCAGCTCGAGAGCCGCACCGACGAGCAGCTCCAGAGCGAGTCGAAGCACCGCGTGGCGGCGAAGGCGATTCTCGGCGCGCGCGCGGCCGAGCGCTACGACGCGAAGACCGCCCGGACCTACTTCAACGAGGCGCTCGCCGGCGCGCATCCTCAGGAGCGCCCCGCCCTGCGCCAGATGATGAAGGCCTCGCTCGCGCTCGCGGAGCGGCGCCCGACCGAGCTCCAGGAGGCCATGGAGAAGCTCGGCCAGGAACCGCCCTCCTCCCGCCAGCTCCTGCTCCTCCGGGCGATGGGCCTGATCGCCCCTCCCCCCGGCTCCGGCGTGCTGGCGCGCGTTCGCGGCATCCTGCTGCTGCTCGCGATCGTCATCGTCCTGCTGGCGGTGGGCTTCGGGATCGCCGAGCTCGTCGCCCTGCCGTTCGGCGGGGTGGGCATGGCGGGCGCGATCCTGATCGGGATCTTGATCGTCGCCGCCGCCCTCGGCGTCTTGACCTTGGTGGGCCGGCGCCGCCAGGCGAGGGCGAAGGCAGCCCGCGCGGGCGGCGGCTGAGTCGCTAAAGGCGCTAGTTCAGGACCGCGGACAGGCGCCGCCGATGCTCGCGGGCGAGCGGATGGTCCGCGCCAAGCTCGGTGAAGATGCCGACCATCAGGCGGCGGATCAGGTCGCGGCGCTCGGCGTCCGGCGAGGCGGCCAGGGCCTCCTGGAGGAGCTCGAGGGCGCGGGCGTGGTCGCCCTCATCCCAGGCCTCGAAGGCCGGGGCGAGCTTTTCCTCCCCCGCGCGCGTCAGCCGGCCGCGTGCGGCCAGCGCATCGACGAGGAAGTCTCCGCCCGAAGGCTCGAGCAGCTCGAGTGCCTCGTCCACGTCGCCCCGGCGCAGCAGGAGCCTGCCGAGCGCCCGCCGCGCCTCCGGCTGTCGCGGGTCGAGCTCGAGCGCGCGGCGAAGCGCGGCCTCGTCCTCGTCGGCCGCGCCCTGGGAGGCCAGCTCTTCCGCCTCCGAGGGGACCAGGCCGTCGAAGAAACGCTCGACCTCGGGCGGCGGGATCGCCCCGGTGAACTCGGCCGCCACGCGGCCGTCACGGAAGGCCTTCACCGACGGGATTCCCTGCACGCGGAAGCCGGCGGCGAGCCGCTGGTTGCGGTCGACGTCGAGCTTGGCCAGCTCGACCTTGCCCGCGCGCGCGTTCGCGGCCGCCTCCAGTGCGGGCGTGAGCACCTTGCAGGGACCGCACCAGTCGGCCCAGAAGTCCACGACGACGGGCAGCTCGTGGGAGCGCTGGATGACGCGCTCGGGGAAGCTCGCCTCGTCGACGTCAAACACGCTAGGAGGCACCTATGGCCACCTTGTCGAGGACTACCGGCTTCAGGGGGGTGCCCTGCTCCCCGCTGTTCGGGTCGCCCAGGCGTCCGATCCGAGCCGCCACCGCTCGTCCCTTCACGACCTTTCCGAGCAGCGCGTAGTCAGGCGGAAGCCCCGCGTCGCGCGCCGTGACGATGTAGAACTGGCTGCCCGCCGTGCCCGGTGGCTCGGCGGCTGTCTTCGCCATCGCCACCACCCCGGCCGAGTAGACGGCGTCGCGCGGCGGCACGTCGCGCGTGGAGTAGCCGGGACCGCCCGAGCCGGTGCCGGTCGGATCGCCGCCCTGGATCACGAAGCCCGGCACGATGCGGTGAAAGGTAGTCCGGTCGTAGAAGCCCGAGCGGGCGAGCGAGACGAACGAGGCGGTGGTGTTGGGAGAGTCCTGCAGGTCGAGGCGGATCATGATGTCGCCGCAGCTGGTGTGCATGGTCGCGCGGTAGGCCTTCGTCGGGTCGAGCTTGGCATCCGGCTTGCGCCTGCCGCGGTTGGGCTTCGGCTTGGGGGCCTTCACGTCGTTGCAGCCCCCGGCGCCTGACGCCGGGCCGGCGCCCTTGCCCGCCGACGACTCGCCCCCATCGTCCCCGCCGCAGCCCGCGGCGATGAGCACCAGGGCGGTAAGCAGCGCTGGGAGCGGCCGCGGCACGCCGTCGTAGGCTAGCGGCGTGTCCCTGTCCGCCCTCGCGGGTCGCTACGACCAGCTCATCCTCGACCTGGACGGCTGCATCTGGATCGGCGAGCGGCCGATCCCAGGGTCCGTCGAAGCCGTGGCGGCCCTCCGCGAGGCCGGCAAGCGGGTCGCGTTCGCCACGAACGATCCGCGCAGCGCGGGCGAGGATTACGTCCGGCGCCTGTGGGCCGCGGGCATCAAGGCCTCGCTCGCGGACGTTGTGACCGTCGGCGGCGCGATGCAGCACGTGCTCGCGGAGACGCGGCCCGGACGCACCGCGTTCGTGATCGGCACCGAGTCGATGCGTCGTCATGTGGCCGACGCCGGTCTGCGCGTGCTGAACGGGACCGACCTCGCCTCGCGCGCCGAGGTGGTCGTCGTAGGAGGGACCGAGGAGCTCGTCTTCGACGACCTCCGCAACGCCGCGCTCGCCGTGCGCCGCGGCGCTGTGCTGCTCGCGACCGGCCGCGACCCCACCTACCCCCAGCCGGACGGCCTCTGGCCCGGGACGGGGGCGATCCTGGCCGCTGTGGAGACGGCCAGCGGGGGCACGGCGGCGATCGTCGGTAAGCCCGAGCCGCAGCTCTTCCTCACGGCCCTGGACCGGCTCGGCGAGGGCCGCACCCTCGTGGTGGGCGACCGCGTCGACTCGGACGTGGGCGCGGCCGCCGCGGCGCAGCTCGAGGCGGCCCTCGTGCTGAGCGGCGGGACGACGCGGGCGGAGGCGGAGGCCTCCGGCGACCCGAAGCCGGTGGCGATCGCCGACGATCTCGCGTCGTTGGTTCTCGCGTAGCGGGCATCGCTCCTATCGGGCTGCCGGCCCCGAGCGTGCCACCCGGCGGCGCCCGCGGCCCCCTGCCGGGGTGCCTCTAGGCCGCGGTCCGGAGGACGGACTCGAGGTCCACGCCGAGTAGGGCGCAGGCCTCGGGCGTGAGCGTCAGTCCCGCCGCCGCGGCTCGTGCGAGCCCCTCCGCGGGAGGCACGCCCTTAGCCTCGTGCAGGTGCGCCGCGCAGAGGGCTGCCGCGAAGTCGGTGTGGTGGTTGCCGTGCACGGCCACCGCCCCGCGGCGGCGGAGCTCGCGCCGAAGCAGCGGCAGCAGCTCGTCGAGCACGGCGGCGCCCTCGGCCGAGGACTCGACCGGCACGTGGTGCCACTCGAGCCCGGCCGCCTCGTAGGCCGCGATGTTGTGCCGCGACGGAATCGTGGACACCACCATCCACACCCCGCACTCCCGAAGGTGCGCGATCTCCCGATCCCGCCGCTCGGGGCGATGGCTCCTCCCCCCTCCCCCGGGCCGCTCGAGCGCGCAAAGCTTGCGCGGGCGCGCCCACCAGATCCTCCTCGGTCTCTGCGCGCTCCGCTCCACGCATGGGTAAGCGCGCCGAAGGCCGTTCTCGCCCCCCGTACACTGTCTCGAATCATGTGCCGCGTATTCGGGTGCGTCGCAGCCGAGCCGGTATCGATCCGGCACGAGCTGCTCGAAGCCGAGAACCCGATGATCCGCCAGTCGGAGGAGCACGACTCGGGCTGGGGAATGGCGGTCTACGCGCGCGCCGACGGGGCCGCGCCGAACTGCGTGCGCTTCCCTCAGGCGGCTCACACCGACGGCGACTTCGTCAAGGCCACCGAGCTTCGCGGGCGGGTGTTCAACGTCCACGTCCGCCGCGCGACGATGGGCGGGTTGACGCTCGACAACACGCATCCCTTCTGCCTCGGCAGCTACTCGTTCGGACACAACGGCACAGTCCTCGAGTTCCCAAAACTGCTCGAGCCGGGGGTGCGCAGGCCCAGGGGCGACACGGACTCCGAGGCGCTCTTCAACCTGCTGATGCGCGACTTCGACCCGGGCGACCCGGTCGAGTCGCTGCGCCGGACGCTGGGGGCGGCGGCGGATCGCTCCCCCTTGTCCGGGCTCAACATCCTCTTCGGCGACGGCGAGCGCCTCTTCGCCTACCGACTGGGGATCTTCGAGCTCCACTGGCTGGCGCGTCCGGGCCAGCTCCTCGTCGCGTCCGAGCGGGTCACGGACGAGCCGTGGCACACGGTGCAGCAGGACGTCCTGCTCGTGCTCGACCCCGACGACCTCGAGGAGCCCCATGCTGAGCGGCTGCTCGGCGACGACGCCGTGGCGAGCGCCGACATCCGCAGGTTCGAGGAGGGCGTCGGCCTCCGCGGCGCCCAGCGCGGCGCCTTCGCGGCGGAGCGCGCGGCGCGGATGAGCGCTTCCCTGCGCGGGTGACGCGCCGCTTCGCGCTGCTCGTGAACCCGGTGTCCGCCGGGGGCAGGGCCCGCGCCGCGCTTCCGGCCGTGCTGGCGGAGCTCGATCGCCTGGGCGCCCCTCACCGCGAGGTGGAGACGCGCTCGATGGAGGACGCAGCCGAACAGGCCGCCCTTGCCGCGGAGGCGGGCGAGGTCGTGGCCGCGCTCGGCGGCGACGGGCTCGTCCGGCCGATCGCAGGGGCGCTGCGCGGCCGCGACGGCGCGCTCGCCATCCTGCCCGGGGGCCGGGGCAACGACCTGGCGCGCGTGCTCGGCATCCCTCCGGAGCCGGCAGCCGCGGCCCGGGTGGCGGTCGAGGGGCGTGAGCGGCGGCTCGACGTGGCCGACGTCGACGGCGCACCGTACATGGGCATCGCCAGTCTCGGCTTCGACTCCGAGGCCAACCGAATCGCGAACGAGACCCGGGTCGTGCGCGGAAACCTCGTCTACCTATACGGGGCGCTCCGGGCGCTGGCGGCCTGGAAGTCCGCCGCCTTCACGGTCGCCGTCGACGGGCGGCGACACGAGGTCACCGGTTACGGCGTGGCCGTCGGGAACTCGCGTGCCTACGGCGGGGGAATGTTCCTCCTCCCCCAGGCCGAGCTCGACGACGGCCTGCTCGACGTGCTGATGATCCAGCGCCACTCGAAGCTGCGCTTCCTGCGCGGCCTCCCGAAGGTCTTCAAGGGAACCCACCTCGACTCCCCGCACGCCGTGGTGGCGCGAGGTTCGGTCGTGGAGGTCGAGGCCGACCGCCCCTTCGACGTCTACGCCGACGGCGACCCCATCGGACGCACGCCCGCCACGATGCGCGTTCAGCGGCAGGTCCTCAAGGTGATCGTCCCCTGATGCAGCGCCTGGCCCGCCTCCTGGCCCGCCTCCTAAGGGCGGTCGGCCGCAGCGGCGGCACGACCCTCCCCGGGCGCGTGCTGCTGCGGCTGTCTCCTCGGTCGCTGGCCCGGATGGCGTCTGAGCTCGACCGCGGTGCCGTGCTGGTCTCGGCCACGAACGGCAAGACGACCACCGCCGCGATGCTGGCGGCCGTGCTGGAGCGGGGCGGCATCCCCGTGGTCCACAACCGGGCGGGCTCGAACATGTCCTGGGGCGTGGCCACCGCGCTGCTCGACGCCAGGCACGGCCGCGGTCAGCTGGGGCTGTTCGAGGTGGACGAGGGGTGGCTCCCGAGCGTCGCCCACGAGCTCCGGCCCCGCGCATACCTGCTCGCCAACCTCTTCCGCGACCAGCTCGACCGCTACGGGGAGCTGGAGCTCCTCGCCGACCGCTGGTCAGAGCTCGTGGGCGAGGAGGCGGCGCGCGGCGCTCGGCTGATCCTGAACGCGGACGACCCGCTGGTCGCGGATCTCGGGCGGGGGCGCGAGGGGGTCGTCTACTTCGGCGTCGAGGACGACTCCAAGGCGCTCCCCGAGCTACAGCACGCCGCCGACTCGAAGCACTGCCGCAACTGCGGCCACGCCTATGAGTACGAGGCCGTCTTCCTCGCGCACATGGGCCGCTACCGCTGCCCGAACTGCGGCCGGCGCCGCCCGGAGCCTCATGTCGCGGCCCAGCGGGTGGAGCTTCGCGGCATGCGCGGCTCGCGGCTCGAGGTCGCGACCCCGGGCGGCCCGTTCGAGCTCGAGCTGCCGCTGCCCGGGCTCTACAACGTCTACAACGCCCTGGCCGCGACGGCGGCCGCCCTCGAGCTCGGCATGACCCCGGAGCACGTGCGCCCGGCACTCGAGGGCTTCGGCGGCGCCTTCGGGCGCGTGGAGACGATCCCGGTGGACGGGCGGGAGGTGTCGATCCTGCTGGTCAAGAATCCGGCCGGGGCCAACGAGGTGCTGCGCACGCTCACGCTCGAGCCGGGCGAGCTCGATCTGTGGCTGGCGCTGAACGACCGCATCGCCGACGGCCGCGACGTCTCGTGGATCTGGGATGCCGACTTCGAGGTGCTCGCCGGCCGCGTGCGGCGAGCGACCTGCTCGGGAACCAGGGCGGAGGAGCTGGCGCTTCGCCTCAAGTACGCCGGGGTTGACTCCGAGCTGGCGGTCGACCGCGACCTCGAGGCGTCCCTGGACGCAGCCGTCGCGGCCGGCGACGGCCGTCCCCTGTACGCGCTGCCCACCTACACCGCGCTGCTCGAGCTCCGCGACCTGCTCGCCCGCCGGGGACTGGCCAGGAGATGGTCCGAGTGATCGCGCCGAACATCGGCACCGCCCCGTGGCACGATCTGGAGTGCGGCTCCTACGAGGCCGACCTTCCGCTCTGGCGCGGACTCGCGGACGCGGCCGGCGGCCCTGTCCTCGACCTAGGTTGCGGCACCGGTCGCGTGGCGCTCGACCTGGCGGCGCGCGGACACCGCGTGACGGGCCTCGACGCCGACCCGGAGCTCGTACGCGTGCTGACGGCGCGCGCCCGGCAACACGGCCTGCCGGTGACGGGTGTGGCGATCGACGTGCGCTCCTTCTATCTGGGTCGCCGCTTCGCGCTCGCGATAGCCCCGATGCAGCTCGTACAGCTGCTCGGCGGCAGGGAGGGCCGAACCCGGATGCTGGCCTGCGTGCGCGCCCATCTCGAGCCAGGCGCCCTGCTAGCCGCCGCCCTGGCCGACCCTTTCGACGGGTTCGATCCCGAGGCCGCGCGCCCGCCGCTGCCCGACGTGCGCGACGTGAACGAATGGATCCTCTCGAGCACCCCGATCGCAGTCCGGTCCGGCGAGGAGGCGGTCGAGATCGACACCCATCGCCAGGCGGTCTCCCCCTCCGGCGAGCTGAGCGAGGAGCTGGTCACGATCCGTCTCGACGCCGTCGATGCGGACACGCTCGCCGAGGAGGGCAGGGCCTCGGGCTTCCGGCCGCTCGCACACCGCCACGTTCCGGAGACGCGCCACCACGTCGGCAGCACGGTGGTGATGCTGGAGGCCTCGCCGTGACCGCGCTCCGCGTCTGCGCCCTCTATCCCGAGCTGATGAACATCTACGCCGACCGCGGCAACCTCGCCGTGCTGCGCGCGCGCTGCGAGTGGCGGGGCATCGGGTTCGAGCTCGCCTCGGCCACGCTCGGCGAACCGCTCGAGCCGGACGAGCCCGACCTCCTCTACATCGGGGGCGGCCAGGACCGCGACCAGGTGGCCGTCGCACGCGATATGGAGGAGACGAAGCGCGACGCCCTGCACGAGGCCGCCGGGCGCGGCGCGGTCGTACTGGCCGTCTGCGGCGGCTACCAGCTGCTCGGGGAGAGCTACCAGCTCGGCGAAGAGGTGCTGCCCGGCGTGGGCCTCGTCGACCTCCGCACGGTGCGCGAGCCGGGGCCGCGTCTGATCGGCAACTGCGCGATAGAGGCCGACCTCGGCTGCGGCCCGCGGGTGATCGCCGGGTTTGAGAACCACGGCGGGCGCACCTACCTCGGTACGGGCGAGCGGCCGCTCGGCCGCGTGTTGAAGGGCCACGGGAACAACGGCCGTGACGGGCGCGAGGGGGTCCACCGCAACAACGTGATCGGCACCTACCTGCACGGGCCGCTCCTGCCGAAGAACGTCTGGCTGGCGGACCGGCTGATCGAGCTCGCGATCGACGTCGAGCTCGAGCCGCTCGACGACGCGCTCGAGGAGGCCGCGCACCGTTCCGCGCGCAGGGCCGCGGGGGTCTAGCCGCCGAGCACGCGGAGCACCTCGGCGACCGAGGTCACTCCCTCGCGGACCTTCTCGAGTCCGTCCTCGCGCAGCCGCCGCATGCCTTGGGAGACGGCCAGCTCGGCGATGTCCTCCGCCGAGGGCCTCTCGACGATCAGGCGGCGCATCTCGTCACTGACCGCCATCAGCTCGTACAGCCCGGTCCGGCCGCGGAAGCCGGTCTGGCCGCAGCGCACGCACCGGCCCGGCTCGAAGGCCTCGAAACGCATCGCCGTCGAGGTCGAAGCCGTTCTCGGCGAGGTGCTCGGGATCCACCGTCACGGCGCGCTGGCAGTCGCAGAGCTTGCGGGCGAGCCGCTGAGCGACGACGCACTCGAGACCGGAGGCCACGAGGAACGGCTCCATGCCCATGTCGATCAGGCGCGCGATCGTCATCGGGGCGTCTTCAGTGCGGCGTCGAGAGCACGAGATGACCCGTGAGCGCCGATTCGATGGCGATCTGCGCCGTCTCGCGATCACGGATCTCCCCCACCATCAGGACGTCGGGGTCGGATCGCGCGAGATCAGCCCGGGGACGAGTCGCCGCGGCACGGTCGTCGAGTCCAGCACACGCCGTCCACGCGCAGGCGCACCTGCATGTCTCCCTTGCGGGGTTCGAAGTGGATGTCCAAGGCGCCGCCCTCGACGGCGTCGGCGATGATCGAGTTCACTATCTGCTTCCCCGACTCCCGGGCCTGGTCCGCGGCGGCCTCGACGAGCTCGCGCTCGGCGTAGCCGAGCTCGACGAGCACGTCTCCTAGGCGGCGCTTCGCGCGATACCGGCGCGACGGGGCCGTCACGCCTGCCAAGGAGCTGCAAAGCCACCCTCCGGTTATCGGCGGGGCGCTGGGTAGGGTTGAACGGTGCCGAGCGTGTTCGTGACCGGAGGATCCGGATTCATCGGCGGCGCGCTGGTGAGGCGGCTCGTTCGCGATGGGCACGGGGTACGGGCCCTGGCCCGCAGCGACCGGGCCGCGGCGGCGGTAGAGGATGCGGGCGCGAAGGCAGTCCGTGGCGACATCGGGAGCGTGGACGCGATGCGCGCCGGCGCGGAGGGCTGCGAGCTCGCCTTCCACGCAGCCGCCTCGGTCGCTCAGTGGGGCCCCTGGGAGCAGTTCGTCCAGTCCAACCTGGACGGCACCCAGCACGTGCTGCGGGCCTGCGCCGACGCCGGCGTACGCCGGCTTGTGCACGTAGGCACCGAGGCGGCCTTGCTCGCCGGTGAGCCGCTCGTGAACGCGGACGAGCGCGCCGAGCTGCGGCCCGACTCGAGGGCGCCCTACGCCGCCACCAAGGCGATGGCCGAGCTGGCGGTGCGCTCCTTCGACGAGATCCAGACCGTCGTCGTGCGCCCCCGCTTCGTCTGGGGCCCGGGCGACACGACCCTCGTGCCCGGCATCGTCGAGGCCATCCGGAAGGGCCGGTTCTCCTGGGTCGGCGGCGGCCGTCACCCCACCTCGACGACCCACGTGGACAACGTGGTCCACGGACTGCTGCTCGGCGCCGAGCAGGGGCGCCACGGCGAGGCCTACTTCATCACCGACGGCGAGCCGGTCGTCTTCCGCGAGTTCGTCACCCGGCTCGTGCGGACCCAGGGCGTCGAGCCCCCGGACCGCAACACGCCGACCGCCCTCGCCCGCGCCGCCGCCCCTATGTTCGAGTGGGTCTGGCGCAGGTTCGGCCTCGACGGCGAGCCGCCCGTGACGCGCTTCGCCGTGTGGGTCGCCTCCCAGGAGTGCACGATCGACATCTCGAATGCCCGGACGGAGCTCGGATACGAGCCCGTGATGAGTGTCGAGCAGGGCCTGGCCGAGCTGGGCTGAGCCGGATATGGCGACGAGGGCGTCTACCGGGCAAGTCGGCGCAGCGTTGCCACGGACTCATCGGGGGCGCGGGGCAGCCGCTCGAGGGCATCCAGCGCCACCCGAACGGCCGCGAGCGTCACGTCTCGGCGCTCCAGGCAGAACCGCCCGAGCCAGCGCACGGCGGCCCGCTCATAGGTCTCGGGCTCGGAACGGCGGACGGCCAGGCAGATCTCGAGCGCGTCCTCCAGTGAGATCTGCGGAAGCTCCGCGGCGGCGGAGCGGATCAGCGTGAGGCTGCCCGAGTCGAGAGCACGCCTGAATCGCCCATAGGCCCCGCCCTTTATTGACACGAACACATGTTCGCATAGGACACAAGGGCCGCCGACTCTACGGACTGGCTCGCGCCGGCTCAGCGGTTGACGCGCTCGCAGCCCCACAGGCGGTCGAAGCGATCCGCCCTCACCCGGTCGCGCCCGCGCCCGCACCTCACCGCGTCGCGCCGGCCGTCGCGGGCCAGGATCGAGTCCCTGCCGGCGCCGCCGATGAGGCGGTCCCTCCCGGGCCCGCCCCTGAGCCGGTCCGGCCCCGGCCCTCCGTCGAGGACGTCCGCGCCCCGGCCGCCCGACAGGCGGTCGCGACCGGGGTCTCCGTTCAGCAGGTCGTTCCCGTCGCCGCCCGAGGCGCTGTCCCCGCCGGGGCCGTCGGAGAGCTGGTCGCGTCCGGAGTCGCCCCGCAGTCGGTCCCTGCCTGCGTCGCCCGAGAGATCGTCCCGCCCCGCGCCGCCGAGCAGACGGTCGGCGCCCAGTCCACCCCTGAGCCCGTCGCCGGCCGGGCCTCCCAGGAGGGTGTCCGAGCCCTCGTCGCCGAAAAGCGTGTCGTGCCCGGCTAGCCCCTCGAGCAGGTCGTCGCCGGCCAGGCCGTGGAGCACGTCGTCCCACTCCGTCCCGATCAAGTGGTCGTCGCCCGAGGTGGCCGCCGGGGGCGGCCAGCCCTCGCAGGCCGCATGGTCGACCCACGGGAGCGTGCGGCAGAACTCCTGGGCGATCACCCTGTGCCCGACTGGATTGGGGTGGAGGCCGTCGGCGATGAGGGCGGCGGCCCCGCCCGTCTTGAACGCCGGATAGACGTCCGCGACGAGGGCCTGACGCGAGCGGCCGATGCAGGCGATCAGGTCGTTCAGGCCCTGCCGGTCGCCGCTCTGGGCGCAGTCGAGCCGCAGATCCGTCCCGAGCAGGCCCCTGTCGTAAAACGACTCCAGCGACGAACCGCTGCCGCTCTCGGGGTTGTAGTAGGCCATGGCGACGAGCGCCTCGGATCCCGGATCCCGCGCCAGGGCGGCATTCAGGTCATCGAGCGTCGCGGCGAAGTTGGCGGCGAACGGACAGCTCGGCAGGTGCCAGCTCTGGGCGCAGTCGTAGCGATCGTTGCCGCCGATCGCGATCGTGACCACGCGCGTGTCGGTGGGGCCTTCGATGTCGGCGATCGCCTGCGCGAGCTGTCCGCCCGTCCGGAGGGTGCCACTGTCCTCGCCGCCCCGAGCGCGGCTCGCGAGCGCATCGAGCCTGCCGCCGGCCGGGGTCTCGAGGAACTGGAAGAGACGCTCCACGAAGCCCTGACCGGGGTTCGCGCCGGCCCCGGCAGCGACGGAGTCGCCGAGCGCGACGGAGGTGCCGGCCGCCTGCGCCTGCGGAGCACACGCTAGGGCGGCGACGAGGCAAGCGACGGCGATCA
>JBKPFJ010000096.1:0-14304 GCA_046728795.1 Actinomycetota bacterium | reverse complement strand
GTGCGGCGCGGGAGCCCGATGCGATTCGAGGGCCGGGTGCGCCGGGAGCGAGCGGACCGGGCTTCTCGAGCACGGGCGGGGGATGACCAGCTTTCCGATGTCGTGCAGGCGGGCCATGCGCACGACCAAGCCGATCAGCGGCTCCGTCAGACCCAGCTCGAGCGAGACCAACAGGGCGAGGCGCCCCGTCCGCTCCATGTGGGCGGCGACCTCCGCCGCCCCATCGGCGACGAGGCGGCGCAGGCCATCGTCCGCGCCCTCGTAGTCGTCCGGTCCCACGACGGAGCCTTCCAGCGCGGCATAGGAGGGGGCCTCGGGGATCACGCGAGTCCTTTCTGTCGGGGCGGTCCGCCGCCCAGTGGCGGCCGGGACCGGACATGCACCCCAGAAGAGAGACCTGCGGCCCGTTTCTTACGGCGGGCGCGACTAGCATCCGCCGGCCCGTGGCCGGCCCCGATCCCTCCCTGCGTGCGATCGTCGCTCGCGCGACGTTCCTGCGCGAGCGCCTGCTTCGGCCCGAGCGGGCGACGAGCGACGACCCCTAGGTTGCCCGGGCGCGGCTCGAGAGGTGGCGAGCAGCCGTCGAGCCCGAGGGGACGGATTGGTTCGAGAAGCGGCTCCGATGGGACGGAGTGGATGCGGCGGGTGCGGCATCGGCGGTAGCGGACGATGCCCGCGAGGCGCGCGGGGAGCTGCCGAGCTGGGCGGTCGTGCTGGGCGAGATCTCCGAGTCCGCCAGGGGGCCAGCCCCCGACCCCTCCCCGCTCGATCCGGCGGCGCCGGTCCCCTTCGAGCACGTGCTCCTGCCGGCGGTCTCCGTGGCCCGGAGGCGGTTGCGGTCGCGGCTCGGCTTCCCGCTCCTCGATCTGGCCTCCGCGGAGGCGTATCTCGCCCTCGAGCGCGGGCTGCTCAGGCAGCTCTCGGACATCGCCGGAGAGACGCTCCAGTCCGAGTTCGCCACCCACCGCCCGTTGGGGCGGTCGCTGTCCGTGTTGCTCGACCTGCCCGAGCGCGAGCCCGGTGACGACGCGCACTACCGCGCGTTCGTCGCGGAGCATCTAGGCGACGGCTGGCTCGCGCTGCTGCGCCGGTATCCGGTGCTCGGGCGGCTGATCGGCACCGCGGTGGGGCTGTGGGCCGACGCCACGGCCGAGCTCTTGGGCCGGCTCGCCGCCGACCGGGCGCGGCTCGCGGAGACCTTCGGGCTGTCCGGCGCTCCGCTGCGCGCCTCGGGCTTCGACACCTCGGTCGGCGACCGCCACCGCCATGGCCGCTCGGTGGTGGTCGTCGAGCTCGACGGAAGCCGGAAGGTGGTCTACAAGCCGAAGCCGCTCGCCCTCGAGGCCACGTTCAACCGTCTGCTCGACTGGTGCAACCGTCGGGGCGCATCGCCCGAGCTGCTGGTGACCAAGGTGCTGGACCGGGTCGACTACGGCTGGGTCGAGTACCTCGACCACCGGCCGTGCGAGGACGAGGCGGCGGCCGAGCGCTACTACCGGCGCGCGGGCATGCTCCTGTGCCTGCTGTACGTCGTCCGGGCGACCGACTGCCACTACGAGAACCTCATCGCCCACGGCGATCACCCGGTCCTGATCGACGCCGAGACCCTCCTCTATCCCGACCCCCTGCCGCTGGAGACGCTCGATCGGTTCGAGGCCGGTGAGACGCTTGCGGACCGGCTGCTGACGGCCTCTGCTCCGCACGGGACTGCTTCCCCGCTGGCAGGCGGGCGGCGACGAGGTGCCGGCCTACGACAGCAGCGGCCTGGGGGGTGTGGCCGCCCACGCCTCCCTTCGAGAGAGCCTGCGCTGGGAGCACGTCAACACCGACGACATGCGACTGCGTCACGTGCGGGGAGTCGTCCAGGAGGGCCGTACGTCGCGCGGATCGGCGACCGGGCGCTCTCCCCGCTGGACTACGAGGCGGAGATGAGCGAGGGCTTCGCATCGCTGTATCGCCTGCTGCTTGGCCACCGGGAGCCGCTGCGCGCCGCCGACGGGCCTTTGGCTGCGATGCGCGCACATCCTGTGCGCTTCGTGTATCGGCCCACGCGCGTCTACAGCGCGTTGACCGCAGCGAGCTGGACGCCGGAGCTGCTGGGGAGCGGGGTCGACTACGGAATCCACATCGAGCAGCTGGCCCGCGCGTTCCTCGTAGCCCGCGATCGCCCACCGGCCTGGCCCGTCTTCGCGGCCGAGGTCCGCGCCATGGAGCGGATGGACGTCCCGCTCTTCAGCGCGCGCGTCGATGCGACGGACCTGGAGCTCGACGACGGCACCGTCGTGCGGAAAGCGTTCACCAGGGCGGCCCATGACACGACGCTCGAGCTGGTCGCCGCGCTGAGCGAGGACGACCTCCACCGCCAGCTCCTCGTGATTCACGCCGCGCTCGAGGCAAAGGCCGCCCGCACGCCGAGCACGGCGGCGGACGCTCGCACCGCCGACATGCCCGCCGCGCCGCCGCTGCCGGACCCCGAGCTGGTGCGCGCCGCGACCGATATCGGGCTCGAGATCGAGAGGCGCGCTCTGTCCGACGGCAGGCACGCGGTGAACTGGATCGGCATGAAGTACCTGGACGAAGCGGACCGCTACGAACTCGACATCCTCGGCGACTCCCTGTACGACGGCTGTTCCGGGGTCGCCCTGTTCCTCGCCGCGCTCGGCCGGGTCAGCGGAGACAGGCGGTTCGCCGATCTGTCCCTGCGCGCCCTGCACTGGGTGCGTCGCAGGCTGCGAGACACCGATCCGAGCTCGCGCCGCGTGGCCGCCCGCCTCCAGGGACTCGGCGGTGCCACCGGACTGGGCTCGGTCATCTACGGCATGACGCGGACGGCCGGCCTGCTCGACGGCGACGATCCCGGACTTCTCGACGACGCCATCGCCCTGTCGGAATGGCTGACACCCGAGGTCATCGCCGACGACGGCAGGCTGGACGTGATGAGCGGCGCCGCGGGCGCGTTGCTCGGGCTGGCGGCGCTGTACTCGGCCACCCGCGAGCCGAGCATCCTGTCGAGGGCCGTGAACTGCGGCGAGCACCAGGTTAGGAGACGAGCGGACGCCGACGGCCACCGCGCCTGGCTCACCGTCGCCTCGCGGCCGCTGACCGGCTTCTCACACGGCGCGGCAGGCATCGCGTACGCGCTGGCTCGACTGCACGCCCTGACGGGCGAGCGCTCCTACCTCGACGCCGCGATCGAGGGAATCGAGTTCGAGCGCTCGGTTTTCTCGGAGCAGCGCGGCGGCTGGCCCGACCTCCGGCCGCCCGGCGCGGCGGACCCGAGCGGCTATCCGGTGAGGTGGTGCCACGGCGCCGCCGGCATAACCCTGGGGCGCCTCGGCTGCCGGCGCGTCGCGGAGGTCCCCGGAGTCGAGCGCGAGATCGCCGCGGGCCTGGAGGCGACACGCGCGCGCTACCTGCAAGACGCGGACTTCCTGTGCTGCGGCAATCTCGGGCGAGTCGAGACATTCCTCGTGGCAGGCCGCGACACGGATGACGAGGAATGGGGACAACTCGCCGCCACGGGGGCGGCGAGCGTCGTCAGGCGGGCAGGCGTGAGCGGGGGCTACCGGCTATTCGCCGCCACCGGCTCGTACAACCCAGGCTTCTTCCAGGGGACGGCGGGCGTCGGCTACCAGCTGTTGCGGCTGGCAGACGACGCCCTGCCGTCTGTGCTCAGCTTGGAGTGACCTCGAGCCGGGCTCAGCAGCAGCCGCTGTGGGTCCCCCCGCAGGAGTCGGTGTGACACAGCTTGGGGGCCGTATCCGCAGCCAGGTAGCTGCTCGCCAGCAGCATCAACTCCTGCTCGCTGAACGTGCGGGGCCCGCGGGTCAGCCGAACGTCGTCGAGCAGGTCCGTCACCCCCTGTGGTCGGTGACGCGAACAGCCGGGGAACCTACCCGAGCGGTCTGGCCCAAATCAAGTCACTACATACCTGAGATGGACAGCTCTTGAATTGGTTGGGTTAGCGCGAGCGCCGCTTCTGCCCGACCGCGCGGATCAGCTGAGCCTTCCCCATCTTCGAGCGCCCCTCGATCCCGAGCCTGGCGGCCTCGCGCCGCAGCTCGGTCACGGTCATGGCGCCGGCGCCGCTGCCGGTCCCCTTCGAGGCGCCGCGCTTGCGCGCCGCGGCCTTCGCTCCCTCGCGGCCGAGCGCGCTGCGGGTCCTGCCCGACAGCTTCGTGATGGTCTTCTTCTGACGCGCGCCCGTTTGGGCCTTCTTCACGTTCTTGCGCGCCGCCTGACGCTGCTTTTGCGTCGCCATCTGGCCTCCCCTCTCGCGGTTGGGAGGCCTAGGCTACTCCGGCTTTCCCACGGCTTCGAGGGCCTGGGGCCACGTGGTGAAGTACTCGATCCGCACCATCGCGCCGTCCCGGAACGTGGTGACCTGGTGGTACAGCTCGCCCTCGATCTCCACGCCGCTTCCCTTGCCCCGCGTGTAGAAGCGAAGCCGGATCGCCACGCGGTCCCCGGCGTCCACCGCTTCCTGCGGATCGAGCCTCACCTCGTCGAACGTCTCGTCGAGCCCCTCCCAGAAGCGCCTGATCTCGTCCGGTCCCTTGCAGGAGTCGGACCTCTGGAGCGGGGGCAGCACCCAGTCGATCTCGGGGTCGAAGAACTCCACGGCGGCGTCGAAGTCACGCCGGTTGTAGGCGGCCAGGAAGGCCTTCGTGTTGTCGACGTTCTCCTTCGACATCGATCGCGCAGTATCTCGCTGTCAGGATTCCCGTGTGGGGCTGCCCGGCTTCGGGGAGGCGCGCCGGCTCGTGGGCGACGCCGACTACTACCTCGCCAGCAAGGGCGACGGTCCACCCGTGCTGCTGCTGCACGGCTTCCCGGAGACCCACCTCTGCTGGCATGCGGTGGCCCCTCGGCTGGCGTCCGAGCACGCGGTGGTGGCGCCAGACCTGCGGGGCTATGGCGCGTCGAGGGCGCCCGCCGGCGGGCCGCACGGCGAGGGCTTCACGAAGCGCGAGATGGCGGCGGATCTCGTCGAGCTCATGGCCGCGCTCGGGTACGAGCGGTTCGCGGTCGTCGGCCATGACCGCGGCGCGCGGGTGGCCCACCGGCTCGCGCTCGACCACCGCGAGCGCGTCACCCGAGTGGCCATTCTCAACACGGTGCCGACGATCGAGCAGTTCGAGCGGATGGGCGCCGGAGCCTCGCTCGGCTTCTGGCCCTGGTACCTGCTCGCCCAGCCCGCTCCGTTCCCCGAGCGGCTGCTGGCCGCCGACCCGAGCGGCGTGCTCGACCACGTCTTCGCCACTTGGCCGGCCGATCCCGGCTCGATCGGCCCCGAGGCGCGCGCGGCCTACCGGCGGGCCTTCGATCCGTCGACCATCGCGGCCATGTGCGCCGACTACCGGGCGAGCTTCCACATCGACCGCCGTCACGAGGCCGAGGATCGCGGGGCCGGCCGGCGCATCGCGGCCCCGCTGCTCGTGGTCACCGGCGCGGAGGAGGCGGGGCTCGCGGACGCTCCGGCCGTCTGGCGCGCCTGGGCCCACGACGTCACGGCCGCCTCGGTGCCCGGCGGGCACTTCCTGCCCGAGGAGGCGCCCGGCGAGCTGAGCGAGCTGCTCCTCGCGTTTCTCCGGCGATGATCGGGGTCACCGGGGCATCGGGAGGCGTGGGCTCACGCGTGGTGCGTCAGCTGCTCGCTCGCGGGGATCCGGTCGTCGCCCTCGCGCGCCGGCCCGGCGCCATACCAGACGCGCCGCGGCTGACGGCCCGCCGCGCCGACTACGACGATCCCTCGTCCCTGCGGGAGGCAATAACCGGGATCCGCACGCTCGTGTTCGTATCGAGCGACGGTGTCACCGAGGCGATGCGGCGCCACCACGCGCACGTCATCGCCGCGGCGATCGACGCGGGCGTGGATCACGTCGTCTACACCAGCATCGTCGACGTGGCGCCGGACTCGGCCTTCTACTACGCGCCGGTCCATCGAGAGACGGAGGCGCTGCTCGCCGAATCGGGGCTCGGCCACTGCCTTGCCCGGACGTCGATCTTCGCCGACTTCTTCGTGTCGACGTGGATCGCGCCGGCGCTCGGCGAGGGCACGCTGGCCGTTCCGGCCGGCCGGGCCGGATGTCGCTCCTGAGCCGCGACGAGGCGGCGCGGGCCCTCGCCGTCGCGGCCGTCTCGCGCCGCGAGGGAATCATGGACCTCACCGGCCCAACGGCGCTCACCGTGGCCGAGGTCTGTCAGATCACCGAGGCGGCGACCGGCCGACGACTCCGCTACCAGGCGCTCGAGGAGGACGCGTACCGGCAGAGGCTCGTTGACGAGCGGGCTCCCGGCTGGCTGACCGAGGCGTTCACCAGCATGTTCGGCTCGGTCCGGGAAGGCCGCTTCGAGCGCGTATCGACGAACATTCCCAGGCTGACCGGTGAGCCGCCGCAGCCCTTCGCCGAGTTCATCCGTGGGTGGTGGGCGGCGGAGAGGATCGCCGCCAGTAGCGTGGCTCAGACCGGCCAGGGTCCGTCGGCGTCGCCTGGATCCTCCACCCCGTAGCCGGCGATCACCTCCATTTCCGCTCGTAGGTCAGGAAGTTCAGCCAGCTTGCGTTCAGGGCGTCGTCGAGGCGAATGAGCTCGCCGGTGTCCTCAGTCCGGTAGACGAGGCCCTCGGGGAAGTCGGGATTCGGCTGCGGCTTCACGACCGATCCCGATCGTGCACGAGTTTGCTTAGAGGCTCATGAGAGCGTGGGCTCGGGCCGCCGCCGTCAGCGGTAGCCGGTGTCGTCCGCCGGCCCGCCCACCTCGATCACCTCGTCCATATAGCGCCAGCAGTCGGGCCGGGTTCCATCCACGTCGGTGAAGCCGTAGACCTGCGCGAGCTGACCGCTCGACAGGGACTGCCCCTTCCAGCGCGAGACGTCGGGATCCGCCGCGAGCGCGGCCACGGCCCGGCCGAGGTACGTGGGCGTCTCGGAGATGCAGAAGTGCGGCGTGCGCTCGGTGGCCTGCCGCCAGTTCGACTCGCTGACGCGGTGGTTCTCGAGCATCTGCTCTGAGCGCATCCAGCCCGGGGTCAGCGCCACGGCCGTTGCGCCATGCGGGGCGAGCTCCTGCGCCTGGGCCCAGGCTAGGCGGATGACTGAGGCCTTGGCGAGGTCGTAGAACGTGGAGACCCGGTAGTAGTCGACGTTGTAGGCGGCGGTGCCGTCCGTGACCTCGACGACCAGTCCGCCGGGGCGCCGCAAGAGCAGCGGCAGCGCGTGATGGCTCGTGATCAGGTGGGTGTCGATCGCGAGCCGCAGCAGCCGCAGGCCGTTGTCGAGGTCGTGGTCCCACAGCGGCTTGTTCCACTCGAAGAGGTGCTCGGCGCCCCAGATGTCGTTGGCGAGCACGTCGAGGCGACCGTGCTCGGCGTCGATACGCTCGACGAGCCGGGCGACCTGCCCGGGATCGAGGTGATCGACCGCCACGGCGATGGCCTCCCCCCCAGCCGCGGTCACCAGCTCGGCGGTCTCCTCGATCGTCTCCGGACGGTCGATCTCCGAGCGTCGCTCGCGCGTGCTGCGCCCCGTCGCGTAGACGGTCGCGCCGGCCTCGCCGAGCGCGATGGCGATGCCGCGGCCGCCCCCACGGGTCGCGCCGGTGACCAGCGCGACCTTGTCCGCCAATGTCTTGCTCATGTCGTCATCCCCCTTGCACTCAGCACCGGCACGGCGGCGACCACGAGGGCGCCCCCGAGCATTTGGACCACACCCAGCACCTCGCCGAAGACGAGGAAGGCAAGCAGAACCGTCACGACCGGCTCGAGCGTCGAGAGGATCGCTGCCGTCGTCGACCCGACGCGCCGCAAGCCGGCAAGGAACAGGCCGACCGCGGCGACGGTCGAGACGACTGCGAGGCAGGCCAGCCACCCCCAGCCGGCCGCGGTCAGCTCGCCCGGGCGCAGCTCCCCGAGCAGCGCCGAGCCCCCGGTCAGGCTGATCGCCGCCCCGCTGCAGACGAGCGCCGCGAGCACGCTCGGACGCATCCGCTTGGCGACGCCCTCGCTGACGAGGATGTAGGCGCTGTAGACGACGGCCGCGCCGAGCGCGAGCGCCGTGCCGAGCGGGTCGAGCGCCCCCGCGCCGGAGCTCGCCAGGACGAGTACGAGGCCTACGGAGACGAGCCCCAGCGCGACCAGGCGGCGGAGGTCCAGGCGCTCTCGGCCGAGGATCACCGCCGCGACACGATCACGGGAAACGTGTAGATCAGGAGCGACACAAGCGAGGCGTCGATTCGCTCGAGCGCCGCGAAGTAGCCGCCCGCCTGCGTCGCGTAGCCGCCGGCCCCAACCGCGAGGGCGAGCGCCACGTCCCGGGCCCCGAGCGCCCGGATCTCGCGGGCTGGACGGCCCGGGAGCACGAGCGCCCAGAACAGGACCGCGGCGAGGAGAAAGCGGGCTGCGAGCAGCGTTCCCACCGTCGCGCCCTGCTGGTAGGCGAGCTTGCCGAACACGGCCATCGCGCCGAACGCGGCCGCGGAGCCGAGGCAAAGAAGGGTTCCGGAGGAGCGCACGGCCCGCATCCTGCCCGCACGAACCGTGAAGAGCAATTCCGATTTCTACACAAGAATCGGTAGCGTTACTTCCCAATGCTCGATCTACGCCGCCTCCGCCTGCTACGCGAGCTGAGGGAGCGCGGGACGATCGCCGCGGTCGCCGACGCCCTGCAGTTCACCCCGTCGGCCGTCTCGCAGCAGCTCGCAAGGCTCGAGCGCGAGGCCGGTGTGCGGCTGCTCGAGCACGTTGGCCGGGGGGTGCGGCTCACCGACGCCGCACTCGTCCTCGTCGACCACGCGGAGGACATGCTCGAGCGAGCAGCGCTCGCGGAGGCCGACCTGGCCGCCGCCGCCGGCACCGTCGCGGGCCGTGGTCGCATCGCCGGGTTCGAGTCCGTCCTGCTGCGCCTCGCTCTGCCGGCGATGGATTCGCTTGCGCGCGAGGCGCCGCGGCTGCGATGTGAGCTGGTGGAGGCCGAACCCGAGCAGGCCCTGCCGGCGCTGGCGCTCGGCGACGTCGACCTCGTGCTGGGAGACGAATGGGAGCACCAGCCGGTGAAGCTCCCCGAAGGCGTGGAGCGCCACGACCTGTTCCCCGACCCCGTGAACCTCCTCCTGCCCGCGCGGCATCCGGCCGCTCGCCGGCACGACGGCGCCGTGCCGCTCGCCGAGCTGGCCGGCGAGGTCTGGACCACGGGCCACGCAGGCATGGGCTGGGACGAGATGACGCGCCGCACGTGTCGGCGGCTCGGGGGGTTCGACCCCGACGTGCGCCACAGGACGGTCGACGCGACGATTAGCGTCGCGCTCGTCGCCCGTGGGCTGGCCGTGACCATGCTCCCCGAACTCGCCCTGCCGGCTCGCATCCGGGGCGTGCAGCGCCGGCGGCTGGCCGAGGGATCGGCCAGCCGGGCGATCTTCGCGGCCACGCGGGCCGCAGACGCCGCCCGCCCGTCCACCCAGGCGCTCGTTGCCGCGGTGCGGGAAGCGGCGGCGGCCCTGCCGCCTTAGTCGAGGAGCTGGGCGCAGGCGAGGTCCCCGCACCACTGCTCGTAGCGCTCGGGCGTCCAACCGCGCTCGCCGACGACCAGCTGCCAGAGGTTGGGGTGGTTGATCGTCCAGAGGATGTCGCCGGCGCGCTCCACGTCGAGGCCCGACTTGAGCCCTCCCTTCTCCGCCAGGCTCTCGACGATCGCCCGCTGGTTGGCGTGGTACTCGGTCCCGATCCGGCTCCAGAGTGCCTCGATGTCGGGGTCCAGGGGCGCGGCGCTGCGGATCACCTCGGCCAGCGCGGCCACGCGGAGCTTCCCCTCCCGTGAATTGCGCGCGTTTAGCCGCAGCTTCCGCTCGGGGTCGCGCTCCTCGAGCACGTCGCGGTACCACTGCTGCCGAGCCACGGGAACCTCGGCGCGACCGCCGCGCAGGCGTAGGTTCCAGAGCGCCCGCAGGACGCCGCCCTTGGTCTCGAAGGCCACATACACGGTCTTGAGGGCCACCCGCGCCTCAGCGGCGATGGCCGCCATCGTGGTCGCCGCGTAGCCGTCGCGCTCGAACAGGCGCCCGGCCGCCTCGAGGATCTCGAGGCGCGTGGCCGCCGCCTGCTCGCGCCTCCGCGGCGAGTCGTAGCGGCGTTTCTTTTCCTTGACGCGCTCAGCCATTCTGATAGTCTCGCACAGCTTTCATTACTTGTTGGGGATAGTCAATTCCCCGTGCAAGTACTCAAAGGAACGGAGGGCGCCGTGGAAGCCAGAAGAATCGCCGCGCAGGCCGACGGACGCGAGGAGCTGCGGGCGCGCCTCCACGGCATGTGGGCCGCCGGGGCGGGGGCCTGGGAGGAGCACGCGGAATACATCGACGCTCGCGCCGCCAGGGTCACAGACGGGATGCTCGCGTTGTCGAAGCCCCGACCCGGCGAGCGCGTGCTCGAGCTGGCCTGCGGCGCGGGAGGCGCGGGGCTGGCGGCCGCGGAACGGGTCGGCGCCCACGGCCAGGTCGTCCTGTCCGACGTGGCCGCCGAGATGACGGCGATCGCGTCGGCGCGCGCCGACGCTCTCGGGCTCGGAAACGTCAGCACCGCCGTGCTCGACCTCGAGCGAATCGAGGAGCCGGACGGCTCCTACGACGTGGTCCTCTGTCGCGAGGGGCTTATGTTCGCGACCGATCCCGGCGGCGCCGTGAGGGAGATCCGCCGAGTGCTGCGGCCCGGCGGCCGGGTCGCCCTCGCGGTCTGGGCGGCACGCGCGCGCAACCCCTGGCTCGGAGTCGTGCTCGACTCGGTCGGCGCGGAGCTGGGCGCTCCGGTGCCTCCACCGGGCATTCCGGGTCCCTTCTCGCTCGGGGATGGCGACGAGCTTGCCGCGCTGCTGTCGGACGCCGGCCTGGCCGACGTGACGCTCAGCGAGGTGCCGGTGCCACTGCGCGCCGCCTCCTTCGACGAGTGGTGGGCGAGGACCTCGGCCCTGGCCGGACCGCTCGCCAAGATTCTCACCTCGCTGTCGAAGGAGGCCGCATCGGCGATTCGAGCCCGGGCGCGGGAAGCGGTCGGTCCCTACGAGACGCCGGACGGGCTCGAGTTCCCCGGCGTGTCGCTGCTCGCCGGCGCCCGCCGCGCGGCTGCCTAGTGCGTCGGTTGATGCTTTCGCCACGCCATAGTGTGGTCAGGGCATCAACATCTTGCGCCTTCGACACACGCCCCGTGTGTTGGGCGCCCTCGGGGCCGCGGGCTCGGGCGGTAGGACCCGGCGCGGCCGCGCTGCCACCGAGGCTCCTTTACCGAACGGCCACCCGGGCGTTTACCGCCGCGACGCAGGCTCGCCGCGAGAGGGATCGCGACGAGCGGTCTCGTTTGCGAAAGGAGCCGACATGTTCCGCAACAGCCAGAGCCTGTCGAGGTGGGTGGCGGCCGCGGTTGCCGCGACCGCGCTGGCCGTGCCGGCGACCTCTGCGGCCGACCTCGATCTCCGCAACCCGGACAACCGGACGTCCGGGATCGAGGCGCAGCGGAAGCTGCCCGGCTACCAGGACCTCCGGAATCCCGATGCCAGAGAGCCCGCGCACGCGACGGAGGCACGAGCCGAAGTCGAGCCCACGACTCAGCCCATCATCGCCGCGGAGCCGGGCTTTGACTGGGCCGCCGCGGGAATCGGAGCGGGCAGCGCCCTCGGACTCGTGCTGATCGTGCTGGCGGTGATGTTCGCGGTGGTGCACCGCAGGGCCCGCGGCGCGGAAGCCTGACCGAAGCGAGGAGGGCGGAGCGGCTCCCCGCGGGCGCTCCGCCTCCTGTCGGACACGACGTTTCGATGGTACGTTCGCAGCGACTCGCCAGGCGACCCCGAATGGAATTCCGCCTACTTGGCCCCCTCGACGTCCTCGAAGACGACCGCTCGCTCGCGCTCGGCGGAGTCAAGCAGCGCTCGCTCCTGGCGCTCCTGCTGCTGCAGGCGAATCAGGTCGTCTCCGCGGACCGGCTGGTCGACGAGCTCTGGGCGGACGCGCCGCCGCCGACGGCGGCCAAGAGCCTCCAGGTCCACGTCTCGAGGCTCCGCAAGGAGCTGGGGGACGGGAGGCTCCTCACACGCCCGCCCGGCTATGTCCTGTACGTCGATCCGCCGGACCTGGACCTCGCGCGTTTCGAGCAGCTCGTCGGCGAGGCGAGGGACGCCGAACCCGCGAGCGCCGCGCAGAAGCTCCACCAGGCCCTGGCGCTCTGGCGGGGCCCCGCGCTGGCCGACCTGGCCTACGAGCCCTTTGCTCAGACCGAGATCGCGCGTCTGGAAGAGATGCGCTTGGCCGCGCTCGAGCAGCGCATCGATGCCGATCTCGCCACCGGCCGGCACGCGGAGCTCGTGGGCGAGCTCGAGTCGCTCGTCGCCGAGCACCCGCTCAGGGAGCGGCTCCGATGCCAGCTCATGCTCGCCCTCTACCGCTCGGCACGCCAGGCCGAGGCGCTGGAGGCGTATCGCGACGCCCGCCGCGTGCTCTCGGACGAGCTCGGACTCGAGCCGAGCGCGGAGCTGAGGCGACTCGAGCAGGCGATCCTGCAGCACGACACGGCCCTCGACCTTTCTCGGGAGGAGTCGAGGCCGGTGGTCGCGGAGCGAACGGACGTGACCGGTCGCTCGCTGCTGATCGTGCCCCGCTCGCGCGACGGCCTCGCCACGCTTCTCCGGCTCGCCGAGCCACTCGCGGCGTCACCGCCGTCCCACGAGCTGATCGTCGCGCGTGTGGTGGATGCTGCGGGGCTCGGTGAAGCGACCGCGGCCCTTGCCGATCGCCGGGACCAGCTCCTGGCGGCCGGACTGGCCGCGCGAACCGCGGCGTTCTCGTCGCCGACGCCAGGCGACGACATCGCTCGGCTCGCGTCGCAGGAGAGCGTCGACCTGCTGCTCATGGATACAGGGCCCTCGCCGCTGGGCGACGACGCCCGGGCGGTGCTCGAGCAGGCGCCGTGCGACGTCGCCATGCTGGTAGAGGCCGGCGGCCCCCTTCGCCCGTCCCGGCCCGTCGTGGTCCCCTTCGGCGCCGCCTGGCACGACTGGGCGGCCCTCGAACTCGGGGCCTGGGTCGCCCGCGCCACGGAGGCGCCGCTGTGGCTGGTCGGTGCCGCGTCCGGCGGGCGTGACGATGGCCGCGACGCGAGCCGCCTCCTCGCCGACGCCTCGCTGATAGTCCAGCGCACGGTCGGGCTGGTGGCCGAGCCGGTGCTGGCCAGCCCCGGCATGGAGGGCGTCATGACGAGCGCCGAGAAGGCCGGTTTGCTGGTCGTCGGCGTCCCCGAGCGCTGGCGGCAGGAGGGCCTCGGCCGGGTGCGCACACGGCTCGCGGAGGCACCGCCGGCGCCGACGGTGCTGGTCCGCAGGGGGCCTCGGCCCGGCGGCCTGGCGCCGGCGGAGACGCGGACCCGCTTCGGCTGGTCGCTCACGGGGGGCGCGCGATGAGCACGGCGCTCGGGCCCGGCACGACGTTTGCGGGCTATCGAGTGGAGTCGCTCGTGAGCCGCGGTGGGATGGGCGTGGTCTACCGGGCCACCGACCTGTCGCTCGAGCGCCCCGTGGCGCTGAAGCTGATCGCGCCCGAGCTGGCGCAGGACAAGCGCTTCCGTGAGCGCTTCCTGCGAGAGCCGCGGCTGGCCGCGTCGCTCGACCACCCGAACGTCATCCCCATCTACGAGGCGGGCGAGCGGGACGGGCAGCTCTACCTGGCGATGCGCTACGTCGAGGGCAGCGACCTGAAGACGATCCTCCAGCGCGAGCGCAAGCTCGCCCCCGAGCGCGCGCTGGCGATCCTGTCCCAGGTCGCCGGCGCCCTGGACACGGCCCACCGGCGCGCTCTCGTCCACCGCGACGTGAAGCCGGCCAACGTGCTGGTCGACGAGAACGAGCATGCCTACCTGACCGACTTCGGAATCACCAAGCAGCTCGGCGGCGCCTCGACCGACACCGGGCGCGTGGTCGGCACGCTCGACTACCTGGCGCCGGAGCAGATCCGCGGGGATCCGGTCGACGCGCGCACGGACTGCTACTCGCTCGCCTGCGTGCTCTACGAGTGCCTCTCCGGCAGGCCTCCGTTCCACAGGGAGACCGAGGCGGAGACGATGTGGGCGCACATGCAGGACGAGCCGGCGCCGCTCCGCGGCCATCCCAGGCTCGACGCGGTGCTGCGGAAGGCGCTCGCGAAGGATCGGGATGAGCGCTACGGCAGCTGCGCGGAGCTGATCCACGCAGCGGCCGACGCGCTCGGCCTCGCCGCGCCGGCGCGCCACCCGTTCGCCCCGCCGGCGCTCGTGCGCCGTCGCCGGGCCATCCTCGCC
>JBKPFJ010000193.1:0-7454 GCA_046728795.1 Actinomycetota bacterium | reverse complement strand
CCTACGACCAGGGCATGGCGCTCGCCAACCAGATCCACAACACGGGACAGGCCATCGTCTGGTCGGGCGAGCAGGAGCCCGCCGAGCTGTACTGGGAGCAGCTCAGGGACGCGGGCCTGACGATGGCGCCGCTCGAGCGCGCCTAGGCCGCTCGCGGGCGAGATGTCGGGCGGCGGCGCTGCCTAAACGCCAACCGCCGTGCCGGCGCCGGCGATCTCGTGGAACGTGGGGAGCAGGGGCACCTGGTACAGGCCCGCCACCTCCGTGCGGGCCTGCGCGATCGACTCCGAGTACCAGTAGCGCTCGAAGTCGGCCTTCGAGGGGAAGATGGCGTGCTGGAGGAAGTCGAGCCTCCCCTCCTGCGCACGCAGGAAGGCCCAATAGGTCGCGCCGTAGTCGAGGACCGCCTCTGCGGCCGGTAGCCAGGCTGCCTCGAAGCGCTCGCCCCTGAAGGGGTTCGCGTGCCAGATGATCTCGACGAAGACGCCCTCGTGCTCGGCGGTCACGGCTATGCCCCCACCTCGGCGCGAATCGCGCCCGGACCCTCCTCGCTGCGACCGAGCCCCTCCTCCTCGGCGCCCACCAGGATGGCGATCTTGCCGAGGTGCTTGTTCTCCCGCATGAGCTGGTGGGCCTCGCCGACCCCGTCGAAGCCCATCGTCCGCCAGAGCACGGGGCGGATCTGGGCCGACTCGATCAGCTCGTTCGCCTTCATGCACTCGTAGGCGTTCGCGAAGTGCGAACCGATGATCCGCTTCTGGCGCATCCACAGGTAGCGGACGTCGAAGTCGAGGTCGTAGCCGGTGGTGCCCGCGCAGATCACGACCTTGCCGAACGGCTTGACCACGAACACCGACGTGGGGAACGTGGCCCGGCCGACGTGCTCGAAGACGATGTCCGGGTTGTCGCCGAGCAGCTCCTTCACGCGCTTTCCGAAGTCGCGGGAGACCTTGAAGCGGGCCTTCTCCTCGTCAGGCGTCTCCCGACCCTTGCGCATCATCCCCGCGAACTCGTTGCGGTCGATGTAGTCGACCGCGCCGAGCTGCTTCACGAGCCCGCCCTTCCCCGGCGACGAGACGACCCCGAGCGCGTACGCGCCCGCCATCTTGCAGATCTGAGTGGCGAACACGCCGAGGCCGCCGGCGGCGCCCCAAATCAGCACCCGCTGCCCGGCCTGGAGCTGGCACTGGGTGATGAGCATCCGGTACGCGGTGAAGTACACGAGCCCGTAGGAGGCGGCCTCCTCCCAGGTGAGGTTCCTGGGCTTCGGCAGGAGCTGTTGCGCCTGCACCTTCGTGAACTGGGCGAACGAACCCCAGGTCGTCTCGTAGCCCCAGATCATCTGGCTGGGCGCGGCCAGCGGGTCGAGTCCGTGCACCTCGTAATCCTCGTAGGAGGCCTGGTTGCAATGGATCACGACCTCGTCGCCGGGCTTCCAGCGGGTCACGCCCTCGCCCACCTTCCAGACCACGCCGGAGGCGTCCGAGCCGCCGATGTGGTGGCCGTACTCGGGGTGGTCCCCGTAGCGCATGACCGACACCGGCTCGCCGAGCGCGGCCCAGACGTTGTTGTAGTTCACGCCGGCCGCCATGACCCGCACGATCACCTCGAACGCGCCGGGTCCGGGCACCTCGATCTGCTCCAGCTGGAAGGCGTCGCGTGGCTCGCCGAAGCGCTCCTCGCGGATCACCCACGCCGCCATCGTCTCCGGCAGCGTGCCCGGCTCGACGTCGAGCGCGGACACCTTCGTCACATCGACAGCCATCGGTCCTCTCGTCTCGGGGAGGCGAGAGGTTACCCCCTGGGAGCCGTGCGGCTCCCAGGCCCTACGCGCCCGTCGCTTCGGCTGCGGCCTCCGCCTGGATCGCCGGCCGGCGCCGGCTCGGGACCTTGCCCTCGATGAACACGAGGGCCGTCACCACGCCCGCCAGGGCGACAGCGAACGAGAGCCACATCCCGCTCGCGAGCGCGTGGATGAATGCCTCGCGGCCCGCCCGGGCCACCTGGGCCGCGGTCTGGGGGTCGAGGCCCTGTGGCGCCGCGTCCCTGGCCGAGCCTAGGTTGTGGACGATCGCGTCGCGCTGGGCGGCCGTAAGGCCGGTCCCGGCGAGGGAGTCGGCCAGCCGGCTGGAGGCGAGGTGCTGGAAGAGCGCTCCGAGCGCCGCGACCCCGAAGGTGCCGCCGACCATCCGGTTCATCGACAGGATCCCGGACGCCACGCCCGCCTTGTCGACGCTCACGGCGTTCATCCCGGCGGTGGACATCGGCGACATGGTCAGGCCCATGCCAATGCCCATGACGATCACCGCGGGAAGCAGCAGGCCGTAGCCCGTGTCCACGTCGATCCGCGTGAAGACGAACAGCGCGGCGGAGACGAGCGTGAGCCCGACCGCGATGAGTGGCCGCGGCCCCACGCGGTCGGCGAGCCGGCCGGCGAGTGGCGCCACGAACACGATCATCAGCGTGGAGGGCAGGAAGCGGACGCCCGTCTCCACCGGGCTGTAGCCCAGGATGTTCTGCATGTAGAGGGCGAGGAAGAAGAACATGGCGAGCATCGCGAAGGACACGATGAACGCCACCCCGTTCGCGCCGAAGAAGCTCCGGGAGCGGAAGAAGGAGAAGTCCACCATCGGCGCCCGCGCCCGCCTCTCGACGAGGACGAACGCGACGATCCCGACCGCCGCCGTGACCAGCAGGGCCAGGATGCCAGGGGAGCCCCAACCCCACTGGTTACCCTCGACGAGGGCAAGGACCAGCGCCGTGAGGCCGGTCGAAAGCGTGCCGATGCCGAGGTAGTCGACGGTGCGGTCGATCGTCTCGTCGCGCGACTCGAGCGCGGCGAACAGCGTCACGGCCACCGCTCCGGCGGCGACGGGCAGGTTCAGGAAGAAGATCGCGCGCCAGGAGACGTACTCCGTGAGCGCTCCGCCCACCACTGGGCCGAGGGCCAGGGCGAGGGCGGAGACGCCCGCCCACGTGCCGATCGCCTTCCCCCGCTCCTCGGGCGGGAAGGCGTGGGAGATGATCGAGAGGGTGCCCGGCATCATGAACGCCGCGCCGATGCCCTGGACCGCGCGCCCGGCCACGAGCAGCTCCTGACTCGGCGCCAGCCCGATGGCCGCGCTCGAGAGGGCGAACACGATCACGCCGAAGAGGAACATGCGCCGGCGGCCAAAGATGTCGCCAAGCCGCCCGCCGGTCACGAGCAGGACGGCGAAGGTGAGCGTGTAGGCGTTGACCGTCCACTCGAGCCCGGACAGAGAGGCGCCGAGGTCGTCCTGGATCGACGGCAGCGCTACGTTCACCACCGTGTTGTCGAGCATGATCATGAACAGGGCGAAGCACATCGCCGCCAGCGTCCACCAGCGGCGGTTGCCGTCGTTCAGTCGAATGCGGTCGGTCATGGGAGGTCTCTCACAATCGGTCGAAGTCCATCGAGAAGTCCGTCGCGCTCGTCCGGGTCGAGGCCTTCGACGAAGGCACGGACGCCGGCGACGCGGATCTCGTAAATCTGCTCGTAGAGCCGTCGGCCGCGCTTTGTGATCACGATGCGCTTGCTGCGCCGGTCGGCAGGGTCCTCCTCCCGGGTCACGAGGCCGCGCTTGACGAGGCCGTCGACGGCGCGGCTCACCGCGGGGAGGGAGAGGCCGAGATGCTCGCCGATGTCTCCGAGGGAGACGGGAGCCTCGGTCTCGGCAAGGAGCTGCGCCGTCTTGATCTGCGTGAAGGACAGGCCGAGATCGTCGATCGCCTTGAACGTGTCCCGGCCGGTGCAGACCAGCAGGTAGCGGACCAGGTCACCGAGGGCCCGCGTGAGCTCGTCGGTGGAGGTCATTTGCTTCGGCGCAGTAGATGCTTGCATGCATGCAAGTATTGCAGATGCGATAGGTGATGTGCAGGGGACGGGCGGGTCTCGTGTCCACCGGGTGGCGTCCTCTCCCGGAGTCGCCCGTGCGAGCCCGATCCAGGAGGTGCGGCGGGATAGGATCGCCGCCGGTGCGGGCGGTCATCTATGTAATTCCCGGCTCTCATCCGTCGATGGCGGGCCGGCTGATGCTGGAGCACAAAGGAATCGACTACCGCCGGCGCGACCTCGTCGCGGGGCTGAGCCGGCCGATCCTGCGGGCCGCGGGATTCCCGGGAGTGACGGTTCCCGCGATCAAGCTCGACGGCCGCAAGCTCCAGGGCACGCGGGCGATCTCGCGCGAGCTCGACGCGCTGGTTCCCGAGCCGCCGCTGTTTCCTGCGGACCCGGAGCGCCGGCGGGCCGTGGAGGAGGCCGAGGCCTGGGGCGACGAGGAGCTGCAACCGGTGCCTCGGCGGCTCGCCTGGGCCGCCTTGTCACGGGATCGGACCGGCGTCGGATCGTTTCTCGAGGGCGCGCGTCTCGGCATACCAGCCGGCCTCGCCGCGAAGACCTCGGCGCCGGTCGTGGCCCTGGCCACGCGCCTTAACGCGGCCACCGAGGAGGCCGCCCGGGCCGATCTGTCCGCGCTGCCCGGGCTGCTCGACCGCGTGGACGGGCTGATCGACATGGGGACGATCGGTGGGAGCGAGCGCAATGCCGGCGACTTCCAGATCGCCACCAGCGTGCGTCTGCTGCTCACCTTCGACGATCTGCGGCCGCGGATCGAGGACCGCCCGGCGGGCCGCCTGGCGCGAGACGTGGTCCCGGACTTTCCGGGCCACATCCCGCCCGTCTTCCCGCAGAGCTGGCTGTAACGGCCCGTTCCGTCAGGTCGCGGGCCTACGGTGCGACCTGGTAGCCAATGGAAGCAGCCACCCCACTCCGCAAGCCCCGCGTGCAGGCGGTCGGCGACCACCTGGCGGTCGAGGCCCTCGTGGTCCGCGACGAGACGGCGGTGCGCCTCGTGCGCGAGCGCGAGGAGGCGGGCGCGGATCCCGTGGAGACGGTCATCGATGCGATCGAGATCGGCGCCCGGGTGCTCGACCGCGAGCAGGCGGGCGCGAACGCCGAGTACGTGAAGACCGAGTTCGAGCGCGCCTCGCGGGAGCTCGAGCAGGAGTTCACGGACAAGGCGCGCAGGGTGGCGGAGTTCTTCGGCGAGAAGGTGGACGAGGTGTTCGGTCCGGAGAGCGGCCGGCTGGCGAGGGACCTCGAGAAGCTGTTCTCGGACGGCAGCTCGGTGTCCGTCCAGAACCGCGTGCGCGAGCTCGTCGCCGAGGCGATGGTCAAGTCGCGCGAGGACCTGGTGCGGCAGTTCTCCTCGGCCGATGGCCGGAACCCGCTAGCCGACTTCAAGGCGAGCACCGTGCGCGAGCTCGAGCGCATGGTCGAGCGCCTGAACGAGATGCAGCAGCAGGTCGTCGCGCTGCGCGCCGAGAAGGAGAAGCTCGAGGAGCTCGACGCGGAGCGCGAGCGGGGCACCGCCAAGGGCCGGTCGTTCGAGGAGCAGGTAGCGGAGGCGGTCGATGCGATCGCGCTCGCCCAGGGCGACGTCGCGGACGCGGTTGGCGACCAGAAGGGCGCGATCGGGAAGACCGGCGACGTGCTCGTCTCGATCGACGCCGCCGCCGGCCCGGCCCGCGGCCGGATCGTGTTCGAGGCCAAGAACTCGAGGCTCAGCTCGCCGGAGGCGCGCAAGGAGCTCGCGCGCGGCATCCGGGAGCGCGATGCCGACTTCGCCGTGCTGGTGGTGCCCGCGGAGGACAAGGTGCCGGCGAGGCTCACCACGCTGCGCGAGTACGAGGGGGACAAGCTCATCGTCACCTACGAGCCAGATGGGCGCTCGAACCCGGCGCTCGAGCTCGGCTACCGCCTGGCGCGGGCGCGGGTCCTGATGAAGCGGGCCGGGGGCGAGGGCGTGAACGCCGGAGCCGTCCGAGAGGCGGTCGAGCGCGCACGCTGCGAGATCGAGGACATCCGCAAGGTGAAGAGCCAGCTCACCGGCGCCAAGACGGGCATCGACAAGGCCTACGAGCTGATCGAGGGAATCGCCGACCGCGTGCGCGCACAGCTCGCCGAGGTCGAGACGCTGGTGGCGGTCGGAGGCGACGCCCAGGCGGCCCTGGACGTCTAGCGCGCTTGCGGACTAGGGCTGTAGCAGCTGGTTGCTCGAATCTGGTCGTTCGCGACCGATGACGAGCGTGTCCGGCTTGATCTCGCGCGGTGTGGCTGCTGCCGAGCCGGCGCTCACCTTGTACCGGCCGGGTTGGAGCGTCTTCTGGATGGTCGCCGTGTCGAGCGGGTTGATTGGGCCGAAGCGCTCTCGCACCCGGGTGCCCTCGAGCATGACCGAGTGCTCCGCGCTCGTCTGATTCGAGATCGTGATCGAGACCGGGCCCGCGCCGACCTTGTCGGGCGAGATCGTCACGCCCGTGTCCTGGATCACCCCGGTCAGGGAGACCGAGGCCGGCGGGCGCGGGTTGTTGGCGAAGTCCTCACCACCGCAGCCGGCGGCGAGCAAGAGCGCCGCCCCCGCCATGAACAACCCGGCCCTGCGTATCCAGCGAGTCTTCCTCCTCGCCCACATCCCTCGGGCGAGAACCCTAGCCGAACCAGACGGACCCCCGCGTAGCTACCAGCTCGTCGAGCTCGGCCTGGATCCGCGCGCGCACCTCCTCGGCGAGCGCCTGGACCAGGCCCAGATCCTGGGCGTCCTCGGGGCCGTGGCGGGAGACGTCGAGCGGCTCGAGGAAGCGAATCTTGAACTTCGCCGGCAGGTACATCAGCGCGGCGGCCAGGCCGAAGTGGGGGAATGCGTGGTTGATCGGGAAGTAGATCAGCCCGGTGAGCCGCTGGAGTAGGGGAACGTGGGCGAAGATCGGCATCGCCTCCTCCGCTCCCACCACGGCCACGGGGACGATCGGCACGCCGGCGCGAATGGCGGTTCGCACGAAGCCGCCGCGGCCGAAGCGGCGCAGCCGGTAGCGCTGCCAGAACAGCTTGCGGCTGGCCTTCTGGCCCTCGGGGAACACGAGCGCGAGTCGCTCCTCGTCGCTAAGCAGCCGCTGCGCGTTGGCCGGATGGGCAGCCACGAGTCCGATCTTGTTGGCGAGCATGCCCACGCCCGGATAGCCCTTGAACCAGTGCTCGCCGAGCATGTAGAGCGGCCGCGGGTTGGTGTGCTCCTTGCGGATCGCCTGCAGGATCATCGGCCCGTCGGGCGGCAGCGCCCCGGCGTGGTTGGAGACCAGCAGCGCGCCGCCGTCGCCGGGCACGTTCTCGATGCCCTCGGTCTCGACCCGGAACCAGTGGCGGTAGCAGAAGTCGAGCACCGGCTCGAAGCGGTCGAAGAAGCGCTGCGAGCGCCCCCAATCGTCCAGGTCGCGCCCCGGCTCCGCGGCCGGGATCAGCTCGCGCAGGTCGCTCAGGTCGGCGGGCGCCTCGCGGCGGGCGGGCATGTCGAGCACGCCCTCGTGCGGGTCGTAGGGAGGTTCGCCCTCGGGCGGCCCGTGCCCGAGCAGCGCGCTGTCGCGTGACAATCCGTGAC
>JBKPFJ010000041.1:0-8326 GCA_046728795.1 Actinomycetota bacterium | reverse complement strand
CGCGATCGCCCTGATCGGCCTCGGGATCACGTCCGGGGGCCTGATCGCCCTGCTCGCCAACGTCGTCGACGTGCCCGACTGGACCACGGCCGTCTCGGGCCTGATCGGGATCGGCGTCGGCGTCGACTACTCGCTGCTGGTCCTCACCCGCTTTCGCTCGGCACTGAACGAGGGCAAGGACCGCCACGACGCGGTTGTCGAGGCCGTCACGACGGCCGGGCGCAGCGTGCTCATCGCCGGCGCCACGGTGGTGATCGCCGTCCTGGGCCTGATCCTCACCGGGCTGTCCTACATGCTCGGCGTGGCCATCTCGGCCTCCCTCGCCGTGCTCGTCGTGATGTCCGCCGCGGTCACCCTGTTGCCCGCGCTGCTGTCATACCTCGGCCCGAGGGTGGACCGCCTGCGAATCCCCTTCCTCGGTCAGAGGCTGAAGGCGGAGGGAAACGGGGAGTCGCCCGCGGCGCGCTGGAGCCACGCGGTACAGCGGCGGCCCTGGACAGCCGCGATCGCCGCGACGGCCGTGTTGCTCGCGCTGGCGGCGCCCGCGCTCGGCATGCGCCTCGGCTTCCCCGACGCCGGCAACGACCCGCCGGACACCATGACCCGCCAGGCCTACGACCTGAACACGGAGGGATTCGGTCCGGGCACGAACGGGCCGCTGGTGATCGCCGCCGACCTGCCCGACCGGGCCTCGAAGGCTCGCATCGACTCCTTCGCGCGGCGGCTTCGGCGCGAGTCCGGGGTCGCATACGTCCCCGAGCCGGTGATCAACCGAGGGGGCGACGCGGCGATCGTCACCGTGATCCCGCGGGGCAGCCCGCAGGACAAGGAAACCGAGGACCTGGTGAATCGGCTGCGCGATGACGTGGTGCCCCGGGCGCTCGGCGGCTCTGGCATCACCGCCTACATCGGCGGCGTCACGGCCGCGCTCGAGGACCAGAGCGAATACATGAAGGACCGCCTGCCGGTGTTCATAGTCGCCATCGTCGGACTCTCCTTCCTCCTCCTGCTCGTCGCCTTCCACTCACCGCTGATCTCGCTCAAGGCCGCGGTGATGAACCTGCTCTCCGTCGGCGCCGCCTACGGCGTGATGACCCTGGCGGCGAAGGGCGGATGGCTCAGCGGGCTGGTTGGCATCGATCACGAGGTGCCCGTGGCGCCCTTCATGCCGGTGATGACGTTCGCCATCCTCTTCGGCCTCTCCATGGACTACGAGGTCTTCCTGGTCTCGCGGATTCGCGAGGAGTACCTGAAGGACGGCGACACCCGACGGGCGGTCGCAGACGGCCTGGCCAAGACCGCGCGGGTGATAACCGCGGCGGCGGCGATCATGGTCGTCGTCTTCCTCGCCTTCCTGGCGGCGCCGGACGTCTTCCTGAAGCTGTTCGGGATCGGCCTCGCCTCGGCGATCTTCCTCGACGCCACCCTGATTCGGATGGTGCTCGTCCCCGCCGTGATGCAGCTGCTCGGCAGCCGCAACTGGTGGATCCCGAACTGGCTCGAGCGGATCCTCCCGCGGCAGGACGTGGAGCGCCCGGCGATCGCTACTGCGGAGGGTCGGCCCTAGAGGCCGCCCTCCGCTGACCTGCCCCCGCCCGCCGGCGAGGGTGTGGCCCTCTCGCCGGCGCCGGGTCGTTACAACCCAGGTCATGGTCCGCGGCGTGTCGCGCCCGATGCTGCTGTCTCTGGCCGCCTCGGCCGCCCTGATCGGCGGCGGCGCGGTGGCGCTCGGCGCGGTCGGTGGCGCGGGCGGCGGGCAACCGCCCGCGACCTCCACGAGCGCGCTGCCCGATCCGCCGCTCGTCGACCACGTGCCCGAGCAGCCGCCGTTCGCTCCCATTCACTGGCGCCGCTCCCGCGCGCTCGGCCTGCCCTTCGCCGGGCGGCTCGTCCGCGGCGTGCGCCTCCCTCCCGAGGGCCGCGATTTCTTCACTTGGGACCCCGTGCGGAAGCGCAGTCCCAACCGCTGGTGGCGACGCTACGGGCACGATCGGCTGATCCGCACACTGGTGCGGGTCCTGCGTGCGTTCCGAGCCGACAATCCAGGGGCTCCGCGGATCGGGGTAGGCGACATCAGCCGCCCGCGCGGCGGGGACTTCGGACCCCGCTTCGGCTCGATCGGCCACGGCTCGCACCAGAACGGCCTCGACGTGGACGTCTACTACCCGCGCCTCGACGGACGGGAGCGGCGGGCCGCCACCGTCTCCAAGATCGACCTCGACCTGGCCGCGGAACTGCTCGACGACTTCGTGCACACGGGCGCGCGGTACGTCTTCGTCGGCCCGGCCACTGGGCTCGCGGGGCAGCACCGGATCGTGGAGGTGCTGGCGCACCACGACGGCCACATGCACGTGCGCCTCAGGCCTCGACCGGGCGGTCGGTAGCCTCGAAGGGGTGTACCGGGAAGACCCGCCCGCGCTCGAGCTGCGCGGCCTGACCAAGCGCTACGACGACGGGACCCTGGCGCTCGAGGACTTTGATCTGGAGATCCCCGCCGGGTCGTTCTTCGGGCTGCTGGGCCCGAACGGCGCCGGCAAGACGACCCTCATCAGCGCCGTGTGCAACCTGATCAGGGTGACCGCCGGCGACGTGCTCGTGTTCGGCGAGCCCGCCACGAGCCTCCGCGCCCGGTCATGGATCGGTCTCGCCGAGCAGGACATCAACCTGGACCGCTTCCTGACCGTGCGCGAGACGCTGCTGTACCACGGGGGGTACTTCGGCATGGCCAGCGACGAGGCCGAGGCGCGCGCCGCCGAGATGATCGAGGTCTTCGACCTCACCGCGAAGCGGGACACGCGCGCCCCGCGGCTGTCCGGCGGCCAGCGCCGGCGTCTGCTATTGGCCCGGGCGCTCATGCACCACCCGCGGCTCGTGATCCTCGACGAGCCCACGGCGGGGGTTGACTTCGAGCTGCGGATGGAGCTTTGGCGCTACATCCGCCGCCTCCACGCGGAGGGCACGACGATCCTCCTCACCACCCACTATCTCGAGGAGGCCGAGCACCTGTGCGAGGAGATCGCGCTGATCCGCGGGGGACACCTGATCGCTCGTGACTCCTCCGACGGCCTCCGCGCCCACTACGGGGCCGACTCGCTCACCGACGTCTACGTGAAGGCGATGGCCGGATGACCGGCACCACGGGACTGGTCTGGCTTGCGAAGCGCGAGACGCTGCGCGTCTCGAAGCTGTGGACCCAGACCATCCTCGCCTCGGTGGTCTCGTCCTTGCTCTTCATCCTCGTCTTCGGCCTGTCCCTCGGCGGGCGCATCAAGCAGGTGGGAGACGTGGACTACGAGGTGTTCATCGTGCCCGGTCTGGTCACGATGGCCATGGTGCAGGCCGCCTACGCCAACAACTCGGCGTCGATCTTCCAGGCGCGCTTCGACCGCTACATCCACGACGTGCTCTCGGCGCCGATGCACGCCTGGCAGATGACGCTCGGCTACCTCGTGGGCGGGGTTTTCCGCGCGCTAGCGATCGGCGGCTCCCTGCTCGTGCTGTCGGTGGTGCTCGTGGGCGCGCCGGTGGAGCGTCCGTTCGCCCTGGCCGCGGCCGTGGCCCTCGCGCTCGTGCTGTTCTCCTCGCTCGGGACGGTCGTGGGCATCTACGCCGAGACCTGGGACCACACCACCTTCATCTCCAACATCGTGATCCTTCCGCTGGCGTTCGTGGGCGGCGTCTTCTACTCGGTGGACGTGCTGCCCTCGCCCTGGCACGAGCTCTCGCACGTCAACCCGATCTTCTATCTCGTCAACGCGGTGCGCTTCGGCTTCCTCGGCGAGGCCGACGTGAACGTCTGGCTATCGCTCGGCGTGACCGCCGCCCTCGCCGTCCCGGCCTACCTGTGGGCGCAATACCTGTTCACGAGCGGCAGGCGCTTGAAGGCCTAGAGCGCCGGATCACGCGCTGCCGGCGCTGTCCACGCCTCGTCGAGTGGCGTGAGCGCGTGGCGCGGGAGAAGCGGGCCGCCTACTTGGGCGAGGACTACTGGGGCCGCCCCGTGCCCGGCTTCGGCGATCCCGCGGCGGCGGTCTACATCCTCGGGCTGGCGCCCGCCGCGCACGGCGGGAACCGCACCGGGCGCGTGTTCACCGGCGACCGGTCGGGCGACTGGCTGTTCGGATCGCTCCACCGCACCGGCTTCGCCAACCAGCCGACCTCCCGCCGCCGCGGCGACGGCCTGCGCCTCGATGGCGCCTTCGTCGCCGCGGCCGTCCGCTGCGCGCCGCCGGCCAACCGCCCCCTGCCGGCTGAGCGCGACAACTGCCTCCCGTATGCGGAGCGCGAGCTCGAGCTGATGCGGCCGCGCGTGATCGTCTGCCTGGGCGCCTACGCCTGGGACGCGGCCTGCCGCTTGCTGGCGGTGCGCCCGAAGCCGCGCTTCGGGCACGGTTCGGAGCACGCCGTTCCCGGCGGCCCCAAGCTGCTCGGCACCTACCATCCGAGCCAGCAGAACACGTTCACCGGCAAGCTCACCGAGGCGATGCTGGACGCGGTCTTCGCCCGCGCTCGCGAGCTGGCCTATCCGAACTCGGCGCCGTAGTAGACCTCGACCCGCTCGATCCGGCCATCGCGCACCGTGATGAGCTCGACGTTCCGGAAGCGCCCCCCGGACGTCCGCTCGACCTCGTAGCGAACGAAGACCTCGTCGCCCGCCTCGACCACCCGGTCGAGGCGCTGGGACCGCATCTGGTCCGCGTTCGGCCAGCAGCGCTCGAAGTAGGCGTCCCTGTCGATGTCCGGATCGTGCGGGCTGCTGAAGCTGAAGCCCTCCGCCAACAGGCCATCGAACACGTCTCGCTCCCGTCTCTGGAAGGCGTCGAAGGCCCTGCGCACTATGTCTGCGTTGTCTGCCATCACTGAAAGAGACTTCCCGTCACGCCGGAATTCATCGGCGCGCCCAGGCTTTCGTAGCTCCTGGTGGTGGCGGCAGCCGAGAGGCCCCGCCAGGGTCAGTTCGGGCGCTCGGCCGGGGGCGTTATAGGCCGCGCGGTACGCTCGGGGGTCGCGTGTCCGCAGACCCCCTCTCAGCGTTCACCCCGCAGGTGCGGGAGTGGTTCAACCGCTCGTTCGAGCGGCCGACCCCTGCGCAGGAGCAGGCCTGGCCCACGATCGCGGGGGGCCAGAACGTGCTGGTCTCTGCCCCGACAGGGTCCGGCAAGACGCTCGCGGCCTTCCTTTGGGGCCTCGACCGGCTGACCGCCGAGCCCGCGGCGGGGCGGAGGACCCGGCTCGTCTACATCTCGCCGCTGAAGGCGCTCTCCTACGACATCGAGAAGAACCTGCGGGCGCCGCTCAGGGGGATCGGCGGGGACATCGACGTGGCCATCCGCACCGGTGACACGCCACAGCGTGAGCGCCAGGCGATGCTGCGCACCCCGCCGGACGTCCTGATCACGACGCCCGAGTCGCTCTACCTGATGCTCACCTCGAGGGCGCGCGAGTTCCTCACGGACGTCGAGTGGGTGATCGTCGACGAGATCCATGCCGTGGCACAGACCAAGCGGGGCGCCCACCTCGCGCTGACGCTCGAGCGGCTCGAGCACCAGGCGGGCGGCGGGCTCCAGCGCATCGGGCTGTCAGCGACGCAGCGGCCCCTCGAGGAGGTGGGGCGCTTCCTCGTGGGCCAGGGGCGCGAGTGCCGGCTCGTGGACACCGGCGTGCGCAAGCCGCTCGACGTGCGGATCGAGGTTCCGGTGGAGGACATGAAGGAGCCGGACCAGGGCGCCGCGGAGCTCGGGAACATCGCCGACGGCGCGGCAACGCGTCGCTCGATATGGCCGGCCATCTATCCCGAGTTGCTGAAGCTGGTGCAGGAGCACCGCTCCACGATCGTCTTCGTGAACAATCGCCGCGGCGCGGAGCGCCTGGCGATGCGTCTGAACGAGCTCGCCGGCAGCGACGGCGAGCCGGCCGCAATCGCGCGCGCACACCACGGCTCGCTGGCACGCGAGGAGCGGCTCGTGGTGGAGGACCTGCTCAAGTCGGGCGAGCTGCCCTGCCTCGTGGCGACCAGCTCGCTCGAGCTCGGGATCGACATGGGCGCAGTGGACCTGGTGCTCCAGGTCGAGTCCCCGAAGTCGGTCACCGCAGGGCTCCAGCGCATCGGCCGCGCGGGGCACGGCGTGGATGAGGTGTCGAAGGGGCGCATCTTTCCCAAGTTCCGGGCGGACCTGCTCGAGTGCGCCGTGGTCGTCAAGCGCATGCGCGAGGGCGAGATCGAGCCCACGGTCGTGCCACGCAACCCGCTCGACGTGCTGGCCCAGCACGTGGTTGCCATGGCCGCGAACGAGGACTGGCGCGTGCCGGAGCTGCATGAGCTGGTGCGCCGGGCGCATCCGTTCGCGGAGCTGTCGCGCGAGCTCCTCGACAGCGTGCTCGACATGCTCGATGGGCGATACCCCTCGGAGGAGTTCGCCGAGCTTCGGCCTCGGATCGTGTGGGACCGCGTCGGGGACACGATCCGAGCGCGCCGGGGCGCGCGGCAGCTGGCCGTCACCAACGCCGGCACCATCCCCGACCGGGGGCTGTATGGGGTGCACCTGGTCGACGGCCGCCGCGTGGGGGAGCTCGACGAGGAGATGGTCTACGAGGCGCGGCCCGGCCAGACCTTCCTGCTCGGCGCATCGACTTGGCGGATCGAAGAGATCACTCGCGACCGGGTGATAGTCAGCCCGGCCCCCGGCGTGCCGGGCGCCGTGCCGTTCTGGAAGGGCGACGGTGTGGGGCGCCCCGCGGAGCTGGGACGGGCGATCGGGGCCTTCTCCCGCTGGGCGGTGGACCAGGAACCCGAAACGCTCGCGAGCGGCTACGACCTGAACCGGCGCGCCGCGCACAACCTGGTGAGCTTTTTGCGCGAGCAGCGGGCCGCCACGCGCGTAGTGCCGAGCGACCGCACCGTGGTCGTGGAGCGCTTCCGCGACGAGATCGGCGACTGGCGCCTGTGCGTGCTCTCACCCTTCGGCGGCCGGGTGCACGCCGCCTGGGCTCTCGCCCTGAGCGCCCGCGTCCGGGACGAGTTCGGCCTCGAAGCGGACGCGATCTGGTCGGACGACGGCATCATCGTCCACCTCCCCGATGCCGACGAGCCGCCGGGCCCCGAGCTCGTGCTCGTTGAGCCGGACGCGGTCGAGGACCTGGTCGTGAACGAGCTCTCCGCCTCGGCGCTCTTCGGAGCCCGCTTCCGCGAGAACGCGGCCAGGGCGTTGCTGCTGCCGCGCGCCTACCCGGGGCGCCGCACGCCGCTGTGGCAGCAGCGGCTGAAGGCGCAGTCGCTGCTCGAGGTGGCACGGCGCTACGGGCAGTTCCCGATCGTGCTCGAGACCTACCGCGAGTGCCTGCGCGACGTATTCGACCTCCCCGGGCTGACTGAGCTCCTGCGAGGGCTCCACACCCGGGAGCTCTCGCTGATCGAGGCCGAGACACAGCGCGCATCTCCGTTCGCGTCCTCGCTGCTGTTCGACTACGTCGCCACATACATGTACGAGGGCGACACGCCGAACGCGGAGCGGCGCGCGGCGGCCCTTTCGCTCGACCGCGACCTGCTGCGCGAGCTGCTCGGACAGGAGGAGCTGCGCGAGCTGATCGACCCCGGCGCGTTGCAGGAGGTCGAGGCGGACCTGCAGCGGACGAGCGAGCGCACGCAAGCCGCGAATGCCGACGGGCTGCATGACGTCCTGCGGGCCGTGGGCGACCTGACGCCGGCCGAGGCACAGCAGCGCTCGCTCCCGGCGGTCTCCGCCAAGCGGATGCTGTCCGACCTGGCGAAGGAACGCCGAGCCGTCGCGATGCGGATCGGCGGGGAGGAGCGCTGGATCGCTGCGGAGGACGCGGGCCTCTATCGGGACGCCTTCGGCGCGGTGCCGCCCGGCGGCCTCCCCGACGCGTTCCTCGAGGAGGTCGAGGAGCCTCTGGTCCGGCTCGTTCGCCGCTACGCGCGGACGCACGGCCCCTTCTCCACGCGCGAGCTCGGCGACCGCTACGCGCTCGACGTGAGCGCGGTGCTGCGTGAGCTGGAGCGCGCGGGCGACCTCGTGCGCGGAGAGCTGCGACCGGGTGGGTCGGAGCGCGAGTGGTGCGACCCGGAGGTACTCCGGCGGTTGCGGCGGGCCTCGCTCGCCACGCTCCGCAAGGAGGTGGAGCCGGCGGAGCAGAGGGCGCTGGCCCGCTTCCTCCCCGCGTGGCAGGGCGTGGACGCCGCGCCACCGGGCGCGGCCGGGGTGGACCGGCTGCGCGAGGTGCTCGTCCCGCTCCAGGGCGTGGCCCTCGCGCCCGAGGTCTGGGAGCGCGACGCGCTCCCACGGCGGGCGGGGTCCTACTCGCCGAC
>JBKPFJ010000063.1:0-7409 GCA_046728795.1 Actinomycetota bacterium | reverse complement strand
AGAGCTCTGCGAGACCCTCGCCCGGCAGGACCGCCGGGGCCGCACGATCGGGATCAAGCTCCGCTTCGGGGACTTCACGACGGTCACCCGTGCACGGACCCTCACCGAGCCGGTGAACGAGCTCCAGGCCGTGCTGGCAGTGGCTCGCGAGCTGCTGCGAAGGCTCGATCCGCGGCGGCCCGTGCGCCTGCTGGGCGTGCGGGTGGCGGGGCTGCACGAGGACGGGCCGGAGGCCGCCCCCCGGGATCAGCTCAGCTTGTCGCTCTAGCGCTCAAGCGGGGCACGACCACGCGGAGGAGCGCACCGAGCTCACGCCGCGTATGGCCTGGGCGCCGATCCGCAGCCGCGTCCACCCGTGACTGATCGACGGCCGCCGCGGAAGCCTTCCCCGGTACACGTAGAACACCCGTTGCCGGCCCGGGCGGCCACGCGTGCGCACCACGCGACCGTCCGAGTAGCGCACCACCCGCCGGCCGCGAACCCGGCGCACCCGCCTGCGGATCAGCCTCACCCGCCGGCTCTTGATCGTGCGGAATCCGCGTACAAGGCGGAGGGCGAGAACTGGAGCAGCCCCCGGTAGAGGCCGTTGCCGGCCCACCAGCGCAAGCGCGACTCGCACCGCAGCGCCGGGCGAGGGCGGAGGGCGCGATCCGCCATCGCCGCGCCTCGACGCGGATGATGGTGCGTACCCCGCGGGGGCCCGGCCGCGCCCACGGGTCGAGGCGCCGGCGGATCACGTTGCGGCGCCTCGGCACGACGCTCCGCGAGCCGACGACCGTCGGCTCGGAGGCCGTCGTGGCGGTAGGTTCGGAGGTGGCGGACACGGCTCCGTGGAGGTCTGCGCCCGCGCGATGGGAGCGGCCGTGGCGGCGATTGCCATGAGCACGGCCAGGGCGGCGATGGCAGCCGGTGGCCGCGCACGTTCACGTGCGTGGTCAACGTCTTTTTCCCGGCCCCTTCCCTACGGGGTTAGCTGACGGGCTCGCGCGTTATCGGCGCTACCGACGGATCACCGCCGGATTCGCCCCGTCTGACCGCCTGAGGGCGGTTGCCGCCCTCGAACGGCGCGTTCGGGCGGCCGAAGACCCCCAAACGCCGACTTGGTTGCCCCGCCCGGCACCCGCTGAGGGCGCCGGCTCGGCAGAGCCGATCGAACGTCCGTTCGGACGGTACGCACCGTATCGAACCGCTCTGTGACGTGCGTCACGGTCGGATACGGTCTGCTCGAATGCCGAGCGACCGCCTCAGCGCGCTGGATGCCTCCTTTCTGCACCTCGAGGACGAGGCCGCTCACATGCACGTGGCGGGCTGCATGCTCTTCGAGGGCGAGCCGCCGGCATACGACGACCTGATCGAGTCCCTCGAGCTCCGCCTCCACCTCGTGCCCCGCTACCGCCAGCGACTTGCGTTCGTCCCCTTCGGTCAGGGGCGCCCGAAGTGGGTGGACGACCCCCATCTGAACCTGCGCTACCACGTCCGGCACACCTCCCTGCCCCACCCCGGCGCCGAGACGAAGCTCAAGGCGCTGGCCGGGCGGGTCTTCTCCCAGCAGCTGGACCGTGACAAGCCGCTCTGGGAGATCTGGCTCGTGGACGGGGTCGAGGGCGGGCGGTTCGCCCTCCTGTCGAAGACGCACCACGCGCTGGTGGATGGCGTGTCCGGGGTGGACATCGTCTCGGTGCTGTTCGACAGCTCGCCAGAGCCGGCGGCGCCGCCCGACCCCGGTACGCGCTGGCTGCCGCGCCCCCTCCCCACTCGCACCGAGCTGCTCGCCGAGGCGCTCCTCGAGCGGGCCACGCTCCCAGCCGAGATCGGCCGCTCCGTGCGGGCCGTGCTTCGCGGTCCGAGGCGCGTGGCCGGGGCCCTGCGCGACGCCGCGGTCGGCGTCGGCGCGATGGCCTGGGCTGGAATCAACGCCGCCCCCCGCACGCCCTACAACAGACGCATCGGCCCGCATCGCCGGTTCACCTGGGTGCGCGCAAACCTGGACGACCTTAAGGCCATCAAGAACGAGGCCGGGGGCACGGTGAACGACGTCGTGCTGGCCACCGTCGCGGGGGCTCTCGGCCGCCACCTGCGCAGGCGCGGCCGGGGCACGGACGGGCTCGAGCTCAAGGCGATGGTCCCGGTGAGCGTGCGCACGGAGGCCGAGCGCGGCGCGCTGGGCAACCGGGTGGCCGCGATGATGGCGCCGCTGCCGGTTTGGTGTGAGGAGCCGCTCGCCCGGCTGGACCTCGTGGCCCAGCGGCTCGAGGGCCTCAAGCGGGGCGGCCAGGCGGTGGGCGCGCGGGTCCTCACCGAGTTGGCCGGCTTCGCCCCCAGCACGATCCTCGACCAGGCCTCCCGGCTGTCGGCGAGGCAACGCTTCTTCAACCTGGTGGTCACGAACGTGCCGGGGCCGCAGTTTCCGCTCTACCTGATGGGGCGGGAGCTGCTCGAGGCGGTCCCGATGGTCCCGTTGGCGCCGGGGCAAGGCCTCGGGATCGCAATCATGAGCTACAACGGCCGCATGAACTTCGGCCTGGTCGGCGACTTCGACCTGCTCTGGGACATCGACGAACTCGCGCAGGACCTGACGGCATCGCTCGCCGAGCTGGCGGAGGCCGCCGACGTGAAGCTGTCCCCGCCGCCGGCGCCAATCGAGCGCGCGGCCGTGCCACACTAGAACGGTGCGCGAGAAGGTCATGAAGACCGCCGCCGACCTCGGCCTGCCCGTGGACGTCCGCCGGCTCGATCGGCCTACCCGCACCGTCCACGAGGCCGCCACTGCCTTGGGCTGCGAGGACGCCCAGATCGCCAAGTCGATCGTCTTCGTGGCGGACGGAGACCCGGTGATCGTGATCGCGAGCGGGGAGCACCGCATCGACACCGACAAGCTCGCCGAACTGCTCGACGTGGCCGAGGTGCGCCAGGCCTCCGCCGACGAGGTGCGGGCGGCCACCGGGTTCTCGGTGGGCGGGGTGCCCCCCTTCGCCCACGACCTGCCCGTCGTCTTCGACGAGGCGCTCCTGCGCCACGAGCGCGTCTACGCAGCCGGCGGCGACGGCAACAGCCTGTTCGCGGTCGACCCCCAGAAGCTCGTCTCCTGCACCGACGCCAGGGTCGCCCCGATAGGCGCTTAGGCCCTCCGGCTCGCTCCGCAGCGCCGGCCTGAGTCGCGCTCCCTGAGCCTAGGGGGACGCATTTCCGTCGTGCTGCGACAAAAATGCGTCCCTATAGGCCGGAGATCACCCGAATCGCCGCGCGGCGACCTGCCGCGCCCGACGGGCTATCCACAGGGCGAAACGCCGGCCGCAAATCCTGTACGCCGGGCGAATGACGGCGCGGGCGCCGCGGCGGAGACTGCTCCCACTACGTCCGCTGCGACGCGAAAGGACCATTCTTGAGCCCCACGCTTCCCGACGTGACCGTCGCGGTGGAGACCCTCTGGGTCGTCGTCGCGGCCGTGCTGGTGATGCTCATGCAGCTCGGCTTCATGTTTCTGGAGGTCGGCTTCTCGCGCATGAAGAACGCCGGGACGATCGTCCCGAAGATCCTCGCCAACTTTTCGATCGCCGCCCTCTGTTACTGGGCGATCGGCTTCGCCCTGGCCTTCGGGGGCACCGGCTGGTTCGCCGGCACCCACGGAGCCTTCCTCGACACGGCGAACGGGGACCTCTTCCCGGCCATGAGCGCCTCCGTGGCCACCGTGCCGGCCAAGTTCTTCTTCCAGTTCGTCTTCTGCGCGGTGTCCCTGGCGATCGTCTGGGGCACCACGATCGAGCGGATCAAGTTCGGGGCCTACCTCATCTACGCGGTGATCTTCTCCGCGGTCATCTACCCGATCATCAGCCACTGGATCTTCGGGGGCGGCTGGCTCCAGGCGAACTTCGGCATGCAGGACTTCGCGGGGTCCACGGTCGTCCACCTGATCGGCGCGACCGGGGCGCTCGCGGCCCTGCTGCTGCTTGGACCCCGGCAGGGAAAGTACGGGCGCGACGGCAAGCCCAACGTCATTCCCGGCCACTCGATGCCGCTCGTGGGGCTGGCCGTGCTGATCCTCTGGTTCGGCTGGTTCGGGTTCAACCCAGGCTCCACGCTGGGCGCCATCGGCGGGCGCTTCGCCGAGGTGGCGATCGTGACCAACCTCGCCGCCGCGGCCGGGGTGATCGGTGCGATGACGACGATCTGGCTCGTCACGCGGACCTTCGACATCGGCATGACGGGGAACGGGGCGATCGCGGCGCTGGTCGCGATCACCGCTCCCTCGGGCTACGTCGAGTACTGGGCGGCGCCGATCATCGGCCTGGTGGCCGGCGTGATCGTGGTTCTGAGCGTCATCGCCATCGACAAGGTGCTCGACGACCCCGTCGGCGCCCTCTCCGCCCACGGCGTGGCGGGCATCTGGGGCACGCTCTCGTGCGGGCTCTTCGCCTCGCCCCGGCTCGCCGAGCTGAACGGAATCGGCACGAGCGGCCTGTTCTACAACGGCTCGTTTGACCAGCTCTCGGTGCAGCTGCTCGGCGTGGCAGCCGCCTTCGCCTCGGTGTTCGCGATCTCCTTCCTCGCGTTCTTCGTCATGAAGGCCACCTTTGGCCTGCGGGTGAAGCCCGAAGAGGAGCGCTACGGCCTCGACATCGTCGAGCACGGCATGTGGGGCTACCCGGAGCAGTTCATGCCGGTGCCGGGGTCCGAGTACCACCCGCCGGCACCCCCGGCGGGGAGGCCGACGCCGAGACCGGTGCCCATCGGGCTGAGCGCGCGGACACAGGAGGGTTAAGAGGAATCCATGAAGAAGATCGAGGCGATCATCCGGCCCGAGCGGCTGCAGCCCGTTCAAGACGCGCTCGACGAGCTCGGCGTGTCGGGGCTGACGGTGAGCGAGGTGATGGGCTGCGGCCGCCAGAAGGGCTACACCGAGTCCTACCGCGGCTCGCGGGCCAACATCTCGCTCCTCCCGAAGCTGAAGGTGGAGTCGGTCGTGCCGACCGAGCTCGTGGACAAGGTTGTCGACGCGATCGTGGCCGCCGCCTACACGGGTGAGACCGGCGACGGGCGCGTCTTCGTCTACGACGTCGAGCAGTCGGTGCGCATACGAACCGGCGAACGCGGGGCGGAGACGGTCCGCCACGAGGCCCCGGTCGGCTGGGGTTACTAGGTGCCCGCTCGCCGGATCCGCCTCGGCTCCTGGGTGAGAAACGTGATCGCCGACCGCGGCGAGCACGACCCCGTGCCGATCTTCCTCGAGCGCGGGCGGGATGGGGAGTACGTCTTCCGGCTCGGCGTGAAGGCCGGCTTCGGCGGGCAGGAGACGGCGCGCATCCCGGTCCAGCGCCGGCCGAACCCCGCACGGCACCCGATCCTCAAGGAGATCCATCTCTGCGAGGTGGCCGGCACCACCCTGGAGGCCGCGAACGTCTACGCGCTGCGCGCGAAGGTCGCGCGCCTGCTCGAGACGATTGCGCCCGGCCGGGCGCTGCCCCTCTGTGAGTTCAGGGTGCCGGAGATGGACTACGCGCTGCCCGTCTACGAGCACGGGGGCATGCTCACCTCGCCGGTGATCGGCGGCCCGAAGCTGCGGGCCCACGACCTGGCGGGCATCCGCCGGGTGGTCTGCCGCTACCTCGAATCGGCCGGCTACGTCCGCGACATGGAGCAGGTCACGGTGGGCGTGGTGCGCCCCCGGGACCTGAGGCGGGTCGCCCCGGCCGCCGTCTACCGCTCGCAGGAGGATCCCGACCTCTGGGTGCCCTCGGTCGAGGGCAGCTCCCCGGACGGGCCCGTGGTGGGCGTGGTCGGGCGGCCCACGCAGCTCCGCCGCCGCGAGCGGCGGCGCCGGGGCGGCGGGCCCGCGGTCGAGGACACCGCCCCCGCGGCGCCCGACGCGGTGGCCCTGCTCCGCTACCTGCGCTCCGAGCTCGAGCGCGACCACCCCGCGGCAGCGGCCGGCCTCTACGCCTCCGAGGTGCGCCCGGAGATCTGGGCCGCGGTCGAGGAGCGCACCGAGGACGCGGGCACCCGGCTGGTTGCTTACCTAGCCGACGAGGACGCATCCCGGCTGGAGCTCGCCGTGCGGCGCACCGGCGCCGGGGACGTGGCCTGCGCGCTCGAGGACCGGGCGATCAACGTCTTCCTCGCCCAGGACGAGGCCGCGCTCGCCGCCATGGTTGGGCGCCACCTCGCCCGAGACGACTTCCTCCGTTTCGCGGAGGAGGTCGAGATCCACTCCGTCCAGCCCCCGCGCGCGGATCGGCTGGAGACCGAGGCCATTACGAGCCAGGAGGTTCACGCAGCATGGTCGTAGCCATCAGCGTCGCCGGCGGGGTCATCGTCGGCGCGGTCCTGATCGCGTTCGCGGTCTGGGCGCACCAGTTCACGAAGGTCGGGCCGAACGAGGTCCTAATCATCTCCGGCCGCCGTCGCAAGGATCGGGGCTACCGCATCGTCAGGGGCGGCGGCACCTACGTGCGGCCCTTCCGCGAGAAGGTCCAGCGCCTGTCGCTCGAGTTGATGCAGTTCGACGTGCGCACGGCCGAGACATACACGGTCCACGGCGTGCCGGTGCAGGTGGACGGCGTCTGCATGGTCAAGATCGACGGCTCGGACCAGGGCATCGAGCAGGCCGCGGAGCAGTTCCTCTCGCGCGGCCGCGAGGACATCGTGCGCACCGCCATGCAGGCCGTGGAGGGCCACATGCGGAGCGCCGTGGGCAGCCTCTCGATCGAGGACATCTACCGCGAGCGCCAGCGGCTCGTGGCCGCCGTGCGCGAGCTGGCCGAGCCGGACCTTCACAGTATGGGCCTGGCCGTGATCTCGCTGACGATCCGCAACGTCGGCGACAAGCAGGGCTACCTGGAGGCGCTCGGGCGCCCGCGGACGGCGCAGGTGAAGCGCGACGCCATCCGCGGCGAGGCCGAGGCCGAGCGTGAGGCCAAGGCCGCCCGCTACCACGCGGACCTCGCGATCGAGCAGTCGCGCCGCGACTACGAGATCGAGCGCGCCCAGTTCAAGGCGGAGGGCAAGCGGGCGTCGGCCGAGGCCGACCTCTCGTACGACCTCCAGCGGGCGATCACGCGCCAGGAGGTGCGGGCCCAGGAGCTCCAGGTGGAGATCATCGAGCGCCAGAAGGCGATCGAGCTGATGCAGGCGGAGGTCGAGCGGCGCAAGCGGGAGCTGACGGCGGAGATCGTCGAGCCCGCCCTCGCCCGGGCGCGCGAGATCACCGAGGTCGCGGAGGCACAGCGCGAGCAGGCCGCGGCGCTTGGGGCCGGCGAGGCCGACGCCCTGCGCTCCAAGGGGCTCGCGGAGGCCGAGACCATGGCCGCCAAGGCGGACAGCTGGAAGGGCTACAACGAGGCCGCGATCACCGACCGCGTGCTCGAGATCCTGCCCGAGCTCGCCTCCGCGGTCTCCGCGCCGCTCGCCCGCAC
>JBKPFJ010000004.1:0-40595 GCA_046728795.1 Actinomycetota bacterium | reverse complement strand
CCGACTCGCCCCCGGCCCAGGAGTCTCCTCCGCATGAAGCGCAGAACCGTCCTGCAGTTGCTGCTTGCCGCCGCCGTCCTGCTCGTGCTCGCCGCCACCGGCGTGGCAGCGACCGGGCGCTCTTCGTCTCTCACGACGCTGACGAGCACGCTGCGCGACCGGGACGGGAACAACCGCCTCGAGCGGGGCGCCGGCGACCCCCGCGTGGTGCGCCAGGCGATCGCACAGGCCCGCAAGGGGCGCGCCGGGCGTCGGCGCCGGGTGTTCACCTTCGGACAGCTCACCGACTTCCAGGCGACCGACGAGGAGTCTCCGCTGCGCGGGGAGTTCACCGACGTGTTCGACGCACCGTTCCAGGACTTCTTCCGGGCGAACCAGGGCACGACGACACAGGTGATGGAGGCGATGATCCGCCGCATGCGCAGGGCGAGGAGCCCGATCACGCGCCACCGCGCACAGCTCGTGATGACAACCGGGGACAACGCCGACAACACCCAGCTCAACGAGACCCGCTGGTTCATCGACCAGCTCGACGGCGGCAAGCGGATCGACCCGAACTCGGGGATCCCAGGCAGCTGCGGGTTGCCGGACGACGGGCACCTCTACGACGGCGTCCGAGGGGGCGACCAGTATTACGAGCCGGATCGGAGTGGACCGGGGATCGACGGCCCAGGCTACTCGCCGAACGAGGCAGAGAACCGCTCGCGGAGGGACCGCTCGAGCTCCGTCCGCGACTTCCCCGGCCTCCTCGACGCGCAGAACCTGCCGTTCAGGGCCAAGGGGGTCGGCATGCCCTGGTACGGGATCTTCGGGAACCACGACTCGCTGGTCACGGGGAACTTCTCGAGGAGCAAGACCACCCCTCCCCTCGCCACGAGCTGCGTGAAGGTCACGGCGATCTCGCCCGAGGCGCTGGCCGAGGCCGCGCCGCTGGCCGCGGGCGGCTTCACCCAACAGGAGGAGGGCCAGGCGGGAGGCATCCTGATCAGGGACGTGCTCCGCACGGTGAACGATCCCGCCGCCCGCCAGCAGCGGGCCATGATCGTGCCGCGGGACCCGAAGCGCCTCCCGCTCAAGAAGCGCCGCTACATGCGCGAGCACTTCCGCAGCACGGGCAGGCCGCGCGGGCACGGGTTCACCAAGGCCGACCTCAGAAGCGGCGAGGGCAACTACGCGTTCACGCCCCGGCGCGGGTTGCGTTTCCTCGTGCTCGACACGGTGTCGGACACGGGTGGCTCACGCGGCAACATGGGGGACCGCCAGTTCCGCTGGATCCACCGTCAGCTGCTTCGCGCCCAGCGGCGCCACCAGCTCGTGATGGCGTTCGGGCACCACTCCCTGAGGACCATGAACCAGGAGGTGCCGAGCGGCTTCCCGCCCGGCGACCAGCAGGGGGCCCCGAGGCGGGCCTCAGACGTCCACTTCGGGAACGGCCCGGGCGACACCACGGCGCGCTGCCGGACGCACAGGGCCAGGGCCCGCACGCGCAAGCACGAGACGCTGCGCTGCCTCTTCCTGCGCCACCGCAACCTGATCGCGTTCATCAACGGTCACGAGCACTACAACGTGGTCACGCCCTTCAGGCGGCGGGGCGGCGGAGGATTCTGGGAGGTCACGACCGCCTCGCACATCGACTGGCCCCAGCAGTCGCGGCTGCTCGAGCTGTTCAACAACCGCGACGGGACGTTGTCGCTGTTCGGGACGATCATCGACCACGCCGGCCCCGCCGACCCCCGCTCGGCCCCGCTCAACACCCACGGGGTTGCGTCCCGGCGCGAGGTGCTGCGGATCGCCTCGATCTCCCGCGAGCTGGCCTGCAACGACCCGAACTCGAACGACGGCGCCCCGGGCGGCCCCTGCGCGACCGGCAAGTCGCGCAGCACCTCGGAGGGGAAGAACCGAGACCGCAACGTGGAGCTGATCCTGCGGAACCCGTTCCGCAGGCGGTAGGGCTTCGCTACGCGAACCCCGCGTCCACGGCGCGCTCCAGCAGGTACATGCCCTTCGAGGCGGCGAACTCGTCGACCTTCTCCCCGCTCGCGTAGAGGACGGTGTAGGGAAGGAAGTCGACCTCGCTGAGCCACGGGTTCGCGCGCTTGAAGCGGCGGGAGCCCGGCCGCGTGAGCACGAGCTTGCCCACGACGAGATCGCCGAGATGGCCCTGCTCGTGCAGGCGGCGGATCTCGGCCTCGTAGGCGGCGCAGTTGTCGCAGTCGTCCTTGGCGAGCACGAGCGCCCCGTGCCGGGCGCCGACGACGCTCTCGACCGTGTCGTCGTCGACGTAGAGCACGGAACCCGCGCTCATGACATAGGCGGGTTCCCGAGCCGCTCCTGGACGATCTCGGAGAAATCGCGGTCGGTCTCATCCGACTGCTCGAGCGTCCTCTGGAATTCCTCCCAGCTCAGCGCGAGCAGCTCGACGTCGTCGATCGCGCGCACCGTCGCCGTCCGCCTAGTCTCGGCGAGGAGCCCGACCTCGCCGAAGAACTGCCCGGGCCCGAGCGTCGCGAGCTCGATCTCCTCGCCCTCGGGGCTGCGCCGGGTGACCCCGACCTCCCCGCGGGCGATGACGTAGAAGCGGTCGGCCGGGTCCCCCTCGGCGAGGATCGTGTCGCCCGCCTTCACCGAGACCTTCTCGGCCCGCTCCGCGAGCGCGTCGAGCCCGGGGCCGGCAAGGTGTGGGAAGACCTTCGCGAGCCAGTCGTCCTCGCTCGTGAGCGTCGCCTTGCCGGGGGCCCAGTCGGCCGGGCACAGCGCCCCCGTGCGGAAGGCGCGCAGGATCCGCAGCACCTCGTCGACGCTGCGACCGACGTCGTGTTCGTTGACGCTCATGTGCAAGAGGACGCCGGTGGGGTCCACGACGAAGGTGCCTCGGTGCGTCGCCCCGTCCTCCAGCAGCACGTCGAAGGAACGGCTCAGCTCGTGCGCGGTGTCGGCGATGACCGGGTAGTTGACCCCCGCGAGGCGCGGGTCGGACTCGAACCAGGCCTTGTGGCTGAAGTAGCTGTCCGTGCTCGCCCCGAGAACGACCGCGCGCTCGCTCAGGAAGTCATCGTGGCGCTCGGCGAACGCCGCGAGCTCGGTGGGGCAGATGAACGTGAAGTCGCGTGGGTAGAAGAACAAGACGACCCAGCGGCCGCGGTGACTCGAGAGCGAGAATTCGCTCGGCGCGCGCTCCCCGCGGACATACGCCTGCATGCTGTGGTCGGGAACGGACTCGCCGACTCGGAGGGCCATGGCATCTCCTTCAGATCGCCGCTTGGTAGATGCGCTCGCAAGCATAAGGCGATCCGGGGGCGCTCGAAAGGGCGGGCACGCAGCCGACGGCAAGAGGGATGCGGCCTCCGGGGGGACGGGCCGCTAGTTCATCCGACCGTCCTATCTGGTGGCGCTCCTGGCGCCACTAGGTAGGACACTGCCGGGGAGCGCGGCGGACGGGGGTCGCCGCTAGGGGTCGACCCGGCCCTCGAAGAGCGCGAAGTGGGCGCCCTGAGGGTCGCGCGCCACGAGGATGCGGCCAGCCGGGATCGGCGTCGGCGGCACCGCGACCCGGCCGCCCAGCTCGCCGATGCGACCGGCGGCGCCGTCGAGGTCCTCGCTCGTGAAGTAGACGAGCCAGTGTGAGGGCGCATCGCTCCCCGGCGGGAGGTCCATCATCCCGCCGTTCAGGCCGTCGCCGTTGTAGATGCCCCAGTAGGGCGGGTCCTCCGAGGCCTGCTCGAGGCGCCAGCCGAACAGCGCCGGGTAGAACTGCCGCGCCGCCTCGGGGTCGGCCACGTTCAGCTGGTTGAGCACCATCGCGCCGGGGTCGTTGACGAGCTCGGTGCCGAAGCTCTCCTTCGGCTCCCAGATCGCGAAGACGGCACCCTGGGGATCCTTCAACACGGCCATGCGCCCTACGGTCAGGAGGTCGAAGGGCTCGGAGATCGCGGTGGCGCCGAGCTCCAACGCCTTGCCCGCGATCGCGTCGGCGTCCTCGACCGAGACGTACGAAAGCCAGGCGGGCGGGGCGTCGGCCTGCTGCTGGTACAGCGCGCAGACGGACTTCCCGCCGATGCGCAGCATTGTGTAGGTCTGGCCGTCGCCCACCGGCACGTCCTCGGGGTCCCACCCGAGCAGACCCGTGTAGAAGCCCTTCGCGCCCCCAGGGTCGCTCGTGCCGAGGTCGGTCCAGCAGAACGTGCCCGGCGCGTAGCCGGTCCGCTCACCCACCCGCCGACTCCAGGAACGCCTCGTAGCGCTTGACCTCGCGCTCCGCCCGGGCCCGCTCCTCGGATCCCTCCTCTGCTCGCTCCACCGCGTCACGCGCCTCCTTGAGGCGGGCCTCGAAGTTAGAGCGGTCGATGTCCTCCGGCGGGATCGCCTCCTCCACGAGCACGAGCGCCGAGTTCTCCACCACCTGCAGGTAACCCTCGCCCTGCGCGAAGCGCACCACGTCCGACTCCGACTTGTAGAGCCGCAGCTCGGTCGGCTCGAGGATCGCCATCAGGGGCGCGTGGTTCGCGAGGATGCCGATGGAGCCCGTCGTGGTGCGGGTCGAGACCATCTCGACCTCGTCCGAGAAGACGTGGCCCTCGGGCGTGAGGACCTCGACGGCGAACTTATTCCTCGCCACCCTGCTCCTCGCGTCCGGAGGACTCGCCGCTACCGGCCGCCTGACCGGTCGGCTCGGCCTCCTCCTCGACCCGCTCCTCCTCGGCCCGCTCCTCCTGCTCGTCCTCGCCCGCCTCGGACTCTTCCTCCTCGCCCGCCTCGGCCCGCTCGCCGCGCGCGGCGGAGACCACGTCGTCGATCGTGCCCTTCAGCAGGAACGCGCGCTCGGGGAGGTCGTCGTGCTTACCCTCGAGGATCTCCTTGAACGAGCGCACGGTCTCCTCGATCGGGACGTAGGCCCCCGGCGTGCCCGTGAACTGCTCGGCCACGAAGAACGGCTGCGAGAGGAAGCGCTCGATCTTGCGCGCCCGCTGCACGGTCAGGCGGTCCTCGTCCGACAGCTCGTCGATGCCGAGGATGGCGATGATGTCCTGGAGCTCCTTGTAGCGCTGGAGGATCTCCCGCACCCGGTTGGCGACCTCGAAGTGCTCCTCGCCGACGATGTCCGGCTTGAGGATCGTGGAGGTCGAGTCGAGCGGGTCGACGGCGGGATAGATGCCCTTCTCCGAGATCGCGCGCGAGAGCACCGTCGTGGCGTTCAGGTGCGCGAACACCGAGGCCGGGGCCGGGTCGGTGAGGTCGTCGGCCGGCACATAGATCGCCTGCACCGAGGTGACCGACCCCTCGCGGGTCGAGGTGATCCGCTCCTGGAGCTGGCCCATCTCGGTCTCCAGCGTGGGCTGGTAGCCCACCTGGGACGGCATACGCCCGAGCAGGGCCGAGACCTCGGAGCCCGCCTGCACGAAGCGGAAGATGTTGTCGATGAACAGCAGCACGTCCTGGCCGCCCTGCTCGCGGAAGTACTCCGCCATGGTCAGGCCGGAGAGCGCCACGCGCATGCGCGCGCCGGGCGGCTCGTTCATCTGGCCGAAGACGAGCATCGTCTTGTCGATCACGCCCGACTCGGTCATCTCGAGCCACAGGTCGTTGCCCTCGCGGGAGCGCTCGCCCACGCCGCAGAAGGCGGACAGACCCTCGTGCTCCTCGGCAATGTTGCGGATCAGCTCCTGGATCAGGACGGTCTTGCCGACGCCGGCGCCGCCGAACAGGCCCACCTTGCCGCCCTTCGCGTAGGGCGCGAGCAGGTCGATCACCTTGATGCCGGTCTCGAACAGCTCGCGCGTCGGCACCAGATCCTCGACGTTCGGCGCGGGCCGGTGGATCGGCCAACGTGTGTCGCCCTCCACCGGGTCGCCCTCGTCGATGGGCTCGCCGAGCAGGTTGAAAAGCCGACCCAGCGTGGCCCGCCCCACCGGCACGGTGATGGGCCCGCCGGTGTCGCGGATCTCGGTGCCGCGGGCGAGACCGTCGGTGGCGTCCATGGCCACCGCGCGCACGCGGTCGTCGCCCAGGTGCTGCTGGACTTCGCACACGAGCCGGCGCTTCTCGCCGTCCGTCTCCATCTCGATCTCGAGCGCGTGGTTGATCTCCGGCAGCTCGTCGGCCGGGAAGGCGGCCTCGATGACGACGCCGGCGACCTCCTCCACGTGGCCGACGGCGCCGCGGCCGTCCGCGCGCTGCTCTTGCCGCTGCTCTCGTGTCTCGGTGCTCGCTTCCATCCGCTCTCCTTGTCTAGCGCAGTCCTTCGGCCCCCGCGACGACCTCCATGATCTCCTGCGTGATCTCGGCCTGGCGCTGCCGGTTCGCCTCGAGCGTCAGGTCGTCGATGATCTCGGCGGCGTTGTCCGAGGCATTGCGCATGGCGGACATGCGCGCCCCGTGCTCGGACGCCGTCGACTCGAGCAGCGCCCTGTAGATCGAGATCTCCACGTAGTCGGGCACGAGGCGGGCGAGGATCTCCTCCGGGTCGGGCTCGTAGATCCATAGTGCCCGGGACTCGTGTTCCTCCTCCTCCTCGGCCTCCTCGCCCTCGCCGAGGATGTCGGCCTGCTGGAGCGGCAGCAGCGTCTCGTGGCGCACCTCCTGGCGCACCGCGGAGATGAAGCCGTTGTAGAAGACCTCCACGCGGTCGACCTTCTCGTCCACGTAGGCCGAGGCGAGGCCGTCGGCGATCCGTCGCGCGTCGGCGAACTGCGGCCGGTCAGTGAAGCCCGTCCAGGCCTGCTCCATCCGCAGGCCGCGAAAGCTGAGCGACGACTCGCCGCGGCGGCCGGACGCGTACCAGGCAACCTCCTTGCCCTCGCGCGAGAGCTCCGCGGCGCGCCTGTTGCCCGCGCGGATGATCTGCGAGTTGAACGGCCCGGCCAGCCCGCGGTCGCCCGTGACGAGCAGGATGCCGACGGTTGACACGCTCTCGCGCTCCACGAGGATCGGCAGCGAGGGGATGTTCTCCGCCGCCTCGGAGGCCCGCCTCGTCATGCGCCGAATCGCGTCCGCGTACGGCCGCAGAGCCTCGATGCGCTGCTCCGCGCGTCGCAGCCGGGCGGCCGCCACCATCTCCATCGCGCGGGTGATCTTGCGGATGTTCTTGACCGAGCCGATCCGTCCGCGGATGTCCTTCAGCGATGCCATCGACTAGGCGGCCGCGCCGGCCTCCTCCTTGTCCTCCTCCTTCTCCTCCTCGCGCTCGCCGCGGGCGCGCGCCTCCTTCTCGCGCTCCTTCTCGGACAGAATCCGGTCGGACTCGCCCTCCTCGATCGGGTTCCCCTCGGCGTCGAAGTCGGGGCCGAAGTCGTCGATCGCCTCGGCGATGGCGTCGCCCAGCTCGCCCTCGATGGAGTCGTCCCACTTGCCGTCCGCGAGCTTCTCCATCAGCTCCGACTTCTCCGAGTGGAGGCGCTGGAGCATTCCGTGGTGGAAGTCGCGGATGCGCTCGACCTTGATCCGGTCGAGAAAGCCGCCCGTGCCGGAGTAGATGGCCGCCACCTGGTCCTCGATCTTCCACGGCGAGCGCTCGTCCTGGTTCAGCGACTCCACCAGCCGCTCGCCGCGCGCCAGCGTGCGCTGGGTGTCCGGGTCGAGCTCGGACCCGAACTGCGCGAAAGCCTCGAGCTCGCGGTACTGGGAGAGCTCGATGCGCAGCTTCCCGGCCACCCGCTTCATCGGCGTCGTCTGCGCCGAGCCGCCCACGCGCGAGACGGAGATGCCCACGTTGATCGCCGGCCGCACGCCCGCGCGGAACAGGTCGGCCTCGAGGAAGATCTGACCGTCGGTGATCGAGATGACGTTCGTCGGGATGTAGGCCGAGACGTCGCCCGCTTGGGTCTCGATGATCGGCAGCGCGGTCAGCGAGCCGCCACCCAGCTCGTCAGACAGCTTCACCGCCCGCTCGAGCAGCCGCGAGTGGAGGTAGAAGACGTCGCCAGGGTAGGCCTCACGGCCCGGCGGGCGCCGGAGCAGCAGCGACATCTGGCGGTAGGCGTAGGCGTGCTTGGTCAGGTCGTCGTAGATCGCGAGCGCGTGCTTGCCGTTGTAGAGGAAGTGCTCGCCCATGGCGCAACCCGCGTACGGCGCCAGGAACTTGATCGGCGCCGCCTCGTCGGCTGGGGCGGCCACGATGATCGTGTGGTCGAGCGCCTGGTGCTGCTCGAGCTGCTCGGCCACGTCCACGACCGTCGACATGCGCTGGCCGATCGCCACGTAGACGCAGACCAGGTCCTGGTCGCGGTTGTTGATGATCGTGTCGTTGCAGATCGAGGTCTTGCCGGTCTGGCGGTCTCCGATGATCAGCTCGCGCTGGCCGCGGCCCACGTTCGTCATCGCGTCGATCGGCTTGAGGCCGGTCAGCATCGGCTCCTTCACGGGCTGGCGCTGGACGACGCCCGGCGCCTTGAACTCGGCCGGGCGGGTCTCGTTCGTCTGGATCTCGCCCTTGCCGTCGAGCGGACGGCCGAGCGGATCGACGATGCGCCCGAGCAGCTCCTCGCCCACTGGCACCTCGAGCAGGCGGCCGGTGCGTTTGACCTGATCGCCCTCCTCGATCTCATCCCAGGGCCCGAACAGCACGGCGCCCACGTTGTCCGACTCGAGGCCGAGCGCCAGCCCGGTCACGTCGTGCGGGAGCTCGAGCAGCTCCATCGACATGCAGTTGTCGAGGCCGTGGACGCGCGAGATGCCGTCCGCCACCGACAGGACCGTGCCCACCTCGGAGAGGTCGGCCCCACCGTCCTCGAGCCCCTCGATGCGGCTCTTGAGGATGCTCGTGATCTCGTCTGGCTTGATCTGCACTGGTCTCCTATCCGCTAGGCGGCCCTCTGGACCTGCTTCCGAAGCTGTTCCAACCTGTTCCGCACACTCGCGTCGAGGACCATGTTCCCTACCCGGAGCACGAGCCCGCCAAGTACGTCGGGGTCGACTTGCGAGGACAGCTCTACGTGCCGGCCGGTCTGCTCCTGGATGCGCTCGCCGATCGACTCCACCAGGCCCTCGTCGAGCTCCACCGCGCTCGTCACGGACACCGGCAGGAGCTTGTTCTCCTCCGCCCACATCGCGTCGTAGGCGCGGCGGATGCGGTGGATCACCGGCATGCGGTGGCGCTCGGCGAGCAGCTCGAGGAAGCGCACCAGGTGCTCGTCGCCCCCCTCGACCACGCGCGCGACCCCGTCCTTCTTCTCCTCCGAGGAGAAGTAGGGCGAGAAGAAGAACAGCCGCAGCTCGCGGTCCTCCTCGAGCGCGTCCGCGAACTGCCCGAGCTCGTCGTGGACGCGGTCGACGATGTCGTGCTCCTTCGCCACCTGGAACAGGGCGCGTGAGTAGACCTCTGCGAGCTCCTCCACCTAGGAGCCCTCCTCCTTCGCGAGCGCGGAGAAGTCCACCTCGGACAGCGCCTCCTCGATCAGGCGGCGCTGGTCCTGCTCGTCGAGCGCCTTGCGCGTGACCTTTTCGGTGGCGATCACGGTCAAGTTCGCCACCTCGCGGCGGATGTCGTCGATCGCACGGCGCGTCTCAGCCTCGATGTCGCGGCGGGTGGCCTCCATCAGCTCCTCGCGCTGCCGGCGCGCCTCCGCGCGGGTCCGCTCGCGGTCCGCCTCGGCGTTCTGGCGCGCGCGTACGACGATGTCCTCGGCCTGCTCGCGCGCCTCCCTAAGGCGTGCCCGGTACTCCTCGAGCAGCTCGTCCGCCTCGCGCCGCGTGCGCTCGGCCGCGTCGATGGAGTCCTCGATCGCCTGCCGGCGCCGGTCGAGCGCCTCGCGGATGCGGGGGAAGGCAATCCGGTTCAACAGGTAGAGCGTGATGCTGAAGGCGATCAGCGTCCAGATCATCAGCCCCACGTTGGGGCTGACGATGAAGCTGCCGCCGCCGGAGTCCTCTGCCGCGAAGACGAACATCAGAGGAAGAACGCGATCAGGCCGAACACGAAGGCGTAGAAGACGATCGCCTCGGTCAGCGCGAAGCCGAGCCACTGGATGCTCGTGATCTCCTCGCGCATCTCAGGCTGGCGCGTGACCGACTCGATCACCTTGCCGAAGATGTACCCGACGCCGATGCCCGGGCCGATCGTGCCGAGGCCAGCGCCGACGCCGAGCGCGATGGCCTTCAGGCCGTCGACGGTGCCCTGGGCGATGGGTAGCAGGTCGAACATTGTTCCTCCTTGGACTCCTTAGTGTCCTCCGGCGCTTGCCTCGCCGATGTAGATGGACGTGAGCGTGGCGAAGATGAAGGCCTGTAGTCCGGCGATCAGGATCACCTCGAACATGAAGAAGAAGATCGCGAGCGGCAGCGTGGCCACGCCGATCACCGCCAAGCCGAGCAGCACGACCAGCCCGCCGCCCATGAACAGGATCAGCAGGTGGCCGGCCAGGACGTTCGCGAACAACCGGACGCTCAGCGAGATGATCCGCACGAGCTGGGAGATCACCTCGATGATGAAGATGAAGGGCCGCATGGCGTTCGGCGTGCCCGCGGGCACCCAGCCGGCGAAGTACTTGCGCACGCCGTGCTTTCGGATGCCCACCCCCTGGTAGCTGAACCAGACGACGAGCGTCAGGACGAGCGGCACCGACAGGTTGGCCGTGGCCGCGTAGAGCGAGAAGGCGGGCACGGCGACGCCGAAGACGTCCACCTTCTCCTGCGAGTTGACCGGCAGCGGGATGTATCCGATCAGGTTCGAGATCAGGATGAAGAAGAAGAGGGTGGCCACGAACGGGAACCACCTGGCCGCCGCGGCGGGATCCATGTTGCCGCGGGCGATGTTGTTGTAGGTGAGGTCGTAGGTCACCTCCACGGCGGTCTGCACGCGGTTGGGGCGCTGTTCCATGCGGTTCGCGATGTAGATCATCACCGCGCTCGTGAGCACGCAGGCGATCACCAGGTAGAGCACCGCCTTGTTGATGGACATGTTCAGCGAGCCGATGTGAATCGGGATCCAGTCGTCGAGCTTGAACTCGTTCTGCGGCTGGAACTCGTCGTTCTTGCCCTCCGAGCCGAAGACGATCCCGATCAGGATCAGCAGGCCGAGGTAGAGCCCGGCGCCGATCAGGAGTTTCTTGCGCGTGCTCATCGCGGCGCCGTCCGCCCCCTCACCGCGCCGTCCCCAGCGAGGTCGAGAAGTACACGGTGAAGAGAGTGATCGTGAGGACGGCGGCGGCGAGGCCCGCCGCGCGCTCGGCGAGCCCTACCCCGAAGATTGCGAGCGCCATGATCCAGGCCCGGACGATCATGCTCCCGGTCATGAGCCCGTCCACCGTGCGCGGATCTCCGGACGCCCTCGCCCGGCGCTCGAGCGCGAGCTGAAGCCCGCGCTGGGCGGTCCACGCCACCGCGACCGCCGCCCAGCCGATCAGCGGCAGGCCCGCCGCGATGAAGACGGGCAGCGCGAATGCGAGGACGGCGAAGTCCAGGAAGCGGAAGACCCGCATCTCGGGTGTGCCTACCGCGTGCTCAGGCACGGACGGCCCCGACCGCGTGGGGGCTGGCGGAGGGCGGGGCGCCCCCCGTCAGGCACGACGCGTGGGCGCCGTGCCAGCCGCGCATGAGGCCTGCTCCAGCAGTCGCTCTGCCGGAGGGGACGGTCATGCTGGCTGTGCTCGTTCTGCATGCAGAGGGACGGCAAGCGAACGCGAATGACGGCGCTCCGCGGGCGCCCTGCCGGGTCCCGGAATCTACATCAAGTACGGACTTTGCGACTACCTTGTGGCGGGCGCCCAGCGCGCGCTCAGGCCAGGTCGGGACGGATGTCGCAGACGTCGCATGTCCCGAACAGGCGGCGGTGGATCCAGCAGCCGACGCAGAACCCGGATAGGCCCGAGAAGAGGGCGACGACGCACAGCACGCCGGCCACGATCCAGCCCGCGGAATCGAGCCCGAGGCCGAACAGGGCGGTGATCGCGGACCCGAAGCCGAGCGCGATGAAGTTGGCGAAGCGCGGCGGGCGTGCGTCCTCCAGCGGGCCCTCGCCGATCCGCGGCTGGATGACGTCGAAGTAGAGCCTGCACGGCAGGCACCAGCGCCGGCCGAGGGCGAGCCCGACGGCGAGCTGCGCCGCGAGCGCGGTCACGAGCCACCAGGCGCCCGTGAGAACGGCGAGCAGGGAGACGCCGCCCACGACGAGCTGGTTGGTGCGCGGCGCCCGCTCGTCGATGACGGTCAGGTCGTCATAGGGGTGGGCTGTCCAGACTGCCGAAGCCAATCTCGATCCTCGATCGGGATTTGGGATTTTACCGGGGACCCGCTCGGGGGCGCCGCTCGGGGGCGCGCAGGAAGGCCGCGACCACATCGGGGTCGAGCTGCGAGCCCGCCTTGTCGAGGAGCTCCGCGCGGGCGCTCTCCTCGCCCATCGCCGAGCGATACGCCCAGTCGGTGGTCATCGCCTCGTGGGCGTCGGCGACCGCGAGCACTCGTGCCTCGAGCGGGATCTCGTGGCCCGGCAGGGCGAACGGGTAGCCCGCCCGTCGGGACGCTCGTGGTGAGCGAGTATCCACGCCCGCAGGTCCGCGAACTCCGGCCGCGCGAGCAGCCGCGCGCCGACCTCGGGATGCGTGCGCATCTCCCGCCACTCGCTCTCGTCGAGCGGTCCCGCTTGGAGAGGATCCCGTCGGATAGGGCGATCGTGCCGACGTCGTGCAGCAGTCCCGCGAGCCACAGGCGCTCGGGGTCGAGCCCCAACTCTCGCGCGATCATGGCGGCGTAGCGACCGACGGTGCGGGCGTGGGAGGCCGTGCCGCTGTCGCGGATGTCGAGCGCCTCGGCCAGCCCGACGACGGTCGCCAGCTGCATCTCGGCAGGCCGATATCCATCCGCGATTCCTATCGGCCGTTTTTCCGCCCGTCCGGGACCCGCTCGACGTGTGTTTGACCGCGCTCAGACCACGCGCAGCAGCGCCTCGACGACGTCGCCGTCGAATTGGCGCCCGGCTCCCCGCCGGAGCTCCTGGGCGGCCCTGTCGGAGGGGAGCGCCGAACGGTAGGGGCGTTCCGAGGTCATCGCCTCGTAGGCGTCGGCCACGCCGAGGATGCGGGCCTCGAGCGGAACCTCGGCCCACTCGAGGCTGTTCGGGTACCCGGTGCCGTCCGGGCGCTCGTGGTGCTCGAGGATCCACAGGCGGATGTCGTCGAAGTCGGTCGTCTCGAGCATCCGTGCCCCGGTCTGGGGGTGCGACCAGGCCGCCACTCCTCGTCGCTGAGGGGACCCCTCTTCTCGAGCAGCTTGTCGGGCACGCCCACGCGGCCCACGTCGTGGAGGATCCCGGCCAGCCGGACGCGCTCCACGGAATCGGGCGGCAGCCCCATCTCGCGCGCGATCAGCTCGGCGAAGCGGCCGACCCGCTGGCAGTGCGCCGGGTTCCCGAAGTCACGCACGTCGAGCACCTGGGCCAGGTTGAGCAGCGCCGCGAGCGCGATGTGGCCGGGCTCCTCCGACCCTCCCGAGGAGCGGGCGAGGATGCCAGGCACCTCGGCGCTCGAGATGACAGAGCGGTTGCGGCCCAGCCGCTTGGCCGCGTAGAGCGCCTGGTCGCCGGCGCGCATGAGGGCCTCTGCGCTCTGGCCGTGGAGCGGAAAGGTGGCGATGCCGAAGCTCATCGTGAGCTCGCTGGTGCCGTCGGCGAAGATCCGTTCGATCTCGGCGCGGATGCGCTCGGCCAGGATGTACGCGCCGTGCTCGTCGGCGTCGGGGGCCAGCAGCGCGAATTCCTCGCCTCCCACCCTGGCCGCGCTGTCGAAGCTGCGCTTCGTCGAGCGCATCACGCGCGCGACGCTCCGCAACGCTTCGTCGCCGGCGGCGTGCCCACGCTTGTCGTTGATGTCCTTGAAGCGATCGAGGTCGCTGACGAGCAGGCTCAGCAAGCCGCCGGCGCGCCGGGCGCGCTCGAGCTCGATGTCGAAGGCCTCATCGAAGCCGCGCCGGTTGAGCAGCTCGGTCAGCGGGTCGCGCCGGGCCGCGTCGGTGATGCTGCCGATCAACCCCATCAGGTGGTCGCGCAGCACCCCGACGAGCAGGCCGACGGCGAGCAGCGTGCCGACGGTGGCTACCCAGCCCGCCAGCGGCACGTACGACGGGTTCACCACGAGCAGCTCGACCGCGAACGCGACGCCGATCCACCCCAGGTGCGCGAGAGCGGCACGGAGGCTGAAGAGCAGAAGGCGAAGACCGTCACCCACAGGTAGGGCAGCAGGCCGTAGAACGAGGGCGTCCCCCACGCGTACACCGCCAGCGACGCCAGGGCGGTCCCGCCGGCGGCCACGGCGTGGAAACCGAGCATGGGAATGCGGTCGTAACCGACGATCAGCGCGGCGGCCAGGAGCGCCGCGGCGCCCGAGACCGCGGCCATGAGGCCCTCGTCGAGGTCCGACCCGTGGGGCGTGACTATCGCGAGCAGCCCGAAGGCGGTGGCCACCGCAGCGAAGTAGGCCCCGGTGCGCGCCATCGCGGCGCGAGTGAGCGGCGTGGCCCTTCCGTTTCGCTCTGTCGCCCGCCAGCTGAGCCGCCGGCGGAGGGGCGGGTCCATGCTCCTCCTATCGACCGCTCGTCCGCTCGCACTCGCGCTGCCCCGGGCCAGCAAAGATGCGCATAGGCTGCGGTTTTTGGCTTCCGGCGCGGCCAAACCTCGCTTTTGCAGCCACTATAGGTGCGCTGCTCGCCGCCTGCCATGGGTACGAAACCCCATATGTGGCTCCAGCGAGATGTGCGCCTGAGGCCCCGCTCGCGCGGCTTCCACCTGGTCACCGACGAGGTCGTGGGGGCGGTGCCGGAGCTCCGCGAGGTGCGCGTCGGCCTGGCGCACGTCTTCATGCGGCACACCTCCGCCTCGCTCACGCTGAACGAGAACGCCTCCCCCGACGTGCGCCGTGACTTCGCGGCCTGGTTCGACCGCGCGGTGCCCGACGGAGCCGAGTACTTCGCCCACACCCTCGAGGGACCGGACGACATGCCGGCGCACCTCAAGACCTCGCTGACCGGCTCCTCGCTCGTGCTTCCCGTTCGCGACGGGGCCCTGGCGCTCGGCACCTGGCAGGGGATCTACCTCTGCGAGCACCGCGATTCCGGCGGTCCGCGCTCGCTGCTTGTGACCGTCTGGGGCGAGCGCTAGAGTACGCGAACACACGTTCGATGCGCTGGAGAAACCTCGAGACCTCGACCGAGGAGAGCCGCCGCCTCCCCGGCTACCGCGAACCGGCCGCGGTGCGCTGCTTCGACGCGCCGGAGGCCCTCGACGTCCGCTTCTACGAGGTCCAGGCGAGGTCGGTGCTGAACCGCGTGCCGGAGCGATCGCGGATGCCGTTCCGGTGGACGGTGAACCCTTATCGCGGATGCACCCATGCCTGCTCCTATTGCTTCGCCCGACCCACGCACACCTATCTCGACTTCAATGCGGGCCGCGACTTCGAGCGCGAGATCGTCGTCAAGATCAACGCGCCCGAGGTGCTGCGGGCCGAGCTCTCGCGGCCCTCGTGGAAGCACGAGCATGTGGCCATGGGGACCAATACGGATCCGTACCAGTGGGTCGAGGGGCGCTACAGGCTCATGCCCGGGATCTGGGAGGGGCTGCGCGACACGGGGACGCCGGCGTCCGTGCTCACGAAGTCCCCGCTGCTGCTCCGGGACATCGAGCTCATGAAGCAGGTGCCCGGCATCCGGGCGAACCTCTCGGTGCCCACCCTCGAGGAGAAGGCCTGGCGGGCCACGGAGCCTCACACCCCCAGCCCGCGCGCCCGGCTCGATGCGGTCAAGCAGCTCAACGAGGCCGGGATCCCCTGCGGCATCCTGATCGCGCCGCTGATGCCGGGCATCAACGACGCGCCGGAGCAGGTCGAGGAGATCCTCGAGCTGGCGGCGGAGGCAGGCGCGGTCGACGTGGGCGGGATCGCCCTCCACCTGCGGGGGGAGGTCAAGGACCTGTGGTTCGAGTGGCTGCGGGGGAACCGCCCCGATCTCCTGGAGCGCTACCGGCGGCTCTATCGCCGCGGCGCCAACGCGCCGAGGGATGTGCAGCCGCCGCTCAGCCGGCAAGCGCCACCGAAGGGGGCGCCGACGGGGCGCTCGCTCCGGGGGACGGAGGACGCCGCGCGACCATCCGAGCCGAGCGGCCCACCGGCGCCGGCACGCGTCCCGCGCCAGTCGCGGCTGTTCTAATCCGCCGCGGCGTGCGGACGGATCGGTCCGGGTTCACCGCCTGGACCGGCGCGCTCTCGACGCAGGCGGCGGACGTTCCAGCCCGCGGCCGCGTCAATACGCTCCCACCCGAGTGCGAGTCTGGGCCGACCTCACGAACACCGCCCACGTGGTCGTGCTGCGTCCTCTGATCGAGCTGCTCGAGCGCGAGGGCCAAGAGGTCGTGATCACCGCGCGGCCGCTGTCGCACACCGTGGAGCTGCTCGACGACTGGGGGCACTCGTACACGGTCATCGGCCATTACGGCGGGGCTACCCGACGCGGAAAGGCCCGGGCGGCGGCGGCGAGGCTCCCGGCCCTGATCCGCTTCGCCCGCGGCCGCCGCTTCGACTACGCGATCGGGCACGCCTCGATCGACCTGCCGCCGGCCTGCCGGGTGCTGGGAGTCCCGAACACGACGATGTTCGACTACGAGTGGGCGACCACGCAGCACCACGTGATCTGCAGGCTCGCCACCCGGGTGCTGGTGCCCGAGGCCATCCCGGCCGACCGGCTGCGGCGCTACGGAGCGCGACCGCCGAAGCTGGTCCGCTTCCCGGGCTTGAAGGAGGAGTACTACCTGGCGGACTTCGAGCCCGACCCGACGGTGCTCGAGGGTCTCGGCGTGGACGGGGATCGGCCGCTCTGCGTGGTCCGGACGGCCCCGTCGTACGCCCTCTACCTCGGTGGTTCCGAGAACCCGCTGCTCCCACCGCTGATCCGGCGCCTGGCGGACGGGAAGACACAGGTCGTCGTGCTGGCGCGCAACGAGGAGCAGCGCGCCGCGGTTCGGGAGTTGGGGCTTGCGGACGTGATCGTGCCGGCGCGTGCGATCGACGGCCGCAGCCTCGTCGCCCTCGCCGACGCGCTGGTGTCGGCCGGGGGCACCATGAACCGCGAGGCAGCCGTGCTCGGCACCCCTGTGTGGTCGATCTTCGAGGGTCGCCTCGGCGCGGTCGACGAGATGCTCGTCGAGCAGGGACGTCTGCGGATCCTGCGCGACCCGGAGGACGTCGAGGTCGTCCCCAAGCCACGCGACGCCTTCGAGCGCCGGACGCGCAGGAACCTGGCCGACCTGCTGGCGCTCGCCGTGCCGGAACGGGGAACCGTGGCCGGATCGCCTAGCGCAGGCCGGCGGTGACGGTTCGCTCCACGGTGTCCTGGCGCTCGTCCTCGGTCTCGGGCGGGCCGACCCCGTCGACGTCCTTCAGGAAGCGGCCGAGCCCCATGGCCTTGAGGTGGCGCGCCTTGAGTATCTCGAGCGTGTAGACCATCCAGACGGAGGCGGCGAGCACCACGAGGCCCACTGCGACGGCGATCAGCACGTGACTCGTGTCCCAAACGCCCGCCGGCCGGGGCGGGACGAAGCGCAGCAGGATCGCGTAGCTCACCAGGAGCAGCGCCCACAGGTGCAGGTAGGCGGCGGTGCGGCGCTGTGAGAACCCGATGCGAAGGAAGCGGTGGTAGAAGTGGTTGTGGTCCGCCGCCCAGGGCCGCCGGCCGTACTTGAGCCTCTTCAAGACCACGAAGGAGGTGTCGAGGATAGGCACCGCAAGCACGAGCAGCGGGCCGGCGAGGGCGATCGTTGCGGCGGTCTTCAGCACGCCCTCGACGGACATCGAGGCGAGGATGAACCCCAGCGCCAGGGCGCCCGAGTCGCCCATGAAGATCTTGGCCGGGTGGTAGTTGTGGCGCAGGAAGCCGAGCGTGGCGCCGCACACAATGGCGGCCAGCGCCGCCGCATCGCCGCGGGCGAACGAGGCGGACAGCAGCGCGAAAGCGGCCGCGGCGATGGCGACGATCCCCGCCGCCAGCGAGTCCATCCCGTCGATCAGGTTGATCAGGTTCGCCAGGAGGGCGATCCACAGCACGGTGAGCGGGTAGGCGATCCAGCCCAGGTCGTGGTTGCCGACGAACGGCAGCGTGAAGTGGTCGATCTTCAGGTCCCAGCCGACCACCACGACCAGCGCGATGGCGGAGACGGCCGCGAGCTTCACGCTCGGCTGCACGCCCCGGATGTCATCCACCAGGCCGACCAGGGCCACGGCGGCGGTGCCGATCAGGATGCCGGGGTACGGCCCGTCGAGGTCGACGAGCAGGAGCGCCGGGACGAGGATCCCGATCACGATCGCCACGCCGCCGATCCGGGGGATGGGCTGGGTGTGCACGCGGGGCCGGTCCCCGCCCAGGTCTACGCCGCCGATCCGTGGCGCGAGCCGCGCGGTGAGCGGCGTGAGCACCAGCACGATGGCCGCCGACGCGAGGAATCCCCACACCACCGACCCGTCCTCCACGAGTGCGCGGACAGAGTCCGTGAAGGACATGAAGTGGTTATACAGTAGGCAGAGGCGGCGATATGGAGGCCCCGAGACCCATCGCTAGCATCGCCTCTCCGTGAGCGGTGCCGTGTCATCCCTCGCGGCGAGCGCGTTCAACGAGCGTGTCGCCGCACGTCAGGCGAAGGTCGGCATCATCGGCCTTGGCTACGCGGGCCTCCCCCTGGCCATGCTCTTCGCCGAGGCCGGCTTCGACGTGACCGGCATCGACGTGGACGAATCGCGCGTGCGCGCGGTGCGGGAGGGGCGCTCGTACCTGGTCGACGTCCCGGCAGAGCGCTACGGCACGGTAGACGGGCGGCTTCGGGCGAGCATTGACTACGCGCGGGTCGCCGAGCTGGATGCGCTCACCATCTGCGTCCCCACCCCACTCTCGAAGACGCGTACCCCGGACATCTCCTACATCGTGTCGGCGGCCGAGTCGGTGGCCCGGCACCTGCGGGAGGGCCAGCTCGTGGTGCTCCAGTCCACGACCTACCCAGGCACGACGGAGGAGATCGTGCTGCCGATCCTCGAGCAGTCGGGCCGAGAGGTGGGTCGGGACTTCTTCCTCGGCTACGCGCCCGAGCGCGTCGACCCCGGCAACAAGGATTGGACCGTGCGCGACACCCCCAAGCTCGTGGCGGGCGTAACGGAGGAGTGCAGGCGGCGCACCGAGACCCTCTACAGGCAGATCGTCGACACGGTCGTGCCCGTGTCGAGCCCCGCCGTGGCGGAGACGGCCAAGCTGCACGAGAACACCTTCCGAGCGGTCAACATCGCGCTGGCCAACGAGCTCGCGTTGATGTGCGACCGGCTGGGGATCTCCGTGTGGGAGGTCATCGAGGCGGCCAAGACCAAGCCGTTTGCGTTTCTCGCGCACTACCCCGGGCCCGGCCTCGGAGGCGACTGCATCCCCGTGGTCCCCCACTTCCTCGCCTGGCGTCTGCGCGAGTACGGGTACTCGGCGCAGCTGATCGACGCCGCCCACGAGGTCAACGCCCACATGCCGGTGTACGTGGTCCAGAAGATCTCCGACGCCCTGAACGACGCCGGCAAGCCGATCAGGCGCTCGCGCCTCCTTCTCCTCGGGGTGGCTTACAAGAGCGACGTCCACGACACGCGTGAGTCGCCCAGCCTCGAGGTGATGCGCCAGCTGATCGGACGCGGCGGCGAGGTTCGCTACTGCGACCCCTGGGTGGCCGAAGTCGAGCTCGAAGGAACCCGCCACGAGAGCGTGCCCTGGGGCCCCGAGGCGCTCGCCTGGGCGGACTGTGTCGTGCTCCTCACACCGCACCGTGAGTTCGCCGACCCGGCGATCTGGGAGGACGCCAAGCTCGTGGTGGACACTCGCAACGTGGTGCCGCCGGGCCCGCACGTCCACTCGATTTAGTGCCCCGCCTCCTCGTTTTGGGGGCGGGCTACCTGGGCGCCGCGCTCGGAGCCGTGGCCCTCGACGAAGGTCACGAGGTCACGCTGGCGGACAACTGGTACGCCACCGAGCGCTCCCAACTTGGCGCGCTCGAGGGCCGCGGCGCCCGGGTCGAGACGGCGGACATCCGCCACCCGCACGACCTCGAGCGCGTCTTCGGGGAGCGACCCGACCGCGTGTACCTCCTCGCGGCCCAGGCCAGCCGTCCGCTGGCGGAAAGCGATCCCGACTACACGGAGGGCACGAACCTCACCGGGGCCAGGCGGGTGGCCGACGCGCTGGTGCGGTCCGGGGGCCCGCCGATCGTCTATGGGAGCTCGCTGCACGTCTACGGTCCCGGGCTCGAGGGCGAGGTGGACGCGGAGCGGCCGTACGGCCCACAGGGGGACCTCTCCCACCTCTCAAAGATCTACGCCGAGCTCTGTCTCGAGATGTACGCCAAGCGCCACGGCTTCGATCTCGCCCTCCTGAGGCTCGGCATCGTCTACGGCCCGAGCCCGGTGGAGCACACGAGGTCCGAGTCGCAGACCGTGGTCGACAAGTTCCGGCGACTGGCCGCGGCGGGCGAGCCGCTCCCGCTCGACGACGGCGGGCGGGCCAGCATCGGCGTCGTCCACGTCGAAGACGTGGCGCGGATCATGCTGGCCTCCCCCGCCGGCCCCGGCGTCGGGCGTGCCAACGTGGCCGCCGAGACCGTGACGGTGGCGGATGTGGCGGCGCTCGCGCGTGGCGAGCCGCCGGAGGGCGGGACGACGTGGCGCGTTGCGTCGCCATTCGAGTACCGGCACCGAGTGGCGGAGTACCTGTCGTGAAGCTGCTGGTGACGGGAGCGTCCGGGTTCCTCGGCTCGCGGCACACGACGTTGCTGCGCGAGCGCGGGCACGAGGTGGTGGCCGTCACCCGTCCGGGCGGGCGGCCCCGCTCCGGGAGGGAGGAGCTGCGCGCCATCGAGATCGACGCCGGCGATCCCGCCGCCCGCCAACTCGTCGCCGGCTGCGACGCCGTGCTCCATTTCGCCGGCGTGCCCGACCCGGCCAGCGCTCGCCAGGATCCCGCGAGGGCCGTGCGGGAGAACGTGGGAACCACGCTGAACCTGCTCGAGGGATGCGCCGAGCACGGCGCCGGGCTCGTCTACCCCTCCACCGTGCGCGCCGCTCAGGACACCCCGCCGGACCCGTACGCGACCTCGAAGCGGCTCGGGGAGCAGGCCTGCCGGATGCACGAGGCGCCCGCCGCGATCGCACGTATGACGTCGGTGTTCGGCCCGGGCCAGGTGAGGGCCGAGGGCGCGACGGGGGCGATCGCCGCGTTCGCCGACCGGGCGCTGGCGGGCGGGCCGATCGTGATCCCCGGAGACCCATCGCGCACGCGGGACTTCGTGTTCGTCGACGACGTGGTGGAGGCGCTCGAGGCGCTCGTGGCCGAGCGCCGCTTCGACCAGACGGTGACGGTCGGGAGCGGTGTCGCGACGCCGCTGATCGACGCCGCCCGGCTGGTGACCGATGCCGCCGGCTCGACCTCGCCGATCGAGACCCCGGGAGGGGAACTCGCACCGGGCGAGAACGAGAGCTACGAGACCGGCACGCGGCTACTGTTTCGCACGCGGCCGCTTGCCGAAGCGGTGAACCTGTATGTCGAGTGGCTCAGAAGCCATCCCTCTGCTCAAGGCAGCGCCTGAGCCGGAGCAGATAACCGATCGCCTGGAGGGCGGCCCTTGGCGGGGCATCGAGCTCTGCCTGGGCCCCCGGCACGTGGAGAGCGACGAGGCAGCGACGGCCGCCGCAGAGCGGGCCCGCTCCGCGCTCGACGGTACCGGCATGAGCGTGACCGCCGAGGCGCCGGTGGCGTGGCCGAGCGGAGCGTTCGTACGCGTCGACCGCCTCGACGACGAGGCGCGAGCGGGGATCGAGCGGAGCGCGGCCTTTGCGGCGGGGGTGGGGTCGCCGGTCCTGACCATCCACCTGTTCGCGCCGCAGTCGCCCGATGAATTCCGCGCGAGCTGGCACGCCGGTCTGGACGAGTCGGAGGTCGACCGCTTTCTACGCTTCTACGCCGACGCATGCCGAGAGCAGGGCGTCCGTCCACTGATCGAGAACGTCCCGCCCGTCCTCCGGATGCGCACGGGCGGCCTCTACCTGTCGCGGGTGGGAGGCCACTGGCGCGACCTGCTCGCCTGGCGGGACCGGGTGCCGGAGCTCGGCTTCACGCTCGACACCTCGCACGCCGCCCTGTTCCGCTCCTTCGCGGCCGCCTATCCGACGCCCCTCGGGCTCCTCTCGGACGAGGAGCTCGACCTGCCGCGCTACGTCGAGGAGCTCGGCCCGCACGCAGAGGTCGCTCACGTGTCGGATGCGCTCGGGCTGCTCGGCGAGGGGCTCCCGTACGGGCTGGGCGAGCTCGAGCTCGATCCGATCGTGGCGCGCCTGGCCGCGCTGGTGCGCTACGTCGTGGCCGAGGTCAACGAACCCGACCCGGCCCACTCGAGTGACATGAAGGCGGCCTACCGGGCGATCGAGCGTGCGCGGGCGAGGCGCGAGCACCTTCCCCGCGCCCCCCTCCGGCTGCGGCCCGAGGGCTTCGACTGGCAGGCGGTGCTCGAGCGCCCCGATCCCATCCCCTCGGTGCTCGAGCTGCAGGAACTGATCGGCGGGCGCCGTGTGCTCATGACCGGCGGCGGGGGCTCGATCGCGCGCACGGTCGCTTCGCTCCTGTGGGGCTTTCGCCCCGAGCGGATCACGTTGCTCGACAGCCACGAGGCGTCCCTGACCGCCGACCGCCGCGCCCGGGACCCGGTCGCGCTCGAGCGGATCGAGCACGTGCTCTGCGACATCCGCGATCGCGGCCGGCTGTATGCGGAGGTCGGGCGGGCCCGGCCCCACCTCGTCTTCCACTTCGCCGCGTACAAGCACGTCGACTGGGCCGAGGTCTATCCGGACGAGTTCCTCGATACCAACCTCCAGGGCAGTTGGAACATCCTGCGCGCCGCGGAGGCGGCGTCGGTCGAGACGGTGATCGTGGCCTCCACCGACAAGGCCGCGCTGGCGGCCAGCTTCTACGGACGAACCAAGCGGTTCATGGAGCAGCTCACGGCCTTCGCGGCCAAGTCCGCCGGCGCTACGCGGATGGCCGTGCGGTTCGTGAACGTGCTGGGCAGCGCCGGGAGCGCCTCCGAGCTGTTCCTGCGACAGACCCGGGCGGGCGTTCCGCTCACGATCACGGACACCGGGATGCTTCGCTACTGGATCACGATGGCGCAGGCCGCGGCCATGGCGGCGCACGGAGCGCTGCTCGCCGCCGAGGGCGCCCCGCTCGCCGGTCCCGCCGAGCCGCCCCAGCTCACGGTGGGCGAGCTCGCCCGGCGGATCTGGCGCGAGGCCGGCGGCGAGGGGGAGGCGCACGTCGAGCTCACCGGCCTCCGCCGCGGCGAGACCATGAGCGAGGTGATCGTCTCGGGGGAGGAGGAGCTCGGCGAGCAGCGCTTCCCCGGGATCGTGCCGATATTGGCCGACGTGCCGACCGCCGCCCCGGCCTGGATCGCCGAGCGGCTGCCGTCCGGCGGCACGCGTGAGGAGGACCGGCTCCTGTGGCGCGAGGCGATGGAGCGGCCCGGACTCCTGTCGCCCGTTACCTAGCCGCCCGGGATAACGAAGGCCGCCACCACGCCGTACTGGAGCGTGGCCGCGGAGATCACGAGTGCGTGGAAGACCTCGTGGTAGCCGAAGACGGCCGGCACGGGATCGGGGCGCCTGAGCGCGTATACGACCGCACCCATCGTGTACAGCAGCCCACCCGCGGCGAGCATCGCCGTGCCCGCGAACCCGAGCTTGTCGAGCAGGTCGGGAAAGGCGATCACCGCCACCCAGCCCAGGACCACGTAGACCGTCGCCACGACGGGCTTGGGGGCATCTATCCAGACGAGCTTGAGCACGATGCCTCCTGCCGCCCCACCCCACACGAGCACCAGGATCACCGTGGCGAGCGTGCCGTCGAGCACCAGCAGCGCAAACGGCGTGTAGGTGCCGGCGATCAGGAGGAAGATCATCGAGTGGTCGAGCCGGCGCATCCAGCGCCGCCCCGCCTGCGAGGGCCAGCTGACCCGGTGGTAGAGCGCGCTCGTCCCGAATAGGGCGGCCACGCTCGCGGCGTACACCGCGGACGCGAAGGTCGCGCGGCCGGAAGGCGCCGCGATCACGAGCGCGGAGCCCGTGAGGAGCGAGACGAAGAAGGCCCACTGGTGCGAGACGCCGCGCAGTCGCGGCTTGATCGGCGGAGGGGTCCCGGTCACGCGCGGGAGGGTAACTCGCGCAATTGGTGGGCAGTGGTGAAGAAGCCGCGGTAGCCGAGCGAGACCGCGATAAGCGCCGACATCGCCACCGCTCCGAGCAGCACCCACAGCAGGACCAGCTGGAGGCGCACGGCGTCGAGCGGCTCGGCCCCGGCGAGGAGGCTGCCGACCATCGTGCCGGGGAAGAAGACCACGCCAGTCGTCTTCGTCGAGTCGATCAGGGGGATCATTCCCGACCGCAGCGACCGGGTCACAAGCCCTGCGGAGGCCTGGCGTGCGGTGGCGCCGAGGGCCAGCGTCGCCTCGATCTGCCGGGCCTGGCCGTCGACCTCGTCCGCCAACCGGTTGAGGGCGACGGCCGTGGAGGTCATCGCGTTCCCGATCACCATGCCGCCGACCGGCACCAGGAAGCGGGGCGTCGCCTCGAAGACGTCCAGGACGAGCACGAGCCCGAGCGTCACGGCCGCCGCGGTGCCAAGCGCGATCGCAATCGGCACGGTGACGCCCGGGACCGCCTTCGCGCGGCCGCGCGCGGTGAACGTGCCGAACGCCACCATCCCAGCGAGCAGGAGGGCGACGAGCCACAGGCTGTCCGAGTTGAAGATCGCCTGGATGACGTAGCCAACGGCGGTCAGCTGGAGAAACGAGCGCAGCACCGCGACGGCGAGATCGCCCTCGAGCTCGGCTCGCCGCCACAGCGAGACGGCCGCCGCCAGCGCGACCAGCACGACCGAGGCGGCCACCTCGCCCAACGAGACGTCGAGCGTACTCACGACACCCGTCCGTTCCGGATCTCGACGATCCGCTCGGCGAGCCGCTCGGCCTGGGCACGATCGTGGGTCACGAACACCATCGACGTGCCGAGCCGCTCGCGCAGGCTGAGCAGGGCGCCCTCCACCGCCCCGCGTGCTTCCTCGTCGAGAGCCGAGGTCGGCTCGTCGAGCAGCAGCACCTCGGGCTCGAGGGCGAGCGCCCGCGCCAGCATCACGCGCTGCTGCTCGCCGACGGAGAGCCGCCCCGCCTCGCGTTCGGCGTAGGAGTCGTCAAGGCCGGCGAGCCGGAGCGATTCCGCCACGTCCGCGGAGCGCCCGCACAGCTCGGGCCCGTAGCGCACGTTCTCCTCCACGCTGCCCGGCAAGGGTGCCGGCAGCTGCGGCACGAGCCCCACCCGGCGGCGCAGCTCGAGTGGGTCGAGCGAGCGCACGTCGTCGCCGCGGAAGCTGACGCTGCCCTCGTCGGGATCGGCGAGCCTGTTCAGGAGGCGGAGAAGGGTGGACTTCCCGGACCCGGACGGACCGAGCAGCGCTGTGGACCCGTTTCCGATCGAGAGGTCGAGCCCTTGGAGGACGGGCCGCCCTCCGCGCGACACGGCCACGTCCTGGAGCTGAAAGACCGGCGTCACCCGAGTAGCATCCCGCTCGGTGCCCGGCTGACGTTAGACAGTCCCACCGCATCACCGGAGGCAGGCCGCCCAGAGCCTACGCCGGCGGCTGTCCTCTCTCGGCGGCGGCGCCCGCGCGCCGCCCGGGTGGCGGGGAAAGCCCCGTGGATCTTGTCTGGGACACTGCCCTGATGCGCAGCCGTCAGCAGGGCGACGACCTTGTGGCCGCGGGGCCGGCGACGCCCGAAGAGAACGCCGAGCTCGTGGACCGTACGTATCGGCTGATCGAGGATCTCCAGGGACCGCAGCCCGCGCTCTTCGATCGCGACCTCACCGACTGCGTACACGAAGCGTTCGAGCTGCACCTTCCGGACAGCTACCCCGAGGGGGAGCAGGTCTTCCGGCGCCGTGCGGGGCTCACGCGCTGGATCGCGATGTTCAAGGAAGTCTGGGGCGAATGGCGTTTTGAGCTGGAGCGAGTGGTCGCTCGGGAGGATTGGGTCCTCGCCCTCGTGCGGGTGCTGGCCCGGGGCGGCTCGAGCGGCGTCCGCCTCTACCGGGAGACCGCACACCTCTGGACGATCAGGGACGGCCAGGTTGCCAGATGCCAGGTCTACCTGGATCGCTCGGAGGCGCTCGAGCGCCTGGGGCTTCGGATCACGCCGTAACTGGTCGGGCGGCTGCGAGCGGCGGGCATCGACTTGCGTCCGCACGATCGCGATTACCGGGGCGGCCCCTCGCTGATCTCGCGGACCCGGAGGGCATTCGCATCCAGCCGTGGGAGCCGAAGGCCGCGTCGCTCGCGCGCGATCCGGCGCTGAGGCGAGCTAGACCGCCGCGGGCGCCGCCAGGAACGGATACAGCGGGTAGCGCTCGGCGAGCGCCCGCGTGCGCTCGGTGAGCTCGGCGCGGGCCTGGTCCGAGAAGTCGCCCGTGAGCGTCTCCGCGATCACCTTGCCGATCTCACGGAAGTCGTCCGGCTGTAGGCCCCGGGTGGCGAGCGCGGGGGTGCCGATGCGCAGGCCGCTCGACACCGCCGGCGGCCTCGGGTCGAAGGGGACGGCGTTGCGGTTCACGGTGATGCCGATCTCCGCCAGCCGGTCCTCCGCCTGCTGGCCGTCGAGCTCGGAGTCGCGCAGGTCGGCGAGCACGAGGTGGACGTCCGTCCCGCCCGTGAGCACGTTCACGCCCCCGGTCAGCATCTCCTCGCCGACCGCGGCCGCGCCGGTGCGGGTCCGGCGCTGCCGCTCCCTGAACAGCTCGGTCTGGGCGATCTTGAGCGCCACGGCCTTGCCGGCGATCACGTGCATGAGCGGCCCGCCCTGGTGGCCCGGGAAGACGCGCGAGTTGATCTTCTTCGCGAACTCCTCCTTGCAGAGGATCATGCCGCCGCGCGCCCCGCCGAGGGTCTTGTGCGTGGTGGTGGTGACCACGTCCGCGTAGGGGATCGGGTTCGGGTGCTCGTCGGCCGCGACGAACCCGGCGAAATGCGCCATGTCCACCAGCAGCAGCGCGCCCACCTCGTCGGCGATGTCCCGGAAGCGCGGGAAGTCGAGCTGCCGCGGGTAGGCGGACCAGCCGGCCAGGATGAGCTTCGGGCGCGACTCCTTGGCCAGCCGCTCGAGCGCGTCCATGTCGAGCCACGAGTCCTCCTTGCGGACCTCGTAGCCGACGATGTCGAAGTAAAGGCCCGAGAAGTTGATCCTCATCCCGTGGGTGAGGTGGCCGCCGTGGTCGAGCTTCATGCCGAGCATGCGGTCGCCCGGCTCGAGCAGCGCCATGTAGACCGCTGCGTTGGCCTGCGCGCCGGAGTGCGGCTGCACGTTCACGTGCTCGGCGCCGAAGAGCTCCTTGGCGCGGTCGATGGCCAGCTGCTCCGCGACGTCCACGTACTCGCAGCCGCCGTAGTAGCGCTTGCCCGGGTAGCCCTCCGCGTACTTGTTCGTGAGCACCGAGCCCTGGCAGTCGAGGATCGACTGGGGCACGAAGTTCTCCGAGGCGATCATCTCGAGCGTGCTCTCCTGCCGCCGCGCCTCGTCGACGAGGACCTCAGCGATCTCTGGATCGACCTCGGAGACGTGCTTTGAGAAGTAGTCGGGCGGCAGCTCGTTCATCGGCCAGGCACGGTACCACCGGCGGCGGCCCTCAGGAGCGAAGTAGCGCCGGCGCACAGCTCCCGCACTACGTCCGCGGCGGCCCGCCGCTCGTGGACGGCGCCCACGCCTTGCCCCGCGTAGAGGGGCATCGCATCGATCGTCCCGGTCGTGTCCTCGGTCGGCGTCGCGACGCCGAACCGCGGCAGGGGACCCGCTCCCGCTCGACGGGGACGGCGACGCAGTCGCGGTCGAGTTGCGGCACGACGGAAGTTGACGCCCCGCTGCCGGCCCTCCTCAGAGCCGCGCCGCAATGACCGTCGCAGGCACCGCCCCCTCGCGGAGGATGGCGTGCTCCCCCGACACCTCGTAGCGCGTCAAATCGACCACGGTCGACGGCGTTCCGGGCAGCTCGCCGCCGTCGAGCTGGAGGTCGACCCCGGCCCGGATCCGCTGGTCCACGTCGGCCAGGCGGCGCGCGTCGGGGCCGCCGGAGGGATTGGCGCTCGACTGAAGCACGGGCCAGCGGGCGGCGCGGAGCGGCGCAAGCGCCCCATCGAGGGCGGGCACGCGCAAGCCGAGCCGCTCGGGCTCGGGCCCGCAGGCGAGCGGGAAGCGCCCGGCGGGGTTCGGCAGGAGAAGGGTGAGCCCGCCAGGCAGCAGGCGGCCGAGCGCCGCGCGGGTGCGCTCCCCGAGCTCCGGAAGGGCGGACAGGGCCAGCTCGAGCGAGAAGAACATGACCGCCGCCGGCCGATCCGGGCGGCGGCCCTTCAGCCGGTAGAGCCGCTCCACCCCCTCTGCGGAGTCGGGCTCGGTGGCGAGCCCGTAGACCGTGTCGGCCGGGAAGAGCGCCACCCCGCCGACGGCGATGCAGCGCTCGAAGGTGCGGACGTCTTCCGCGGTCACGCGATGCCCCGGGTGACCCGCTCCATCCCGCCCAGGTCCCGCAAGGTCTCGGCACCTTTCAGCAGGGCGCGCACCTCGGAGGCTTGGTGGGGGGCGTGCTCGAGCGCGATTAGCGTGCCGGCGGGCGCCTGGGAGACGAGCTCTCGGATCGCGTCGAGCCCGTCCACCCCACCGAGCAGGGCCTCGCGAGGCTCCCAATCGCTGATCTCGGGCTCGAGCTCGGCGAGCTCGCCCTCCGCGACGTAGGGCAGGTTGGCGAGCACCATGTCGTAGCGGCCGTCCGGCAGCCCGCTGGCGAGCTCGACCTCGAGGGGCAGCCCCAGCCGCGCCGCGTTCTCGCGCGCGACCTCCACGGCACCGGGCGAGGCGTCCGACGCGCTGACCGTCAGGTCCGGACGCTCGTCGAGCAGCGCGAGCGCCACCGCGCCCGAGCCCGTCCCCACGTCGTGCACACGCGCGCCGGCCGGAAGGCCCAGGGCGGCCTCCACGAGCAGCTCGCTCTCGGGGCGGGGGATCAGCACCCGCCGATCCACGGCCAGCTCGATGCGCCGAAAGCCCTTGCGGCCGAGCACATAGGCGACCGGCTCGCGCGCGATCCGGCGCCGGACACGCTCCGCGATCAGCCGGGCCGCCCGCGGCGGCACCTCAAGCCCCGGATCGGACACGAGCGCCGCGCGGTCGACGGACAGGGCGTCGGCGACCAGCAGCTCGGCGTCCAGCCGGGGCGTCTCGCAGCCCGCCGCCTCGAGCGCCGGAACGGCGCCCGAGAGCGCGTCGCGGGCCGTCAAGACTCGACCAGCGAGCCCGCCTCGAGCTTGAGTCGCTTCTCCTCGGCCTCGAGCGCGGCGGTGAAGTCGGCGAGGTCGCCGTCGAGGACCCGGGCGAGATCGTTCTTCGTCAGCTTGACCCGATGGTCGGTCACACGGTCCTGCGGGAAGTTGTAAGTGCGGATCTTCTCCGAGCGCTCACCGGTGCCCACCTGCGAGCGGCGATCAGCCGCGACCTGGGCCTGCCGTTCCGCGATCTCCCGCTCGAGCAGCCGCGCACGCAGCACCCGCATCGCGCGCTCGCGGTTCTGGAGCTGGGACTTCTCGTCCTGCATCGAGACAACGACGCCGGTGGGCTTGTGCGTGATGCGCACGGCCGAGTCGGTCGTGTTGACGGACTGCCCGCCGGGCCCCGAGGACCGGTAGACGTCTATCTGGAGGTCGTTCGGATCGACCTGGACGTCCACGTCCTCCGCCTCGGGGAGCACCGCGACCGTGGCTGTGGAGGTGTGGATTCGCCCCTGCGACTCGGTCTCCGGCACGCGCTGGACGCGGTGCGTGCCGCCCTCGTACTTGAACACGCTGTAGGCGCCCCGGCCCTTGATGGCGAAGGTGTAGTCGCCGTCGGCCACCGACAGCGGCTCGGCTCTGAGCCCCCGCCGCTCGGCGTAGCGCGTGAGCATCCGGTAGAGATCGCCGGCGAAGAGACCCGCCTCGTCGCCTCCGGCTCCCGCCCGGATCTCGACGATCACGTTCTTGTCGTCGTTCGGGTCCGGCTCGACCATGGCGAGCCGGATCTCCTCCTCGAGCTCGCCGAGCCGCCGCTCCGAGCTCTCGAGGAGCTCCCGGAGCTCCGGGTCGTCGCCGTCCTCCGCGAGCATCTCGCGGGCGCCCTCGGCGTCCGACGCCGCGGTCCGATACTCCTGCGCCAGCTCGTGTGCCGGCTCGAGCTGACGGTACGCGCGACCGACCTCCGCGTAGCGGCGCTGGTCGGCGATCACATCCGGATCGGCCATCTGCTCCGAGAGCTCGCGAAAGCGGCCCTCGATCTGCTCTACGAGCTTGTCGATCACGGCCTCAAGCTTAGGCCGCGCAACAGCTCCCTTAGTCGGACTCCTCCTCCGGCGAGGATCCCGGTGACTGCGTCACGCTCTCGGCGCCTTCCTCGTCCGAAGGCGTTTCGGCGATGTCTTCGGGGTGCTCGTGAACCCGCTCGGGCACGCCCTCCTGCGGCTGCGTCTCGCCCGCGGGATGCCCAGGCTCCGGCGGAGCGAGATGCTGCCCCTCGGTCGGTGTGTCCACGTGCTCCGGCTGGCTCACCGGCTCGTCCGGCGTGCGCTCCTGCTCCTGAGGCCGCTCCTTCTCTGTCACGCCCGGCGTCTACCCGTGCCGGCGCGGCCCACACCTCGGGCGAGGGCGGGCGCGGTGCGACGGTTGCACGCGGCGCCCGGCGGTTCCGGCGGGCGTGCGGCCTAGATCGCCCCCAGCGCGTACCAGGTCCCGAAGGCCAGGCTGAGCGCGCCGACGGCGGGCACGAGCGCGGTGCTCCGGCGGGCCAGATGGCCGCCGATGGCGAGCCCGAAGCCCGTGGTGACGAGCGCCATCGAGAGCGCGGTGGCAGCGGAGAAGATCGCAAGCGCGGCGGCCGCCCCCGCGCGGCTCGACATCGCCCCGATCAGAAGTACTCCAACGCCGGCCGAGCCTCCCAGGCCATGGATCAGGCCGATCCCGTACGCGGCCAGGGGCGTCCGGCCGGGCGAGTGCGAGTGCTCGTGGCGCTCAGGATGCCCGTCCGCCGAGGCGTGCTCGTGCATGTGCGCGTGCGCGTGCCGGACGGAACCGTGCCTGTGGGAGTGAAAATGGAAGTAGCCTCGGCGCCACCGCACCAGCAGCCTCACCGCCAGCGCGACGATCACAAGCCCGATGGCCACCTCGGCGCCCCGCTCTACGGCCCCGGGCAGGTAGCTGCCGAAGAGCACGAACGGCAGCCCGAAGGCGAGGAGGGTGGTGGCGTGGCCGGCGCCCCAGGCCAGGCCGAGCCGGCCGGCGCGACGGCCGCGCCCGTCGTCCTCGGACATCATCAGCGTTGCGACGGCCGTCAGGTGGTCGGGGTCCGTGGCGTGCCGGAGGCCCAAGAGCAGCGCCGCGACCAAAGCCACGATGAGCCCGCCGCCGTCGCCCAGCGACGCGATCTGGTCGTCGAGCCCTAGCAACGGCCCATCCCTCTCGCCGCGGCCACCGCCGCCTGGCCAAAGGCGATCCCGCCATCACCCGGCGGGAATCGCTCCGGTACGAGCACCCGCAGCCCCTGCCGCTCGAGCCCCGCGATCGTGCGCTCGAGCAGCAGCCGGTTCTGGAATACGCCGCCCGACAGCACCACGGACGAGAGCGAGCGGGCCGCGGCCACCCGCACGCAGGCCTCGACCGTCGCCACCGCCAAGGCGTTGTGGAAGCGCGCCGCCACCGCCGATGCCGGCGCAGCGGCGGCGAGGTCCTCGACCACGGCCCGCACGGTCTCGCGGGCGTCGAGCCGCAGCCCCTCATCAATCTCCGCAAGCGGCAGCGGGTAGGCGTCGCGCACGGCGCGGTCGGCCGCCGCCTCGAGCTCCACGGCCGCCTGGCCCTCGTAGTTCACGCGCGCGCGAACCCCGCAGAGCGCCGCAACGGCGTCGAACAGCCTCCCCACGCTGGTCGTATCGGGGGAGGCGAGGCCGGTCGCCGCGAGCTCGGCCACGCTGCCCCACTCGGCCGGCATGACCTTGCTCTCCAGGGCCGCCGGCAGCGGCGGGTCCTCGCCCAGCGCCGTTACGAGCCAGGCGCATGCCATCCGCCACGGCTCGCTGATGGCGCGGTCCCCGCCGGGCATCCGCACCGGCCACAGACAGCCGGGCCGGTCGAAGCGGTCGAGCCCGCCGGCAAGGAGCTCGCCGCCCCACACCGTGCCGTCGCTGCCGAAGCCCGTGCCGTCGTAGATCGCCCCGACCGCGGGGCCCTCCTTGCCGTGCTCGGCCAGGCAGGCCGCCAGGTGCGCGTGGTGGTGCTGCACGCCCACCAGCTCGACGTCGTCGCGCTCGAGCGCGTAGGCCGTGGAGAGGTAGTCGGGGTGGAGATCGTGTGCCACCACCTCGGGCTCGACGGCGAACAGCGCCCGGAAGTGCTCGATCCCCTCACGAAAGGCGCGCAGCGTCTCGTAGTTCTTGAGGTCCCCGATGTGATGGCCCACCCAGGCCCGCGAGCCCTTCACGAGGCAGAAGGTGTTCTTCAGCTCCGCCCCGCAGGCAAGCACCGGCCGCGCCACGGCGAGCGGCAGGTCCATGCTCGCCGGCACGTACCCGCGCGAGCGGCGGATCAGGAGCGCAGCCCGGCGAGGCACGGCGCGCACCACCGAGTCGTCGGTCCGGACGTGGATCGGCCGGTCGTGCAGAAGCACCAGGTCGGCGATTCCGCCCAGCCGCCGAAGCGCATCCTCGTCGCGATAGGCGATCGGCTCGTCCGAGACGTTTCCGCTCGTCATCACAAGCGTGGCGCCCGCGTCGTTGAGCAGCAGGTGGTGGAGCGGCGAGTAGGGCAGCATCACCCCGAGCTCGCGGCTGCGCGGCGCCACGGCCGCGGCCACGCGGGCGTCCACCCGTCGCGGGGCGATCACGATGGGCCGCCGGGGCGAGCGCAGGAGGGCCTCCTCCTCGGGACCGAGCTCGACGAGCGCGCGGGCGCTGCCCATGTCCGCGGCCATCAGCGCGAAGGGCTTGTCCTCGCGGTGCTTGCGGCCCCGCAGCGCCGCCACCGCCGCCTCGTCGTCGGCGCGGCAGGCCAGGTGGTAGCCCCCGAGCCCTTTGACCGCGACGATAGCCCCCGCGCGCAGGGCTTCCACGGCTGTCTCGAGGGGGTCGCCGGCGGCCCCGACGAGCGCCAGCGAGGGTCCGCACTCGGGGCACGCGTTCGGCTGGGCGTGGAAGCGCCGGTCCGCGGGGTCGTCGTACTCCGCGCGGCAGAGCGCGCACATCTCGAAGCCCGCCATGGTGGTGAGGGGCCGGTCGTATGGGACGCCGCACACGATCGTGAAGCGCGGGCCGCAGTTCGTGCAGTTCACGAACGGGTAGCGGTACCGGCGATCCGCGGGGTCGAAGAGCTCGGCCAGGCAGTCGTCGCAGGTGGCGCTGTCCGGGGTCACGGGCGCGAGCGGCTCGCCCCCGCGCTCGCTCTCGAGGATCCGGAACTCGCGCTCGCCGAGCGTGGGGCGCTCCGAGGACTCCACCCGCTCGATCACGGCGAGCGGGGGGGCCTCGCGCTCGAGCCCGTCGAAGAAGGCGTCCACCGCCGCCTCCGGCCCCTCCACCTCGAGCACCACCCCCCGCTCGTCGTTGAGAACCCGGCCGGCCAGCCCCAGCCCGCGCGCCCGGCGGTACACGTAGGGCCGGAAGCCCACGCCCTGCACCGTCCCCGCGACCCGGGCGCGTACCCGGCGGGCTCGCGGCGAGCGAGACGGACCGAGCGAGACGGCCACGATCACTCCTGGGGGCGCTGGCGGATCTCCCCCAGCACTACCCCGTAGAGCACGTGATCGGCGGCCAGCGCCATCTGCTCGCGTCTGCGCATCGTCTTGGCGCGCCTGAGGCCCAGGCTCGGCGCCAGCGCCAACTCGAAGCCCAGCCAGAGCACGAAGCCGTAGATCGGGCCGGCCCAGGCCCGCCTGCGAATCTCGGCCGGAAGCAGCCCGAACAAAGCGCCCCCACCGGCGCCGTAACTCCAGTGGGCCAGCTCGACCGCGGCGCGCCTGCGCGTGCGCGGAACCCGCCGGATCAAGCCGCGCGCCTTCTGCTTGGCGATCGCATCGGGAGGCGTCTGGCCGACGATGCCCATGTCCACGGTGAACGCCCGCGCCCCCGTCATGGCCATTGCCGCGATTGCGCCGCGGAGGCCGGCGTGCCCGACGCGACCGCCCCACTCGCTCAAGGCGCCGACGCCTCCACCAGCTCGCGCAGCGCGTGGTAAGCGCCGGCCTGCGCCTCCTGGATCCGAGGGATGTGCTGGGAGCGGGTGATCACGACGTGGTCGGCGAGCCCCTGGGCCGCCACCAGCCCGCCGTCGTAGCCGACCATCGCCACCGTCACCAGCCCCCGCCGGCGCGCCTCTGCCAGCGCCTCGATCACGTTGGCGGAGTTGCCGCTGGTGGACAGCGCGATGAGCGAGTCGCCCTTGCGGCCGTATGCGATCACCTGCCGCGCGAAGATCGCCTCCGTGCCGATGTCGTTGGCGATCGCCGTGAGTATCGCGGGATCCTCGGTCAGGTCGATCGCCCGCCGCGGGGTCCAGGGCGCGGGCGGCTCGCGGAAGTCCGCCACGCAGTCCATGGCGTCGGTGGCCGATCCGCCGTTACCGAGCGCCAGTAGCTTGCCCCCGGCCTCGAACGACTCGCGGAGGGCCCGAGCCGCGGACACGAGCGCCTCGCGCCCCTCGGTGAGGGTCTGCTCACGCAGCCTCCCGATCTCCTCGCCCTTCATCAGCACCGAGCCGCGCACGTCCTCGAGCACCGCCTCGAGGTCGTGCTCCTGCTCGCCCAGGAAGGGATAGAGGAACGCCGAGGCGCCGGTGTCGTGCCGCGCCCGCGCCTCGCGGCCCTCGAGCAGGCCTCGGTGCTCGAAGAACACGTGCACGAGCTCCCACAGCACGTGGTAGAGCGTTTCGACCAGCTCCTGGCGGACGAACCCGTCGTCGCTCGGCGGCTCGAGCTCCCACTCAGCGCCCACGGGCGCAAAGCCCACCGTCAGGCAGCCCCGGGAGCGGGCCACGGCCACCGCCTCGACCGTCTCCGGGTGCGAGCCGAACCCCATCGCGATGTCCTCCGCCTCTAGCAACAGCTCCGCCTGCCGCGCCGGGGACCCCCCCTCCCGCGCCAGCCCGAACGCGGGCAGCGCCCGCTTGCCGACGATCACCGGGTGAACGAACTCGACCGCCACGTGGCGGACGTCCGACCGCTCGGCCGGAGAGGACCCGATCGCGACCAGGCGGCCTCCCCGGGCGAAGCGCTCGGCCATCCGGTGGCAGAGGCGGGCGGTGCGCTCCGCCTCGGCTTCGAAGAAGCGCGCGTTCGCCTCCGTGCGCTCGGCGAGCAGCCTCTCCTCGAGCCGCCTGCCGAGCGCCTCGACGCTCATGCCACGCTTCGGGCCCGGTCGGGAAGCCGCGCCAGCCAGTCGCGCCAGGCCTCGACGCCCTCCCCGGTGCGCGCGCTCACGAGCATCCGCTCGACGCCGGGGTTAACGGCGTCGAGGTTGTAGAGGAACTTGTCGAGGTCGAAGTCCAGGTGTGGAAGCAGGTCGATCTTGTTGACCAGCACCAGCTCGCAGGTACGGAACATGAGCGGGTACTTGATCGGCTTGTCCTCGCCCTCCGCGACCGATGACACCATCACGCGCGCGTCCTCGCCGACCCGGAACTCCGCGGGGCAGACCAGGTTGCCGACGTTCTCGATCACGAGCAGGTCGATCTCCGCGAGCGGCAGCTCGGGAATCGCCGAGCGAACCATGTTGGCGTCCAGGTGGCACTCGCCGCCGAACCCGGGATCCGTGTTGATCTGAGTCACCGGAACGTGGAGCCCCGCGATGCGGTCGGCGTCCGAGCTGCCCTGGACGTCGCCCTCGAGCACCCCCACCCGCACGCCGTCGACGTCGCCGACGCTCCGCTCGAGGAGGGAGGTCTTCCCGGCCCCCGGCGCGCTCATCAGGTTCACGACCGTCACCTGCTCGCGGTCGAAGTCGTCACGGTTGGCCCGCGCGATCGTGTTGTTCGCGTCGAGGGCGTCCTCGACGACCCTCACCTTGGTCCGGTGCATCCGCTCCCTCCCGTCACATCCGCTCCATCTTGAGATAGCGCTTGAGCTCCGGCAGCTGCGCGAACACCGCCGCGGCGATGCCTGCGAGTAGCGCGAGCAGCGTGATCCGCTTCATCTCGATCCCACCTTTCCGTCGCGACCTTCCAGCAGCTCCCCGATCAACCCCTCCACCATGCGGACCGCCTCACCGACCGCCGCCCGCACCGGCTCGCTGAGCTCCGCCACCACCTCGTCCTCCTCGCCGGTCATGCGCGTGGCCGGCTCACAGCCCACCACAAGCACGCGCGGCAGCGGCCCGCCGAGCGCCCGCGCCAGGGACAGCACCTTCACAGGGTCCATGCCGTGCGCGTCGGGGCCGACCAGCTCGTCCTCGTCGAGCTCCGGCTCGATCAGATAGAGCGTTCCCGGCGGCTGACCCCGCGGCGAGGCGTCGACGAGCACGGCTACGTCGTAGCCGGACAGCGCGTAGGCCAGGTCCATGCCCCGGATGCCGAAGTCCTCGACGTGGACGCCGGGCGGCAGCTCGCCGCGGAGCAGGCGCCCCGCGACCTCCACGCCGAATCCGTCGTCGCCGAGGAACACGTTGCCGATCCCGGCGACGAGGACACGCGGCGAGAGCGGCTCGACCTCCTCGGGCCTGAAGAAGAAGCGGTGGCCGATTTGGCGCGCCTCGCCCAGGTCCCGCCCGGGATCGTCCTCCACGGTCACGGCGAGCTGGATGCCCCCGTCCACGCCAGCGAGCAGCTCCTCAACCACGGCGGTGCGGCCCGCCAGGGCGACGTCGAAGACGTCGCCGCCGGGGCCGGGCCGCAGCACCACCCGGCTCCCCCGCCGGACCTCCGCACCCGCGACCGTCACGCTCTCCGGCGCCGGGCGCTCGAGTGGCTCCCAGCGGCCGCGCGGCGAGCCGGTCACCGCCGCACCAGCCCGAACTCGCGGATTGCCCCGTGCAGCCGCATCAGGTCCTCCTCCGACAGCCCCTCGGTGCGCTCCAGGATCTCCCGCGCGCGTGGGTCGGACGCGGCCATCTCGCGCTTCTCCTCGTCGGTCAGGGAGAGGATGTTTAGGATCAAGAGCTGGTCGATCTCGCCGCCGTCGAAGAGGTCGCCCGGGCTCTCCGGCGCGATCTCGGGATAGTCGGAGAGAATGATCGGCGAGCACAGCAGTGTGCTCCGATCACCCTCCTCTCCCACGAGCACGGGCCAGTTGCCGACGTTCTCGCAGGTGGCGGCGGCCTCCCGCAGCCCCTCCGGCGGATCGGTGAGCGAGACGAACTCGCTGCCGTCCGCGTGCAGGACCGCGTGCGTGGAGCAGAAGGCCTGCCGGAGCGCCTCCTCGCGGCCTCCGCCGGCGAAGCCGCTCGCGTTGCGGATCCGTACGGTCACGCGGTGGAGCCGCTCGCGCAGCTCCGCCGCCTCGACCTCGACGCTCCCCCGCAGCGCCCGCCAGCTGCGCTCGAGAGCCCCGCCGTCGAGCGGCTCCCGCTCGGCACCGGCCGGCACGTCGATCCCGACCAGGCGCGGCCGGCGTTCGAGGTCGGCGACGAGCAGCTCGCCGCTCCAAAGCTCCCGCTCCGCCGCCTCGTCCCAGCTCAGGTGCCGCTCGCCCCCGGCCACCAGCTCCTCGACGGGCTCGAGCCTGTGAGGCCCTTCGCGCAGCGCCTGGCGGGCGACCACGTGAAGGAAGCGCACGCGCACCTCGAGCGCCGCATCGCCGCCCCCCTCGAGGAGGCACTGCGCCTGCATGAGGGGTGCGTCGTCGGGGTGCCGCGCGCTGTGGGCCTCCGGGAAGACCCCGCCGAAGGTCCAGCGGCGCTGGTTCTTCATCGCGGACCTGCGGTACGGCCAGAGCACGTAGCCCTCGTAGAGCACGGCGTCCGCGATGCGCCTCACCGCGTCCACGCCTAGTCCTCTCCTTCCTCCGCTAGCAGCGAGTCGATCGCCTCTTCCCAGCTCGTGAGCGCCCGGCGCGAGCGGAACGCGTGGAGCCGGGCGAAGGTCTCCGTGCCCAGGCGCAGCCACGTCGTCCCGGGGAAGTAGAGGTCCATCGTCTCGCGCCACACCGACACGGGCAGGTCGTACTCGGCCTCACGGTCCCAGGCGATCTGCGCGGTCTGGAGGAGGCCGCCCTCTCCGGCGTAGAAGACCGTGCCGCCGAACAGCAGCTCGAGTGGCACCGCGCCGTCGCCGAGTGCCTGGAGGTAGCGCGAGGCGGCGACGTCGAAGTCGTACGTGCACGGCACCGGGACCTCCACCGCCGTGCTCCCCGTGAACGCCGGGACCACCTGCGTGTGGCGCGTCCAGGGCAGGGTGCGCAGGGTCGTGCCCCAGCGCTCGGGGCCGCCGAACAGCTCGAACAGGCGCTCCTCCTCGCCTGCGGCGTATCGGCGCCGGCGGGCCGCGATCTGGACCTGGGTGTGGAGGAGGACCGAGCGCACCTGCGCGCCGCCTGCCGCGTCGATCCGCAGGGCGAAGGCGAGCGTGGGCATAGCAGCGCGCTCGAGCGCGCTCGCGCCCTCGACGCGGAAGGCCAGCTCCGGGGCGGAGCCGGCCCGGGCGATCGGGCTCGGGGAGGCGGCCATCACGCGACTCAGGCGGGCGACAGGTTCGGCATGCTCGGGTCGATCGGCTCGTGCCCGTCCGGGTTCACTCCGGTCGAGCGCTTGGCCGTGGAGGTGCTGTCGGGGTTGTGGCCCGGCTGCTTCTCGTAGTTGCCCTTCGAATTGCCCTGCTTGATGCCCGACACGTGCGCCGGCAGGTCCGGCTTCGGGCCTTCGCCTGTCTTTAGGTCAGCCACGTCAGCTCCTCTCTGTCGCCGTCGCTTCCAGGTCGCCGAAGAAGCGCTCGATCTCCTGCCAGACCTCCTTGCCGCCCGTGAAGCCCCGCCAGCGTGTGCGGATCACCGCCACCAGCCGGTAGCACTCGTCGATCGGTACCAGGAAGTGCTGCCGGGCGCCCCGGGCCCGGTTGACGAGCAGCGCCTCGACGTCCGGCTCCATCTCCCGCAGCACCGGGTTCGCGTCCTCGAGGTCCTCCCACGCCTCGAGGCCGAGCAGCGACTCGGTGGGCCCCATCGGGCTCGGGTAGAAGGCCTGGACCCGCCCCTCGCGCGAGGAGCGGAAGAAGAACGCCATGTCCACTGGGATGCGGAGCCGCTCCCATGTCGGATCGTCGAGCTCGAAGTCGTCGAGCCGGTAGCAGCGGTCGGGGATGAGGCGGAAGTGGCCGCCGCCGGCGGCACGACGGTCGAACAGCAGCGAGCAGGCGCGGCACGCGCAGCTCAGCTCCCGTGTCTCCAAGTCGAGTAGGTGTCGGTGCTCCGCCGGGAGCGGCGCCCGGCAGAGGTCGCAGAGCTCCGCCACCTCCTCCCGCCGCTCACCCCCGGTCGCCCGCGCCAGCCGGCGCAGGCGCGGCGACCCGAGTGCCCCGGTCACGCCGGCGCCCCCAGCGCCACCTTTACGCCACCGTCCCCCTCGTGGAGCAGCGGCACCGGGTCGAGGTGCAGCTCAGCGTCGTCCGGGGATCGGCCCGCGTGCCGCACGTCGTAGCGCCGGCCGCAGGCCCCGCAGGCGAGCTCGCTGTCCGCGAGCACGCCCTCGGCCAGCGACTCACCGCAGCCCGGGCAGCGCGGCCGGTAGGCGTAGAGGCCCTGCGTCAGCTTGAGGAACAGCACCTGCTCGCCGTGTATCTCACGGAGCTCGGTTTCCCCGCTCGTGAGCCCGGGCGCCGGCACCTCCGTCCAGGCCACCTCGCGGCGCTTCTCGCGCAGGGCATCCGAGGTCTCGAGCTGGAGCAGCGGAGAGGCGGGCTCCTCCACGGCGCCCTCGGCGTCGATCTCCTCGACCTCGGGCGCCGCCTTGTGGATCGCCTCCTCGATCGCCAGCTTCAGTGTGACGGTCGAGGACGGGCAGCCGCTGCAGCTCCCCTCCATGCGCAGGCGCACGACGTCCTCGTCGATTCCAAGCAGCTCGACGTTCCCGCCGTGCGACTCGAGGTACGGGCGCACCTCCTCGAGCGCGCCCCGGACCCGCGCCTCCAGCGGCACCGGATGCAGGTCGTGGAGCAGCAGCAGGTGGGAGACGAGCTCGTCGCCAGCCATCGCCACGGCCAGCTCGCCGCCCTCGTCGCGCTCTGCCACCTGCGCCACGATCCGCCCCAAGCCGGCGCCGTAGAGCTCCACCAGCGCCTGGACCACCTCCATCGCCCTGTCGCGGGCGACGGGGTCGTCGAGCGACTCGAGGTCCTCGAGGAGAGCCTCGAGCTTCGCGACCCGGTCGCGTGCTTCGGCGTCCTGCACCGACCCTCCCGCTCAGGAGTGCGCGCCGAACATCGGCTGGTGCACCTGCCTGAGGGTCTTGCCCTTCCCCAGGTACATGTGCACGCCGCACGGCAGGCACGGGTCGAAGGAGCGCACCGCCCGCATGATGTCGATCCCGCGGAACTCGTCC
>JBKPFJ010000110.1:0-9264 GCA_046728795.1 Actinomycetota bacterium | reverse complement strand
AGCCGCGGCGCGAGCGTGGCCGCGATCAGCGCCACCGGTACGTTGACCCACAGCACCCACTCCCAGCCGAGGCCGTCCGTGAGCACGCCGCCGAGCAGGACCCCGGCCGCCCCGCCGGCGCCGGCCACCGCTCCCCACGCCCCCAGCGCCTTGTTGCGCTCCGCGCCGTCTCGGAAGGTGGTGGTGACGATCGACAGTGCCGAGGGGGAGATGATCGCCGCCCCGAGGCCCTGCGCCGCGCGCGCGGCGATCAGCTGGCCCTCGTTTGCGGCAAATCCCGCCGCGAGCGAGGCGCCGGCGACGAGCAGCAACCCGGAGATGAACACTCGCCGGCGCCCAAGCAGGTCCGCCAGCCGGCCGCCCAGCAGCAGGAAGCCGCCGAACGTGAGCACGTAGGCGTTGACCACCCAGGAGAGGTTCTCCTGTGAGAACGAGAGAGCCCTGCCGATCGACGGCAGGGCGACGTTCACGATCGAGGCATCGAGCACGACGATGAACTGCGCGAAGCAGAGGAGTATCAGGGCGATCCAGCGGCGTCGTGTGAAGTCCCTGGCTGTGGTCGTCTCGGTCATCTGATTCTCTTCGATTCGTGGCCTTTCTCCTAACGACGAACGGGCGGCACCTCAATGGACATCTCGTCCCCGCTCAGCCCTGGAGCTCGGCGAGCCGCCGCTCGATGAACCGCCGCTCGGGGTCCGAGTGGACCAGCTCCAGCGCGCGGTCGTAGGCCGCGCGCGCCTCCTCGACGCGACCGAGCCGGCGCAGCAGCTCGGCGCGCGTGGCGTGCAGGTAATGGTAGTTGTCGAGCTCGAGGCGCTCCACGAGCGCCAGGGCGGCCTCGACGTCACCGGCTTCGGCAACGGCCACCGCCCTGTTGAGCTCCACGACCGGTGAGCCGGTGACGCGGGCGAGCTCGCCGTACAGGGCCGCGATCTGCGGCCAGTCCTGGGGCTCGGCGACGTGCAGGGCCGCCAGCGCCGCCTGGAGAACGTACGGATCGCGTCCGCCCAGGGCCAGAGCGCGATCGAGGGTGGCCCGCCCCTCCTCGATCTGGTCGAAATCCCAGAGCGATCGGTCCTGGTCGCCGAGGAGGACCACTGTGCCCTCGGCGAAGCGCGCGTCCCGGCGGGCGTCGTTCACCAGCATCAGGGCGAGCAGTCCGTGCACCTCGGGCTCGTCGGGCATCAGCTCAGCGAGCGCGCGCCCGAGCCGGATCGCCTCGGCCGCGAGCTCGCCGCGGCCGCCGTAGCCCTCGTTGAAGATCAGGTAGACGACTGCGAGCACCGCGGCCAGGCGATCCGGCAGCAGATGAGGGGGTGGCACGCGAAACGGGATCCCGGCGGTCCTGATCTTGTGCTTCGCGCGAACCAGGCGCTTGGCCATGGTCGGCTCCGGGACGAGGAAGGCGCGGGCGATCTCCTCCGTCTTCAGGCCGCCCAGCGTCCGCAGCGTGAGCGCGACCTGGGCGTCGAGGGCCAGCGCCGGATGGCAGCAGGTGAAGACGAGCTCGAGGCGCTCGTCCGGGATCGTCGTCTCATCCACGATGTCCTCCGTGGCTTCCGGCACGTCGAGCAGGCGGACCTTCGCCGCGAGCGTGCGATCGCGCCGGAGGCGATCGATCGCCCGGTTGCGCGCCGTGGTCACGAGCCACGCGCGCGGGTTCGCGGGCGTCCCGTCGCGCGGCCAGCGCTCGGCGGCGGCCGCGAACGCCTCCTGGGCGGCCTCCTCGGCGACGTCGAAGTCGCCGAGGAAGCCGATCAGGGTGGCGAGGACGCGGCCCCACTCGTCGCGGAAGACCCGGTCGAGGATCCCTACCACTCCACGACCGGGCGCACCTCTACCGCGCCGCCCATGCGCGCCGCCGGCACGCGCGCGGCGAGCTCGACGGCCGCATCGAGGTCGTCGGCCTCGAAGACGAAGTAGCCGCCGAGCGCCTCCTTGACGGCCACGAACGGCCCGTCGGTGGTGAGGGTCTGGCCGTCCTCGACGCGGACGGTGGTGGCGGTCTCGGGCTCCCCGAGCTGGAGGCCAGGCGTGACCCCCGGAGTCTGGTTGACCGCCTGGTAGCCCCTGTAGACCGCCTGCTGCTCGTCCTTCGGGAGGCGCTCCCACTCCTCGGGGGACCGCGGCGTCGGGGCGGTGCCCTGGTGAATCAGCATGAAGTACTTCATCGCTTCCTCCTGTTCGTTGAGCTTGGTCGCCTCAAAGACGAACGTGGGGCGAGGAAATGGACACCTCTCGAGAATTGCTACGGCACGCCGTCGGCGCGCGTCACTCGTCGCGGCCCGTCATCTCAACCGAGTCCGACGCCTCGAACGTGCCGTACTCGGGCTCGCCCGCGGGTTGGTAGACGTTGATTACCACGCCGGCGCCGGTCGTCTTGCTGTCGACGAGCCGCAAAGCGGCGGGCTTCGCACCGTCCGCGAACAGCCGCCGACCGTCGCCTAGCACGACCGGGTAGGTGAGCAGCCGGTACTCGTCGATCAGGTCGTGCTGCATGAGGGCCTGGGCGATCGCCCCGCTGCCGTGCACCTGCAGCTCGCGGCCGGGCTTGCGCTTCAACTCGGCCACTTGCTCGGCGAGGTCGCCCTTGATCAGCGTCGAGCCCTCCCAGGAGACCTCGTCGAGGGTCCGGGACGCGACGTGCTTCGGGAGGCTGTTCAGCCGGCTGGCGACGGGATCGTCGGGGTCGGTCACCTGCGGCCAGTAGGCGGCGAAGAGCTCGTAGGTACGGCGCCCGAGCAGGAACTCGTCCGCCTCACTGAACCAGCCTGCGATGGCCCGGCCCATGTCCTCGTCGGCGTACGGCACGAGCCAGCCGCCCTGGTCGAAGCCCCCGCTTCGATCCTCGTCGCGCCCGCCCGGGGCCTGCATGACGCCGTCAAGGGTGAGAAATGTGTGAAGTGTTAGTCGCATGTCCGTCTAGACCTTCGGCGCGGCCGAGACTCATCGCACGAGCGCGGCCGAGGACAACTGGCGCCGTTTCGACGGGGCACGTCTCGCCCAATGGCATCCCGGTCCGTTCGCTTTGGCTTGCCCAGCTTGCTCGGTGTCTACTCCGAGTGGAATCGGCTCGCGATGTGCGCGATCTATCTCAAGCTCAAGGAGGGGCAGCGAAGCAACGGCATGCGCCTACAGGGACGCATTTCTGTCGTGCCACGACAAAAATGCGTCTCGGTACCGGGATCGTCGCCCTCGCGAGCTTGGGAGTGCGACGCGGTCCCGTCTGCGGGGGTGAGCTCCGCAGAGGCTTCATTTACCTGAATGGGTGTGGACGGCCGGGCGATCCGACCAGCCTCTCAGCGCTCCAGCGCGGCCCCGCCGTCGTAGACCTTCACCACTCTCACCGCCCCGGGCGGCGCCGCGTTCACGCAGAGCTCGCACAGCACGCACTCGTCGAGGTTCTCGCGCACGATCTCGGTGCCGCCCTCGCCGGCGGCGAAGATGTCCACCGGGCAGGCCTCCTCGAGCCTCACCGCCAGCTCGCGGTCCGCCCGGGCCTCGTCGGCCAGCTCGACGTCGATGAAGGTGCCGTCGCTCATGCGGCCACCCCCAGTCGCTCCTTGACGAGGTCCGGGATCTGGGAGATCTCCTCCGCCACGGTGATCCCGGCCGCCCCGAGGCGGGCGATCTTCTCGCTCGCCGTGTCCTCCTTGCCCTCGACGATCGTGCCGGCGTGGCCGAAGGTCATGCCCGGCATCTCGTCCATGAAGCGGCCGGCCATGAAGGCCACGATCGGCAGGCCGCACCCGGTCTCCTTCACCCAGCGCGCCAGCTCCGCCTCCATGCGCCCGCCGGGCTCGGTGTAGATGACGATCGCCTCTGTCTCCTCGTCGGCCTCGAACAGCGGCATCAGCTCGGCGTACGTCGAGCCGATGATCGCGTCACCGCCGATCGAGACGGCCGTGGACTGGCCCAGCCCGGCGGCGGTCAGCGTCGAGGACATCTCGGTGGTCATGCCGCCGCTACGGGAGATCACGCCCACCGGACCGGGGGAGTACGCCTTGGCCGCGTCTCTCGCGGGCCCGCCGATGCCGCCCATCTTGATCACGTCCGGGACGATCACCCCTAGGCAGTTCGGGCCGATGATGCGCGCCCCGCGCAGCGAGGCGAGCTCGACCATCTCGGCCACGTCCCTGCGCGGAATCCGCTCGGTCACGATCACCACGAGCCGGATCCCGTTCTCGATCGCCTCGAAGACCGCGTCCTTGGTGAACGCAGGGGGGACCGTCACGACCGAGCCGTCGATCGCGCCGCCGTAGTGCTCGACGCACTGAGCCACGGTGTCGAACACCGGCACCCCGTGCACGTCGCGCCCCTTTCGGCCGGGCGTCACGCCGCCGACGACGCGCGCACCCTTCCCATAGTCGAGGCACTCGCGGGTGAGGTTCACCGCCTCCCGCCCGGTGATGCCCTGCACGATGAAGGCCGTGTCCTCGCGCAGCAGGATGCTCATACGTCGCGTTCCCCGCCCAGCTCGGCGGTCGTCTGGCGAAAGTCGCCGTGCACGGCGCCGTCGCCGCCGATCTTCTCCACCGCGCGCCGGGCCGCCTCGTGCATCGACACGGAGCGGTCGCAGTACTCGACGCCGTACCTCTCGAGAATCTTGAAGCCCTCCTCCTCCCAGGCGCCTGGAATCCGGAAGATGGCGATCTTCTCGGCGGGGTCGTAGCCAAGCTCGAGGCAGGCCTTGATCACGCCGCGGGCGACGATGTCCACCCGCGTGTTCGAGACGATGGACATCATCACGGCGATCTTGTCCACGCCGGGCTTCTGGAGCACGAGCTTCGCCAGCCCGCAGGCCTTGCGCACAGAGGGGTTGCCGCCGATCTCGCAGTAGTTGGCGGGACGGCCGCCGTGCGCCCGCACGGCGTCGAACAGTGTGAGCGAGCCCCCGCCGGCCCCGATCACGAGACCCAGGTTGCCGTCGAACTCCGTCACGTTGCCGGCCACTCCGCGGTGGTCCATCGCGTCTACGGCCTCGCCGGCCAGCTCGAACTCGGTGGGCTCGCGAGCCTGGCGCGTCTCGTCGTCGCCGACGCCCAGCTCGGCGAGCAGGGCCTTCTGCCGCGGCCGCGCCTCGTTCTCCATGTCCATGTGGGCGTCGAGCGCGACGAACGAGCCGTCCTCGAGCTCGCCGAGCGGGTTGATCTCGGCGAGCGTCATGTCGCCCTCGGCGAAGAGCCGCGCCAGCCGGGCCAGGATCGGGGTGATCCGGGTGAGTGCCCGGCCCGTCACCCCGGTCTGGGCGATCACCTGCTTGGCCTGGAAGTCGGACGGCGCCCGCAGGTTCGAGAGGTGTCCGCGCCCGACGTGCTCGGGGTGCTTCTCGGCCACCTCCTCGATGTCGATGCCCCCTATGTCCGAGAACAGCATCACGGGCCGCTTGCGGATCCCGTCCCAGACGACGCCCGCGTAGTACTCGTGCTTCACGTCGGCCTTCGGGTCGACCAGCACCCCCCGGGGCATGTGTCCACCGATCTCGAGCGCCAATACGCGCTCGGCATGCTGCTCCGCCTCGTCAGGTGTGTCGGCGAACTGGACGCCGCCCGCCTTCATCCGGCCTCCCGACAGCACCTGGGACTTGATCACCACCGGGCCGCCGATCCGCTCCGCAACCTCCCGCGCCTCGTCGGGGGTGGTGGCGAAACCGAAGTCGGTAACCGGTATCCCGGCCCGCTTCACGATCGCCCGGCTCTCGTGCTCGAAGAACCTCATCGGCCGGCGGTCGCCCGGGCGAAGCCGTAGGCGTCGGCGAGCTCCGGTTCCTTCCGGGCGAGCTGCTCGGCGAGCTCGACCATGACCTTGCACTGCTTCCAGGTGGCGTCGTCCTGCATCTTCCCGTCGATCATGTGAACGCCGCGGCCGTCGGGGATGGCCTCGATCACCTTCTTCGCGAAGCGCACCTCCTCCGGGTCCGGAGAGAAGACGCGCCTCGCGATGTCGATCTGCACCGGATGAAGGGACCAGGCGCCCACACAGCCCAGCAGGAACGCGGCGCGGAACTGGGTCTCGCAGCCCTGAACGTCCTTGATGTCCCCATAGGGGCCGTAGAAGGGCAGGATGCCGGCGCTGGTGCAGGCGTCCACCATGCGCGCGATCGAGTAGTGCCAGGGGTCCTGCTGGGCGGTGGCCCGCGGCGCGTCGGGATCCTCGGGGTCGGGGTCCTCGATCACCCTGTAACCGGGGTGACCGCCGCCCACCCGCGTGGTCTTCATCCGCCGCGACGCGGCCAGATCGGCCGGCCCGAAACTCATGCCCTGCATGCGCGGCGAGGCGGTGGCGATCTCCTCGACGTTCACCACCCCCTGCGAGGTCTCGAGGATGGCGTGCACGAGCAGCGGCCGCTCCAGCCCGGCGCGCGCCTCGAGCTGGGCGAGCAGCCGGTCCACGTAGTGGATGTCCCAGGCGCCCTCGACCTTCGGCACCATGATCACCTCGAGCCGGTCGCCGATCTCGCTCACGAGCCCGGTCAGGTCGTCGAGCACCCAGGGGCTGTCGAGCGCGTTCACCCTGGTCCAGAGCGCCGTGTCACCGAAGTCCGCCTGGCTCGCGGTACGGATCAGCCCCTCGCGGGCGGCCTCCTTGCGATCGACGGGCACCGCGTCCTCGAGATTGCCGAGCAGGATGTCGGTCTGGGCGGCGACCTCGGGCGCCTTGGCGGCCATCTTCTCGTTCGAGAAGTCGAGGAAGTGGATCATCCGCGACGGCTTGAAGGGGATCTCCCTCAAGGGCTCCGGGGCATCCACCGCCAGCGGCTTGAAGAAGTCGCGCGGGTTGCGCATGGGGCGCGGCAGGTTATCGTTCCGCCGCCCATGGACGAGACGGCCACGCACGGAATCGAGACCGGCCAGGCCGAGCGCGAGGCCTCCGGAGCGCGGCAGTACGGGCGCTACCTGGAGGAGTTCGACGTCGGCGCTGTCTACAAGCACTGGCCCGCGAAGACGGTCACCGAGGCCGACGACCACCTCTTCTGCCTCCTGACCATGAATCACCATCCGCTCCACATCAACGACGTCTACGCGTCGGAGTCCCAGCAGGGGCGGAACGTGGTCGTGGGTCCGCTCGTGTACTCGCTGGCGCTCGGCATGTCGGTGGGCGACGTGTCCGGCAAGGCGATCGCCAACCTGGCCACCGAGGACCTGAAGCATCCGGCGCCCGTCTTTCACGGGGATACCCTGTTCGCCGAGTCGGAGGTGCTCGAGGTGACGCCCTCGCAGTCGAAGCCGGACCGCGGCGTCGTACGGGTGCACACCCGGGTGTACAAGCAGGACGGCACGCTCGTGGCCGAGTTCAAGCGCGCCGTGCTCGTGCCTCGGAAGCCCGAGTAGGCGAAGCGTCCCTTCGACGGCCGGGTGGGTCGACTTTTGGGTTGATCTCGACCCAAAAAGCGCCCCACCCCCTCGTTTGGCCGTCTGCGGGGGGCGGATTCCGAGCGCCGCGGAATCCCCGCTGGCTCGCTCGCAGTGGCCCGGCGCAACAGGTTGCCCGCAGCGAGCAGTGCGCTGCCCGGCGCGCACGGTGAACGGCAGCACGTCCCTGATGTCTGTGACCGTGACGTAGGAGCGCGCCCCGGCAGCAGCGGGCAGAGCGAGCGGCGCCGTGAGCGTCGTGACGGCGAGGATGATGCGCCTAGCCCGGCCCTAGGATGGACTCGGTGCTGGGCAAGATCGTGTACTGGGCGGCGGTCGTGGCGATCTCGCTCGCCCTGGTCGTGCTGCTGATCCTGTTCTTCGAGTCGCGCGACGAGTCCCAGATCGACAGCGGGGTCGTCCTCGTGGCGGTCAGTCTCGGCGCACGTCCGGCCGGCCGCGGCGCACGAAGCGTGCGAACACGACGATCCGCTGAGCGGCGCTGTAAAGCGGGTGGCAGGCGCTCAGGATGAGCCGGTCGTGGCCCACGTCGCGCTTCACCCAGACATCCGTGGGATCGACGATCCTGGTGGTCCGGACGCGGTAGTTGAAGGTGCCCCAGGGCATCTCGAGCGCGATCGGGTCGCCGGGCTTCAGGTCGTCGATGTGCCGGAAGGGCGCGCCGTGCGTGGTCCTGTGGCCGGCGATTGCCACCGTGCCGTGCCGGCCCGGTAGCGGCGTATCCGAGTAGTGGCCGGGGCCCTTCCAAAGGTCGGCGGAGTCCGTGCCTTCCACGACGAACGATCTCTCGTCGATCGTAGGTATCTCGATCTTGCCGATCGCATCGCCCGGCAGCGGCCTGCGGTCGAGCACGCGTGGCGGAGGATGGTCCAGGGCGGCCTCGAGCTCGTGCTGCTGGTGCTGGGCGAGCAGGTAGGAGACGGGCTCCTGCCAGGCGAGGGTGGCGGCGGCGTCGCCGAGCAGCAAGACGCCGCTGACCATCATCACTGAGGCGATGAAGCGCAGGACGGCTCGCACCGCGCTGCTCCGGGTACTCGTCATGGCGCTGAGCGCCAGTGTAGGAGTGCGTGGGTAACCTAACGCCCCCTCGACCGACCAAGGAGATCGCGTGACCCAGGCCACAACCCCCACGACCCACGCCAGGCTGGCCGCCTGGGTCGAGGAGGTCGCAGACCTGACCGAGCCGGGGTCCGTCCACTGGTGCGACGGGTCCCAAGAGGAGTACGACGCCCTCTGCCGGCAGCTCGTGGAGGCCGGAACGTTCGAACACGTGTCCGAGGCGAGGCGGCCAAGCTCGTATCTCGCCCGCTCCGACCCCGGCGACGTGGCCCGGGTCGAGGATCGCACCTTCATCTGCTCTTCCAGCGAGGCCGAGGCCGGCCCTACCAACAACTGGCGTGATCCGGCCGAGATGCGCCAGACGCTGCGAGAGCTGTTCCAGGGCTCGATGCACGGCCGGACCATGTACGTCGTGCCGTTCTCGATGGGGCCGCTCGGGTCGCCGATCGCGCACATCGGCGTCCAGCTGACGGACTCGCCCTACGTGGCCGCCTCCATGCGGATCATGACCCGGATGGGCGCGAAGGCGCTCGAAGTGCTCGGCGCCGACGGAGAGTTCGTCCCGTGCCTGCACTCGGTCGGGATGCCCCTCGAGGAGGGGGACGACGACGTTCCGTGGCCCTGCAACGCCGACAACAAGTACATCGTGCACTTCCCGGAGTCGCGCGAGATCTGGTCGTACGGCTCGGGTTACGGCGGCAACGCGCTGCTGGGCAAGAAGTGCTTCGCGCTGCGCATCGCTTCGGTGATGGCGCGGGACGAGGGCTGGATGGCCGAGCACATGCTGATCCTCAAGATCACCTCGCCGGAGGGCGCGGTGAAGCACGTGGCC
>JBKPFJ010000051.1:0-17725 GCA_046728795.1 Actinomycetota bacterium | reverse complement strand
TTGAGGCCCTCCTCGTTCTTGTAGCGGAGCACGAGCGCGTTCTCGGTGAGGTCGTCGGCGATCGCGTCGATGGTCGATTTCATCCGCTCGTCGGTGGCCGGCAGGAACCCGAGAATGGGCATGAGCAGCTGCGCCGCGTCGAGCTCGTCGGAGTCAAAGGACTGTGCGAAGGCCCGCCTCTTATCGCTCCAGCCGCGCCGGAGCACGGCGTCGCGGATCTCGTCGCGCGCGGCCTCCCACTCCTCGGTCTTGGCGTACTCGCCGAGCTGGTCGGCCAGCTTCACCGCTCGGTCGAGCGCCACCCAGCAGAGGACCTTCGACGACAAGTGATGGCGCGGCTCGCCGCGCATCTCCCACATTCCAGAGTCCTTCTCCTCCCAGCGCCGCGCGGCGGTGTCGGCCAGGTCCGCCACGAACTGCTGTATCTCGGGATGCAGGTCGCCGAGCCTCTCCTGGTAGAGCCAGAGCGAGTTCAGGAGCTCGCCGTAGACGTCGAGCTGCACCTGGTCCCAGGCGCCGTTGCCGACCCGCACCGGCTCCGAGTCGCGCCAGCCGCGCAGGTGCGGCAGCTCGCGCTCGGAGAGGTCGTGTTCGCCCCCGATCCCGTACATGATCTGGAGCGAGCCCTCCCCGGCGCGGCCGCCGGCCGAGCTCGTCATGAAGGAGACAAACTCTTCCGCCTCGTCGGAGCAGGCGCCGATGTAGAGCGCCTCGAGGGTCAGGCTCGAGTCCCGGATCCACGAGAAGCGGTAGTCCCAGTTGCGCTCGCCGCCAACGGTCTCCGGCAGGGAGGTCGTGGGCGCTGCGACGATCGCGCCCGTCGGACGGTATGTCAGCCCCTTGAGGACACGCGAGCTAAGCCGCACGAGCTGCTTGTTCGGGCCCTCGTAGATGTCGTGGTCGGACTCCCAGGAACGCCAGGCCTCTGCCGTGTCCTCGATCCGCTCGAGGACCTGCCCCGCAGGCGTGGGGGAGGGGGGCTCCTTCTGCTCGGCGGCGGCCCAGCGCAGCGCGAACCCCACTCGGTCACCCTCGGAGAGCGAGAACGAGGCCTGCATGAGGTCCTCGTCGTCGGCCTCGAGCGGCACGCCCGACGACACGCCGAGCCGGCCGGAGCCGAACGTGCGGGCGCCGCCCTCCTCAAGCCGGATCAGGGGACGAACCAGCCCGTACTCGGGGCGCGGGGCGAGCTCCATGCGCAGCTCCACCTCGCCCGAGACGCCCTCGACGCCGCGGAGCAGCTCGTGGGGAGCGTCGAAGCCTAGGTCGTGCCCGCGCTGTCCGGGCGCGAAGGCCATCGCGTCGAGCAGCCTGACGGTGCCGGTGTCGGTGGTGAAGGTCGTCTCGATGACGAGCGTGCCCGGCAGGTAACGCCGCTCGGTCGAGTAGCCGCGGACGGGCCGGATCGACCAGTGCCCGGCCCTCGGGTCGAGGATGCGGGAGAAGATCGCGTCGCTGTCGTAGCGGGGCAGGCAGAGCCAGTCGACCGAGCCCTGGCGATCGACGAGGGCAGCCGAGTTGCAGTCGGCGAGAAGGCCGTAGTCGGCGACGGGGCGGAAGTCCTCCGTCGTCTCGCCGCCTGCCGGGGCGGGGTCGGGCGTGATGGTGGTCCTCTCGCTCATGCGTTCTCCTCCGGTCCGGGCTGATGCGCTCTAGTCCGCTGCCAGCGCGCGCTGTTACAGCATGTAACGGCTGACCGGTGGACGGGACGATGTCCATGTGAGCACGGGGCCGGGGGAAGAGATGCGCTGCCGGGAGCTCGTCGAAGTCATCACCGACTACCTCGAGGGCACCATGCCCGCGCGGGATCGCACCCGCTTCGAGGCCCACCTCCGGAAATGCCCCTACTGCGTCAACTACGTCCAGCAGATGCGCGAGACCATCGCCGCTCTCGGCGAGCTGAGCGAGGAATCGCTCAGCCCGGAGGCGCGGGACCGGCTGCTGGATGCATTCCGTGGCTGGGCGGCGAGCCGGTAGCCGGACCATGGAGCTCTCGCCGGGCACGCGTTTTCCGGACCTCGACTTGCCGGACCACACGGGACGGCCGCGTCGCCTCGCCGAGCTGGCCGGTGGCGACCCCCTCGTCCTCCTCAGCTCCCGCGGCTGGTGGTGCCCGAAGGAGCAGCGCTACATGCGGGAGCTCTGCCGGCTCCAAAACGAGTTCGAGGTCGCGTACTCGCGAATCGCCGTGCTTAGCGTGGATCCACCCGAGGTGCAGGCGGCCTTCCGCGCCGGCCTCGGAGCGCGATTCACCTTCCTCTCCGATCACGACCGGCGCTGGCTGCCTCGGCTCGGGCTCCTCGAACCGACCGACTCGGTCCACGAGCCCTACCGGCCGGCCGGCTTCAGCCTCTTCCCCGACCTCACTATCCACCGCGCGTACAACGGCTACTGGTATTGGGGAAGGCCGCGTATGGACGAGCTTCGTCGCGACATGGGTGAGATCAGCCGGGTCGTCCGCACGGACTGGGAAGTCCCCTCCTCGGCGACATGAGGCCGTTCGCGTTCGTGTTCTTCGACGGGCAGCGCCTCAGCCCGGACCGGCACCCCGAGGGCAGGCGCCTGCGGCTCGATCGGCGCTGCCTCGAAGGCTCGCCGGTGACCGGCGCCTTCGCCCAGGTCTGCGCGCTCCCAGACCCCCAGGCAAAGCTCCGCTACGACGAGCCGGAGGTCCAGCAGGCGCGGCGCGACGCGCTCGAGTGGTGGATCCCGATGCTCGGGGATGGGCTCGTGTGCCTGTCCACGTTCTCGATCGACGCGAGCATGTGCGCGGGCGCCGTCACGGTCGCGCTGGACCCATCCCCGTTCGAGGACGACCCATTCGCGAGGTTGTTCCCCGGAACGGTTGTTGCTACGGATGACTTCTGCCGGGTTTTACCCCCACCGGGCCCGACGATCGAGCGCTACAGCGGCGCGCCATGGCCGGGAGGGCGCTTCTAGCTCGCGCTCGTCTCTCGCATGCGCGCTCGCCGCCTCGCGATAAGGCCGCGGCGCGGCCCTTGACACGGGTCCGCGGAGCGGCGATATTTAACGCATTGTTTAATTAACCACTCGCTCAAGTACCGGTGCCGCACGACCAGCTCAGCGCGACCTTCGCAGCCCTCGCCGACCCGACCCGCCGGGCGATCCTGGCCCGGCTCGCCGAGGGGGACGCGACCGTGACCGAGCTGGCCAAGCCGTTCACGGTGAGCCTCCCCGCGATCTCGCGTCACCTGAAGGTGCTCGAACGGGCGGGGCTGATCTCACGCAATCGCTCGGCGCAGTTCCGACCGAGCAGCCTCCGGGCCCAGCCTCTCAAGGAGGCCACCGCGTGGATGGAGACGTACAGAGAGATGTGGCAGAGCCGCATGGACCGGCTCGACGAGCACCTGAGGGAAATCCAGAAAGGACGGAGCAATGAGTGACTCGACACCCGTGCAGACGGCCGAGCAGCGAATCACGATCACACGTCTCTTCGATGCGCCCCGGGAGCTCGTGTTCGAGGCGTGGACCGATCCCGACCACGTGGCCAAGTGGTTCGGGCCCGCGGGATTCGACGCTCCGCGCGACTCGGTCGAGATCGACCTCCGTGTCGGCGGCCGGTTCAACCTGCGCATGGTCCAGGGAGGCTCCGGAAGGGAGCACCGGATCCGGTACGAGATCGTCGAGCTCGTGGAGCCGGAGCTCCTCGTGCTCAAGTCCGAGCCGATGCCGGAGGTCGGCCTTCACCACGGCACCATCGCTCGCATCGAGCTCCAAGAGGAGGCCGGGGGGACGCGCATGACACTGACGGACGGCCCGTACACGGAAGCGGGGGGCCGCGGAGCCGGCGCGGGCTGGGAAGGCGCCTTCGACAAGCTCGAGGCGCTGTTCGTCCCGTCCGCCTAGCAGTCCGGCAGGGTGCGGGGCAGGCCGAAGCTGGCGAACACGCCCGTGTCAGGAAATCCGGTGATCGCGACGATGCGGTCGCCTCCGAGCGTCAGCACCATGAGCCCGTAGGCGCGCAGCGGACCGTCGCGTGTGCGCAGGTAGCACGCGAAGGCCGGCTCGCCGTTGGCACGGGTGGCGACGAGCTTGAAGCGCTCGAGAGCGCCGCCGGCCGGCACGATGGACAGGAAGCGTCGGATCTCCGCCGGGCCCACGTACTCCATCGGCTCGGGAGGCATCGTCATACGCGCGTCTTGGGAGAGCAGCGCCACCACCGAGCCGACGTCACCCGCCTCGAAGGCTCGGGCGAACCGGCCGACCAGCTCCCGCTCCTCGGGTGACCCGACAGGGGGCGCGTCCACTACACGGCGGTCCCCGGCCAGGCGATCGAGCTTCTCGCGCGCCCGCTGAAGCGCGCTGTTCACCGCGGGCTCGCTCGTCTCCAGCAGCTCCGCCGTCTCCGCAGAGCGGAACCCCAACACGTCCTTCAGCACCACCACCGCCCGCTCGCGTGCGCTCAGCTGCTGGAGCGCCGTGACGAACGCGAGCTCGATCGCCTCGCGGCTGTCGTAGCGCGCGTCCGGGCCGGGAGCCGCATCGGCCAGCTCGCCGAGCCAGGCGTCGGGATAGGGCTCCAGCCAGACGGGCTCGATCGCCACGCCGGCGGCCGGCGGAAAATCTCCGGGCGGCTCGGGCGGCGGCGGGATCTCCCGCGACGGTCGCCGGCGGCGCAACAGGCCGAGGCAGGCGTTCGTGGCGATCCGATACAGCCAGGTGCGCAGGCTCGACCGGCCCTCGAAGCGGTCAAGTCCCCGCCACGCCGCCATGAGAGTCTCCTGGAGAGTGTCCTCGGCGTCCTGGACGGAGCCCAGGATGCGGTAGCAGTGGACGTGCAGCTCCCGGCGGAATGGCGCCACGAGGCGCTCGAACGCCGCCGCATCGCCCGACCGAGCCTGCGTCAAGTCGTTCGCTTGCGTGGCTTCCCCGCTCACGTCGCGATCGTCGCACGCGATCTCACACCGATGCAGATGCGTGTCGGCGCGGAAATTCATCGCCCTTTCCGATGAGTTCCGGCGGGCCGATGCATCCAACTCGTCGCAAGCGACCCTAAGGAGACGAGATGGCGGACTTTACGGTCATGCGCACCGACGAGATGGAGACGATCTTCGACGGGATCGTCCATCGGGCCCGGGCCTCCCTGGGGGCCACGTCCATAGGTATGCAGGTGATGGACTTCCCTCCGGGCTGGGGGGGCTATCCACACCACGACCACGTGGGTGACTCCACCGACGAGAACGACCTTGGCCAGGAGGAGGTCTACATCGCGCTGGCCGGGTCTGCGACGCTCCTCGTCGGCGACGAGCAACACGCCCTCGAGCCGGGGGTCTTCGCCCGGGTCGGACCCGCGCAAAAGCGGCGCATCCTCCCCGGGCCGAACGGCTTTCGAATGGTCGCGGTCGGCGGCCGACCGGGCGGCGCCTACAGGGCTCCCGGCTGGACCGAGCTCGGCGGGCCCCTGCCAAGCGCGCCCTCGAACACTGCGACCTGACTGACGGCGCTAGGGTGCCGCGAGGAGCATGGCCTACGACGAGGAGCTCGCTCACCGCGTCCGTGCGGCAGCCGATGACGCCCTGTCTCCGCAGCGTGCGCTGGGCGATCGGGTCGGGCGCGGCGTCCGGTTTGAGCTCAGGCTTCCACGGAAGGGGTGACTGCCTCTGCCGGTCGACGTCGTCTCGGAGATCGTGATAGCTCGGCCGCGCGCCGAGGTCGCCGCCTACACGATCGACCCCGACAATGCGACCGAGTGGTACGAGAACATCGAGGCCGTCGAATGGAAGGCACCCCCGCCGCTCGCGATCGGGACGAAGCTCGCCTTCGTAGCTAGATTCCTCGGCCGGCGGTTGGCGTACACCTACGAGGTCACCGACCACGTCCCCGGCGAGCGCTTCGTCATGAGCACCGCGCAGGGACCGTTTCCGATGGAGACCACCTACGCCTGGGACGCGGTCGGCTACGACGCGACGCAAATGACGCTTCGGAACCGGGGCGAGCCGGCCGGGTTCGCCAAGCTCGCCGGCCCGGTGATCGCGGCCGCGATGCGCCGCGCCAACCGCAAGGACCTCGCGCGCCTCAGGACGATCCTCGAGCGCCGCCGCGTCCCCTAGGCCACGCGACGCGCTGGGCCTGTTAGGAGGCGGCCCCCATCTCCTCCATGTTCTTGGTCACGACCTCGATCGTCCGGCCGAGTTCCTCGGTGGGGCTGAACTCGACCACCTCGGTCCCGGCGTAGAGAATTGGAGTGTGCCCCGGGCCGACGTAATACGCATCGCCGGCTTCGAACACCTCTTCTCCGTCCCCGGAGCGGAAGGCGACCTTCCCCTGGATCACGTAGCCCATGTGCTCGCACTGGCACTGGTCGTCGGGAAGCCCCTTGAAGAAGGGCGACAGGTCGGCGTCCTGCGTGTACCTCTCAAAGCCGACCGTCCAGCCGCCCTCGAAATGCTCGAAGTGCCCCTCGTAGCCCTCAACCGTCTCGTGCTCGGAAGCGGTCTCCTTCGATGCCTTCGGCATCTTTACCTCCTCTCGGTGATTCGGCGCGAGTCTCTCCGGTGGCGCGCGGGTCTGCAAGCGACCGCCCTGCCCGCTCAAGTCGCCGGGCCTCGCGCTCGCGGATGACCCGGTGAGGCCCGGGTCGCGCCTCGCGTGCGCGCGGAAGACGAGCCACGGCTATACCGTTAGCTCGTTAGCGCACGAGAGGAGTTGAGATGGCCGGTGTTCAGTCGCTGGATTTCGATTCGCCTGACGAGACTCGCACTCCGGAGAAGACGCGGGTGGACGTGGTGCGGGTGGGCGATACGATGGCCGCAAGGTTCGCGTTCGAGCCCGGGTGGAAGTGGTCGGAGTGCGTCAAGCCGGTGGCCGGCACCGACACCTGCCAGGTGCGGCATGTCGGCGTCGTCCAGTCCGGGCGGCTGGTCGTCAAGCACGACGACGGCTCCGAGGTCGAGGTCGGCCCCGGCCAGGCGTACGTGATCGAGCCGGGTCACGACGCCTGGGTCGTGGGCGACGAGCGGTTCGTCGCCTTCGAGTTCGAGTCACGGTCGGCGGAGGAGTTCGCCCGCAGCTGAGCACGCGCCCAGCGCGCTCGAGAGCACCCACTCCGTCTTCCTCCACTCGGCCCGGCAGGGGTGCCCCCGGGCGCGGCGCCTGAGCTTCGCTAGTTGTCACCGCTCCAGACAGCTGTGTAGCCGCCGTCGCCGGGCGCGGCATGGATACCTTCGGGGGAGCCGGCCCCGTCGGAGTTCGTGGCGTTGTCGGGAACGTTGCCGTTGAACGTGTCCGCGCTGCCCGCCGCGCCGGGCGCGAACGTGTACTGGCCGTTGCCGAGCGGGTTGAAGCGGCCGGACTGCTCAACGGCCTGTCCCGAGACGGTCAGCACCGGGCAGACGAACGGCTTCTCCGCACGGTCGGGCGGTGCCGCAAACGCTGCGCCGGGCACCGACATCAGCGCGGCGGAGGCGACGGGTACGACGAGCTTGAGCTTCAGCATCTGGGTCTCCTTTTGGGGGCGCTCGCGATCGCCAGGATGGTTTCGCGGCGGGCTTACGAGACCCTTACGACCGACCGCTCGAGGCTTATGCCGTTCACTGATCGCCGCGGCCAACAGCCGTGGCCTGGCCTCCGGCGGCGCGCCGCGCGTCGTAACGCTCCCGTAAGACCGTCCCACGACCATCGGTGCCGTGATCCTCCTCGCGCTGTTCGCGTTCGTGGCCGGCGCCGCAACCGCTCTGTCTCCGTGTGTCTTGCCGGTACTGCCAGTGGCGCTGACCGCGGGGAGCACAGGAGGGCGGCGGCGGCCGCTCGGTGTCGTGACGGGGCTCGTGCTCTCGTTCACGTTCGCGACGGTCGCGCTCGTGTACGTGCTCTCTGCGCTGGGCCTCCCCGATGACCTGTTTAGGTCGCTCGCGATCCTCGTGCTCGCTACTGCGGGGCTGGCCCTCATCGTCCCCCGCCTTGCCGCTCGGGCCGAGGCCGCTGTCGCGCGGCTGGTACGGCGCCCTCTCGCTCGCGGCAAGGGCGATGGATTTGCGTCCGGCGTCGTGCTGGGTGGGAGCCTCGGCCTCGTCTACGCGCCCTGCGCCGGTCCGATCCTCGCAGGCGTGATCACGGTCTCGGCGGCGCAGACATTCACGGCCGGGCGGCTCGCGGTGGCGTTCGCGTACAGCCTCGGCACCGCGGTCGTGCTGTACGGGCTGATGCTCGGCGGCCGGCGTCTGACCGCTCCGCTGGCGCGCCGCAGCGGGTTGCTTCAGCGCGCGATGGGAGGAGTGATGGTGCTGGTGGCGCTGGCGATGGCAGCCGAGCTCGACATCCGCTTTCAGAACTCGATCGCCGACTCGCTGCCGGCGGTGCTCGTCAACCCCTCGAGGGCGCTCGAGGAGGCTGACGCCACGCGTGGGCGGTTGGCGGAGCTACGAGACGAGGGGGCTGGCGCGGTCGCGCACGTGGCGTCCACCCTGCGCGGCGATCGTCTACCCGTCCTTGGCACGGCGCCGGAGATCCGCGGCACTCAGCGCTGGTTCAACACCCGCGGCGGCCGATCCGTATCACTGAAGTCCCTGCGAGGCAGGGTCGTGCTGATCGACTTCTGGACCTACTCGTGCATCAACTGCATCCGCACGCTGCCCGCCCTGAAGGCCTGGGACCGTAGGTATCGCGACGTCGGACTTACGGTGGTGGGCCTGCACGCGCCGGAGTTTCCGTTCGAGCGCGATCCCGGCAACGTCCAACGCGCGGTCGAGCGCAACGGCCTCCGGTATCCCGTCGGCCAGGACAACCGCTTCGCCACCTGGAACGCGTACGGCAACCGCTTCTGGCCGGCGAAGTACCTGATAGACGCTCGCGGCCGAGTTCGCTACACGCACTTCGGCGAGGGCGAGTACGAGACGACCGAGCGCGCGATACGGTCGCTGTTAGCCGAGGCCAACCATCCCCGGCTGGGCCGCGAGGCCAGTCCGCACGTGGAGCGCGAAGCCGCCGGCGCGACCCCGGAGTCCTACCTCGGAGCGGCGCGCGCGGAACGATTCCTCAACGGGCCGCTCGAGCCCGGCCGCATCAACTTCCGGCTGCCCCACGGTGCGCCGGCCGCCCTTCGGCTCCACCACCTCGCCTACGAGGGACGCTGGTGGATCGGGCCCTCGCATTCGACAGCGAACCAAGGCGGTGCGCGTCTGTACCTGCGCTTCCGGGCGCAGCGGGTGTTTGTGGTGCTGGGGACCCGCGGCGGGCAGCGCCAGGTCGAGGTCGCGGTCGACGGAAGGTCGCGGCGGCCGGTCACCGTCGGGCCACACCGGCTCTACGAGCTCGTCCATCTCGCGCGGCCAGGCGACCACCTGCTGACGTTGAGGTTCGAACGAGGCACCGAGGCGTATGCCTTCACGTTCGGCTAGTCCGATAATCAGGCAGGTGGAGCGCGCGGGGCCAGCGCGAGGGTCGATTCTGGTCGTCGACGACGAGCCGACGATCGCCGAGGTGGTCGCTCGGTATCTCGCGAGGGCGGGATACGAAACGCGCACCGCCGCGGACGGACCGTCCGCGGTCGCGGCAGCGGCGAGCCGGCGGCCCGACCTCGTCGTGCTCGACATCATGCTGCCGGGTCTCGACGGGCTCGACGTGATGAGGAGGCTCCAAGAGGATGCCGACGAGCGCGTGCCGGTGATCTTGCTCACCGCCAAGGGCGAGGAATCCGACCGCCTCGTCGGGCTCCGGCGGGGGGCCGACGACTACGTCGTAAAGCCTTTCTCACCGCGGGAGCTCGTCGCTCGGGTGGACGCGGTCCTGCGCCGTGCCGAGGACCGTCCAGATGGCCGGGAGCCGCTTCTGTACGACGCGCTCGAGATCGATCCAGCGAGCCGACGGGTCGTCGTCGACGGCGAGGAGGTGGAGCTCACGGCGCGAGAATTCGACCTGCTGCTCTTCCTTGCGCGGCATCCCGGCCAGGTCTTCAGCCGCGACCAGCTGATGGACCTGGTCTGGCAGTTCGCCTTCTACAGCGACACGACGACTGTGACGGTCCACGTGCGCCGGCTCCGGGCGAAGATCGAGGCGGACGCCTCGAATCCCAAGTGGATTCAGACCGTGTGGGGCGTCGGCTACCGCTTTCGCGGTCCTGGCCGGTGAGGCGCTCGGCCGCCATCGTGCTCGCGGCCGGGGCGCTCGTCGCCGCGATCGTCGGCCCCGTCTACGGAGCGGAGGCCGCCCTGGTCACAGCCGGGCTCGTGGGCGCCCTCTCGGCGGTCGGGCTCGGCGCCGCCCACCGAGTCGCGAGGGAGGGCATGTGGCGCCCGCTGCAAGTGCGGTTCGACCTCGTGGTGGGCACGGCGGTGGGCGTGATCCTCGTGACCGTCTTGGCCGCGGCGGAGCTGATGTTCGTGTCGAACCACGACGCGTTGATCGTCTCGGCGATCGCGCTCGCCGCCGCGCTTGTGGCACTCCGCGCGGCCCGGGTGGCTTCCGCCGGTGTCGTGGGGGAGGTCGGCAAGCTTCGCGATGCCCTGGCGGCGGTGGGCGAGGGCGAGCGTGACGGTCAGGTGCGGGCGGGTGCCGCGGTCGAGCTGGGCGAGCTCGCCGACGCGGTGAACCGCATGATCGAGCAGCTCGCGGAGGAGGAGAGGCGCCGCGACGCCGCGGATGCCGCCCGCCGCAACCTCGTCGCATCGATCTCTCATGACCTGCGTACCCCCCTGGCCGCGCTCAGGCTCATGCTTGCGGCGATCGATGACGGCGTGGTCGACGACCGCACGCGCGATCGTTACTTGGCGACGATGCACACGCACGTCGGGGCGCTCGGGTCGATGGTCGATGACCTGTTCGAGCTCTCGCGGCTCGAGGCGGGCGCTCTCGACTGGTCGATTCGGCAGGTCGAGTTGCCGCAGCTCGTGGACGAGACGGTCGCCGCGATGCGGGTCGAGGCGGAGGCGAAGGGAGTCGCGGTCGCCGCCGAGGTGCAGCCGCTTCCGCGTCCGGCGCGGGCGGACCCGGAGCGGCTCCAGCGAGTGCTCTTCAACCTCATCCAGAACGCGATCCGGCACACCCCCGCCGACGGCAGCGTGATCGTGCGGGCCCGGCCGGCCGGCGACGGGGTGGAGATCGAGGTCGCGGACACGGGCAGCGGGATCCCGCTCGCGGACCGCGAGCGGCTGTTCGAGCCGTTCGTCCGGGGCGCGCGCAACGGCGAGGGCGATGCGGGCGCCGGGCTCGGGCTCGCCCTCTGTCGCGCGATCGTCGAGGCCCACGGCGGACGGATCTGGCTGGCCGACAGCGAGGCCGGCACGCGCGTGCGCTTCGTAATTCCCGCGTAAGGCCCGCCTGCGAGCCTGACCGCATGCGGACGATCTCAGTTCTCGTTGCGCTCGCCGCGCTCGCGGTTGCGGGATGCGGAGATGACGACGGCGACAGCGGGTCGAAGCCAGCCTCCGACGACGCCGCGATGAAGTCCGCGACGCGGAAGAAGCAGGAGGAGGCGATGGAGAAGAAGGAGGACGAGGCGATGACGGAGAACGCCGCGATGGAGAAGGGGCGCGCGACGATCACGCTTCGAGAGTCCAACTTCGGGCCGATGCTCTTCGACGAGAGCAAGCAGGCCATATACGTGTTCGAGCGCGACCGCCGCAACGAGACCGTCTGCTACGACAAGTGCGCCCAGGAGTGGCCGCCCGTGCTAAGCAGGGGGGCGGCGCACGCCTCGAAGGGCGTCGACGACTCCCTGCTCGGGACGATCAAGCGCAGGGACGGCCGCGCTCAGGTGACCTACGCCGGCAAGCCGCTCTACTTCTACGCGCACGAGGAGCCCGGCGTGGTCCTGTGCCACAACGTGAACAAGAATGGCGGCTACTGGTGGGCTATCGGGGCTGACGGCAAGCGCCGACCCGCGTAGGGCTGCCCGCGGGCGCGGACGGCTACGCCGACGCATGCACGTGGACCCCGCGGCGGAGTCGTGCTCGGCCGCGCACATGGGGACGCAGCACCCCACGACGCCTCCAACCCGAAGGGTCTCGTAGAACCGACGTGACCGCCGCTCGTCGCTGACGGGGATGGCGAGGTGATCCATCAGACCCGAGGCTAGATCTCCTTGCCACCCCACGCCGTCCCAAATGTCTCCGAGGACGACGCGTGGGACGTGGCCCCCGAGCCACGCACCGGTCTGCCGTCGCGGCCATGCCGAGGAGGACGCGCGTGATCACCAGGCCCTGATGGCGGGCCTATCCCGCCCCGTATCGTCACTGCCGTGCTCTCAGTCCTCATGCCCGTCTACAACGAGCGCGCCACCGTGGAGCGGGCCATCCGTGCGGTCCTCGAGGTGGACGTGGGCACCGAGTTGGAGCTGATCGTCGTGGACGACGGCTCAACGGACGGCACGCGCGAGCTGCTCCGGGGCGGGTCCTGGGGGGAGCGCGTGAGGCTGCTCTACCACGAGCGCAACCGCGGCAAGGGCGCCGCCGTGCGCACGGCGCTGCGGGAGGCCCGCGGCGAGTTCACGACCGTCTTCGACGCCGATCTGGAATACGAGGCGTCCGACCTCCCCGTGCTGCTCGAGCCGCTGCGCGAGGGGCGCGCCAACGCCGTCTTTGGGGTGCGCGCGTTCGACGGCTACACGAGCCACTCGTTTCTCTACGTGATGGGCAACCGCTGCGTGACGCTCGCGGCGAACATCCTGTTCAACGTCTACCTGCGCGACCTCATGACCTGCCACAAGGCCATCCGAACGGATCTGTTCCGGAGCCTTCCGCTGAGGGCTGACGGATTCACGATCGAGCCGGAGATCACCGCGCGGCTGCTCCAGCGCGGCGAGCGCATCTTCGAGGTGCCGGTGCGCTACAAGGCGCGGACGGATGAGGAGGGCAAGAAGCTCACCGGCGCCGACGGCTTCCGCGTCCTCGCGACGCTCGTCCGCTGCCGCTTCAGCCGCGCGTGACGAGGACCGGTAGGCGCCGAAGCGCCGACCGAACGCGGCAGCTGGACCAGGCGGTTGCCCTGATCGAGGAGCCCTCCAACGACTGGGATCCCGAAAGCTATGAGGACTGCTATCGCGAGCGCCTCCGGCGGGTGATCGAGACGCAGCGAAAGCGGCGCAAGATCGAGGCGCCCGAGCCGGAGAGGGAACCCGCGCCCGGCCCCCGACTTGATGGCGGCCCTTCAACGAACGCTCGAGAACGCGCGCGCCGGAAGAGACATCAGGGCGGAGGGCGAGGACGGGGACGAGCTCGAGCGCATGACCCGCGACCAGCTCGTCGAGCGCGCCAAGGAGGAGGGCCTCTCCGGGCGCACGAAGATGTCGAAGACGGAGCTCGTCGAGGCCCTCGAGAGTCGCTGACCGCGCTCCTCTCGCCGTGCCGGATGCGCTTCCAGCGCCGCGGGGGCGCCGCCAGGTTCATCTACGACCTCGAGCTCGCGGCGCGATCCGTGTACGTGCTGGCTGGGAAGGCGCGCTCGGACTGGCAGCACTCGATCCCCGCCGCCGAGGGCCTCCATTACTCGATCACGTTCAGGACGCGCCGGGTAAGCGGGTAGTCCCGACGGGGAGGAGACATGCCGGATCGCAGCATTCAGGAGCAGCTGACGAGGTATCTGACCGACGTGCACTCGATCGAGGTCCAAGCGCTGGCGCAGTTAGAGCGGGGCCCCCGGGATCGCCGGCGATGACCGACTCGCCGCCGCCTTCCGCGACCACCTGGAGGAGACCCGGGACCAGGGCGTCTCGTCCGTGCGCGCCTCGACGCGCGGGGGCCGATACCTCGACGCTCAAGGACATCGCCGGACGGGTGGGGGGCTTGGCGATGGTCGCATTCGCCAAGCTCAACCCGGACACGCCGGGCAAGCTGACGGCCCACGCCTGCTCGTACGAGCACATGGAGCTGGCGGCCTATGAGCTTCTGGCACGCGCCGCGCGTCGCGCGGGGGATCAGGCGGTCGTCGAGCTGGCCCGGCGGATCGGCGAACAGGAACGGGCGATGGCCGAGCGCCTCGCGGAGCGTTTCGACCTGGCAGCCGAGGCATCGCTGCGGGAGAAGGACGCCGACGACATCGAGTCGGAGCTCGTCTCCTACCTGACCGACGCGCATGCGATCGAGGCGCAGGCCCTGCAGCTGCTGGGGACGGGACCGAAGATCGCGGGCGTCGACGAGCTGGCCGAGGCCTTTCGCGAGCACCTGGGGGAGACCGAGGAGCATCAGCGGCTCGTGCGGGAGCGCCTCCGGGCTCACGGGGCGGCGCCGTCGCGCTTCCAGAGGGCCGGCATGCGGGTGGGCGCGCTCAACCTCGGCGCGTTCTTCACGGCCCAGCCGGACACCCCCCTGAAGCTCGCGGGGTTCGCCTACGCCTTCGAGCACCTCGAGATCGCGGGCTACGAGCTGCTGCGGCGCGTGGCCGAACGCGCCGATGATCCGGAAACGGTCGCGGTTGCCGAGAGGATCTCGGCCGAGGAGCGCCGGGCCGCCGAGCGGATCACGGACACGTGGGACGCCGCGATGGACGCGGCGCTGGCCGGGCTGGCGGCCGGCCGGCCGGCTGACGGAGGGCCCGGGCGGCATGCGCCCCCCAAGTCCGGGTAACCGTCTCGCACACAGCAGAGGAGGCAAGCGAAATGGCCAAGGACCACGGTTCGAGCGTCAAGAACGACAAGCAGTACGAGGGGCTGCGCAAGAAGGGGATGAGCAAGTCGCGCGCCGCAGCGATCTCGAACTCGCCCGGTTCCTCGAGCAGGGGAGGCAAGAGCTCCGGCTCCGGCCAGAGCAGCCGCAGCGGCGGACGCGGCAGCGGCGGCAACCAGGCCCAGAAGAAGGCCGCCGGCCGCAAGGGCGGCAAGAAGTCGAGCTAGGGCGCCTCGGCCCCCAGGCGGGGCCCTAGGCCGAGAAGGACTGCAGACCGATCGCTCCCAGCAGGGCGAGCGATTGCGCGTCGCGTGAACCGCTCGCCGCCGTGTAGACGACCAGGCGGAGGTCGCTGTCCTGCGCGACGAGGACGTCGCAGTCGAGCGTGATCTGCCCCAGCTCCGGATGGGAGAAGGTCTTTCTGCTCGAGGAGCGTCGCGCGACCGGATGGTCCTCCCAGAGCTCCGCGAAGCGCGGGCTCACGGCGCGTAGGTCGTCCACGAGGGCACCGAGCTGGTCGTCGGCTGGGTAGCGGCCGAGCGCCTCGCGCAGGTCCGCCACGATCTCGGCACCGGTCTCCGCCTGTTCCGCTTCCGTGCGAACCAGTCGCCCGGGCGCGTCCGTGAAGTGGCGCCACGCGAGATTGCGCTCGCGTGTCGAAGCTCCCGAGAAGTCGCCGATCAGCGCGCTCGCGAGGCCGTTCGCCGCAAGAACCTGCCATGAGGCATCGAGGACCATGACCGGTACGTCTCCGAGCCGGTCGAGCAGCCGCTGCACGCCTGGCCCGATGTGCCTGTTGATCGTGCCCGTGCGGGGCTCCGCGTGGCCGGCAACGCGAAACAGGTGGGCGCGTTCCTCGTCGCTGAGCCGGAGCGCACGCGCCAGGGAGGCGAGAACCGAGGCGGATGGGTTGCCGGCGCGCCCCTGCTCGAGGCGCGCGAGGTAGTCGAGCGAGACGCCCGCGAGGTGCGACACCTCCTCGCGGCGCAGGCCGGGCACCCGTCGCGCGCTGCCTGCCGGGAGGCCGACGTCGCCGGGCCGCAGGCGCTCCCGCCAAGAGCGGATGCAACCTGCGAGCTCGTCTTGGCGTGGATTCACGCTCTCGATGATGGCGCACCGCGGGTGCGGGAGCGTCGCCCTGCGAGTCCTAGGCAGGCCTGTCCTCTTGTGGCCGGCACAGTGGCAACCGACCATGCCGGGCATGACCACGACGCTCATCACCGGAGCAAACAAGGGCCTCGGGTACGAGGCCGCGCGACGACTGCTGGCCGACGGGCACGACGTCTGGGTGGCGGCCCGCGACCCGAGAAAGGGACAAAGAGCGGCGCATGGGCTCGGTGCGCGGTTCGTCCAGCTCGACGTGACGGACGACGAGAGCGTCAAAGCCGCCGCCGAGCGCGTGGCCGCCGAGGGCGGGTTGGACGTGCTCGTCAACAACGCCGGCATCCTCGGCCACCGCAAGCCGGTCCCGCAGACAACCCCCCACGACGTACAGCTCGTGTTCGAGACCAACGTGCTCGGGATCGTCCGCGTGACGCACGCGTTCCTGCCACTGCTCAGCCGCTCGAAGAGTCCCTCGATCGTGAACGTGTCGAGTGGCATGGGGTCGCTCAACGTCACCAGCGATCCGTCGCGGTTCGAGTCGACCCTGAACTCGCTCGCCTACCCGACGTCCAAGTCAGCGGTGAACATGCTCACCACCCAGTACGCCAAGGCGTTTCCCGAGATCCGCATCAACGCAGTCGACCCCGGCTATACGGCGACCGACTTCAACGATCACCGGGGCACCAAGCCGGTCGAGCGGGGCGCAGAGATCATCGTCAGGATGGCGAAGCTGGACGCTTCCGGGCCAACCGGGGCGTTCGTTGATGAGAACGGCGTCGTGCCGTGGTGATCGCTTCCGGGGCGAGCCCGTTCGCGGGTCAAAGGAGGCTCCCGAGGCCATGGATCGCAGCACGCCCCAGCACGATCTCGAGCAGGATCCCGATTGCGCCGATGACGATCCCGAGGACCACCCCGGCGAAGTCCTCGGCCAGCACGCCAAGGGACAGCAGGACCACGCCGAGCGACGGCAGCGTGTCGAGCCCCGAGAAGGGCGGCGCGAGGAACGCACCCAGGCAGCCCGTTATCACCAGTGCACCGAAGACGACATTGCTGAGGCGATGCTCGAACAGGAAGGACAGGCGCGGCTGGGAAAAGCGCTCTAGCCACCGGATCATCTTCAGGAGCGCAGCGATGAAGCGCCGCCGCTTCTCGCCCGCCAGCTGCAGCCTGCGCCAGCGCCTCGGCAGGTAGATCTGATCGCGGCCGACGATCAACTCCAACGCCAGCAGCGTCGCGATGAGCTCGAACACGTGGGTCGCGCCACCCGTCGGCAGCGGCAGCGCGGACGGGCCGAGCAGCAACACGAACAGGATCGCGAAGCTCTTCTTCTCGAAGAGCTCGATGAGGCTGCCGAGCGTCTTCTCACCGGGGCTATTCAGCCACCGTCCGAGCTCGTCGCTGAGCTTCTCGCGCCTGGGAGCGGCCCCCTCCCCCCGCGCTCCGCCCACCTCAGGTCGCGCCCGGGACGATGAGGACGGGCTGGCGGGAGTGCCGCAGCACCCGCTCCGAGACGCTCCCAAGCAGCGCGCCCGGCGCCGAGTGGCCCTGGGCACCCATGACCACCAACGTCGCCTCGAGCTCGGCGGCGACCTCGACGATCGTCGACCAAGCGCGGCCCTGCTCCGTGCGCGGACGGGCCTCGAACCCCGCCTGCCGTGCTAGCCGAGCGCCCTGGTCCGCCTGCTCGTCGGCCAGCTGCTTCCCGGTCGCGTCGAGCTCGGCATAGATTCCGCTAAGCCCGCCGACGGCGTCCCCGAGCGGGTCCAGCGGGGTCATCGCGGCGGCCGGTGTCCATACGGTGAGGACGACCGCATTCCGCTCCGCGACGGTCCCTCCCGCCGTCTCGATCGCGTGGCGAGCGGCGTCGGAGCCGTCGTAGCAGAGCAGGACGGTCACTGCGGGAGGCGGAGGGTCGGATGGCGGTCTGTCACGAGCACGACTGGCACGGCGGATGATGATCCCCGCGGGCGGAGGAGATGCTCCACCCCCTCGACGTGGCTCCCTACCCCGACCGGCCGGCCCGCGAGCTGTTCGCCCCGACGTCATCTCCGCCGACCTCGATCGCC